>CAYTLC010000113.1:3821-8638 GCA_964438395.1 uncultured Candidatus Scalindua sp.
AAAAGATATATAAAACCGGTAATAAATATTGCTTCATTAGTAGATGTTCTCTTTCTGCTTTTAATATTTTTCATGGTAACCTCCGCTTTTGTTGAACAGCCAAATATTAAATTAGAGTTGCCTGCTACCAGGCATTCCGAAGTAAGTAAGGTAGAGAGAACGGTGTTAACCATCTCTCGTGACGGACAATTATTTCTAAAAGAAAAACCTGTTGACAAACAAAACCTTGAAAAAGAACTCAGAAGGTTGATGTTGGACACGGGAGATGATGTTCTTGTCTTGAAGGCGGACAAGATGGTGCCTTACGGAGATGTAGTTGATATCATGGATTATGCTAAAGGTGCAGGTTTTAAAAAGGTTGTTGCTCCAACTATCATGGAAGAATAGTGACGAGGTGGTGGATCAATGTTACATGTAGTATCTTGTTCAAAAATATGAAAGGGGTGTAGGGCTTGCTGGGTAATAATTTTAAGGATTTAGTAAAAATAATGGAAACACTCAGGAGCAAAGATGGGTGTCCCTGGGATAATGAACAGACGCATGATTCTCTTAAATCCTGTTTAATAGAAGAGGTTTATGAGATTGTTGATGCAGTAGATTCAAAGGACTCAGAAGGTTTAAAAGAAGAACTCGCAGATCTGTTTTTTTTAATTATATTCTATTGTAAAATTGCAGATGATAATAATAATTTCGATATCAATAACGTTTTGGAGTCTTGCTTAGAAAAGATGACAAGGCGACATCCTCATGTCTTTGGTGATAAGTCAGCTAAGAATGCAAGTGAGGCATTAAGCCAATGGAATGAAATTAAGAAAAAAGAGAAAGAGGCAAAGCAAAATGGTAAAGAGAGTAATAAATCAATAGTGGATAATGTTCCAATACATATGCCAGCATTACAAAAGGCACAAAAAGTTCAAAAGAAGGTTGCACGTGTTGGTTTTGATTGGGAAGAGATAGATGATGTAATAGCAAAAGTTCATGAGGAGCTAGAGGAGGTCAAGGAGGCAATCAAGAATAAGGAGAAAGAGCCGATAGCCGAAGAGATAGGCGATTTATTGTTTGCCGTGGTAAACCTCTCAAGGTTTCTAAAGCTGGATTCTGAAGACTTATTACGTAAGAGCATATCAAAATTTACTGGCAGGTTTAAGAAGGTAGAGATGCGAGTTGCTGCTTTGGGGAAAAAAATAGAAGACTGCTCGTTGGCTGAGCTAGATAGTATTTGGAATAAAATCAAGAATTGAGTTTTGCTTAAGAAAGGATTCATGCTATTGACGCATAGTTTGCTAAGTTAGCCAATACAGGTATCTTAGGTAAATTTGCATTTGTGCTGATTGAAGAAGAGATCATTAAACAGCGATTATGTAATTATATTAATTACGTTACAATAAATTTTTTGTTTTCTAATTAAATGAAAAATAATTTATGACGATTTTGTTCGTATAATTATGTTGACTTTATAGGGGATACTACAATATAATCCGCGATATTACGTGTTCTTGATTTTTCATCAACAAGATAGTTGTGTCTGGGGCGCCACACAGTAAAGGGTGTCGTAAGTCATAATGTTGTTGTGCCTTAGCCGTTAATATATTTATAAAGGCAGATTTGCGCCAGAAATCAAAGATTTAAGAACTTAGCACAAATACGCGATTTTAGCTAAGTTGTTGCGTGCTAGAGTGTTAGAGATGTATGGTGTTCTTGTTTTGAATATTGGTATATCTATTGCTTCGATACATACGCTAAGTTATTCATTTGAATACTGAATACTATATAGTCGTCTAGGGTTGTTAGAGACTTTACTTTACACATGCTTGTCGCCTAATATGCAAATTCTTAAACTAGCTACATACCAGAGAATATTTTCCTTCCACACAGTGTTGTCTTTAATTCTCGTTACGTTAACAAAGGAATATCTATTTTAACGTGTTTTTCTTTATTTAAAAAATATTTTAACTTATAGGAATTTAAATGTTTGTCTTTTACTTTATTGCGTTTACTTATTAAGTAATAGAAAAAGAAAGGGGTGAAGTATATGAGTTTTAAACAGAACAATGTAATTTGGTTTCTGTTGATCTTGGTTGCTGCAGTTTTCATGATGTGTGGCGTTGCGAGCGCAGCAGATCCAACAGGAGATAAGACTTTTGCTTTGGACATCAGGGGACTCAGTATGTCCAATAACTTTACATGGATTCTTATTTGCTGTTTCGTGATATGGTTCATGCAGGTGGGTTTTGTCTTATTGGGAGGCTTATTGCCTGCCAAGAATGCACTGAACTACATGACTCACTGCTTTATCGCCACTACTCTTGGAGTTGTCCTATATTGGTTCGTTGGTTTTGGTCTAATGTTTGGTGGATTTGAATTTCTGGGACAGCATATTGGCCATGGTAATCAATTTATGGGGCTAAGTGGTTTTATGTTGTTGGGTGATGCATACGACGTAAGAGTGATTCTGTTGTTTATATTCCAGGCTGTAGTTGCGACATTCATTGGTAGTATCATTGCAGGTGCTGTTGCTGAGAGAATGAAACTCTGCTCTTATATACTCATGTTTTTCTTCGTCTATATCTTCATCTATCCAATTTATGGACATTGGGTATGGGGAGAAGGATGGTTGTGGGAGTTGCCATACGGTGTAGGTCTTAGAGACTTTGCAGGATCCGGAGTTGTTCATTTAATTGGTGGAACTATTGGATTTGTTGGTGCTGCATTCCTGGGCCCAAGGGCTGGGAGGTATAATGAGGATGGATCGTCAAACTCAATACCTGGTCATAATGTTGGTTATATGATTGTTGGTACAATACTCCTTGCATTTGGCTGGTTGTTTTATGATGCCGGAAGTACATTGGCAGCTGGAGACTTAAGAATGTCTGTTGTTGCTGCAAATACGGCTCTTGCAGGTTCAATTGGTGCTGTCACAGTACTCTTCCTCACTTACTTGTTATCAGGTCATACTGATGTCGGTGAGGCATGTAATGGCGCATTGGCTGGATTTGTAGCTATTTCAGCAGGGTGTGCTTATGTTGCACCATGGGCTGCAGTAGTAATAGGGGTTCTTGCCGCAATAGTCTACCTGATTTCGTTCTGGATTATCGGTAGCAAATTCAGAGTTGATGATCCGCTCGGTGCTTGTTCTGTTCATGGTGCCAATGGTTTCTGGGGATTAATTGCCTTGGGTATCTTTGCGGATGGTTCGTATGGTGGTGTTTCTGGTGTAATAACCGGCCATTACGGGCAGTTGGTTGCACAGGCTATTGGAGCTTTAACTGCACTTGCGTTTGCTGGTATAATGGCCATTATATTGTTCAAGTTGATTGGCGGTAAAAATAGCAAATCAAAGATGAGGGTATCTGAAGACGTTGAAAAAGATGGCTTAGACGTGCATATTCATGGTACAGCATGTTACCCTGAACAATAGATTAAGTATTAAGTATATTACAATAGCCACCCGCTTCACAAAGGCGGGTGGCTATTATTTGATGATTGTATAATTAGAAGTAATTAATGTTATGGTTGTTTTAAGAAAACTAAATCAGGCAGTTTTCTTATATTATTGAAGATGTGTGCTGTACAGGCGCTTCATGGCATCCAATGTTTTAGCGAGTAAGCTACACAAACTAAAGGGTGCGGATATACAAAACAATTTAGTAATAGTAGTTTGTTTTAGATTTAAATACATACCCACTTACATACCTAACTGGAATAGCCATAATAGCTTTAGTTTGGTAAATTACAAAACTCGAATAACAAATATTGTAGAAAATTCAAATTGGATTTTTGAAAGATCAGGATTACTTTTCTTGTAATCGATTTGTTCATTGCAATTAGTAGAATATTTGGAATTTGCTATTTGGTTCTTTCTCGACTCAAAGACAGCGTTGGTCTTTTCGTGAATCTTAAATATCTATTTAATATCTTCCCATAAATATGCATAAGGCCTTATTGCGAAACTGCCCATGTTGGTGCCCTTGTAATAATATGAGCTTTGGTGCATAAATAATATTGTTTAAGACCGTGTATTGCTTTTTCGAATGAATGGTTATAATTATTACTGTTTTTTCGCATGGACATTAAAAAATGATTAATTTAGCAGGCATTATATGGTTCTTCTCGATTTAAGCTGCCAGTTGTAAGTGTAATGGTAGTTTGGGAATAAGCATGGCTGTTTTACCGCTGGTACATATAAGCCATAAAAGCACAGGCTGGTTACTGGCGCAAATGCTACATTGAAAGTTGTAAGTCTTTTTATTACGTCGGTTATGGTTTTTTTGTTTGTATTTTTTTTATTGGTATATGTATTGCTATGTTGATATGACTAAAGCTTTTCATAATTCTTTTTTTACGTATGATTGTTTTAACTTACTGAGTATTTATTAGTTATGACTTTTTTAAAAACCACAAATATGAATAATTCTGTTGAATCGCTTCCAAGTATCAAATTATCTACGGTAATAGATCATTCAGAAGTTAATGATGATCTGTTCATAGTAGGGTACAATAGTTTGTTGGCAAATAGTGATTCCAAGGCTGCGAGGGATTTTTATTTACTTCTGATGGTGTATGTTAATTATTTTTGTATTCCGGTTTTTTCTTTTGCTTTAGAAAGTTTAAATGCATTGAGAGAGTGTGTTCGATGTACATATAGTGAAATAGTGAGAGTTACTTATATGCCAATTACTTTTTTCATGGTGGATAAAGAGTATATTACAATCATACCTTTTTCACGAATAAAACAGGCAGAATATAATTTTTTACCAGTAAATGTAAACCGAAAAACCGTGTTACTATAGATTGACTATGGCAACACGGTTTTTTTG
>CAYTLC010000114.1:0-8461 GCA_964438395.1 uncultured Candidatus Scalindua sp.
GGATAAATCTACAGTCTCCTCTTTCACAACCTGTTTCTTTCTTTTACCCATTCTATTTAATCTCAAAAAACCTAACGGTCTATTTCGCCTAAGACGATATCCAAACTTCCGATCACAGCAACCACATCAGCAAGCAGGCTACCAACTACCATCTTTTCAATCGCCTCTAAGTTAACAAACGAAGGAGGCCTGATTTTTATTCTATAGGGATTCTTCGTTCCGTCACTGACTATGTAATATCCAAGTTCACCCTTTGGAGCTTCTACGCAGGCATATACTTCACCAGCCGGCGGACAAATACCACCGGTTACAACTTTAAAATGGTGAATGAGAGACTCCATACTTTGCTTAAGATTCTCTTTTTTCGGTAAAGCAACATCCGGTATGTTTGCAAGATAATCACCACCAGGAAGATTATCCATGGCCTGGCGTGTAATCTCATTGCTCTGCCGCATCTCTTCAAGCCTTACCAGATAGCGATCGTATACATCACCATTTTTACCAACGGGTACAATAAAGTCCATCTCATCATATGATGAATATGGCTCAGATTTTCTAACGTCCCACCTGACCCCTGAGCCCCTTACACACGGCCCACTCAATCCATAATTTATTGCATCTTCCGCAGAAATAACTCCAACCCCTTTTGTCCTCATCAACCATATCTTGTTTTTTGTCAAAAGGGTTTCATAACCCCTTAATCTATCCATGAAAGCGTTAACAAATTCTCTTGTCTTTTCAATAAAACCATCAGGCAAATCCCTTGCAACACCACCTATCCTGATGTATGAAAGGTTCATTCGCGCACCGGCAACCATTTCAAAAAGATCATTAAGCGTTTCTCTCTCCCGGAAACAGTAGAAAAAAACGGTCATTGCACCTATATCAAGCGCATGGGTTGCCAGCCATAAAAGGTGTGATGATATCCTGGTTAGCTCACACAAGATGACTCTTATATATTGCGCTCTTTTAGGAACTTTTATATTCAGCAACTTCTCTACCGCAAGAGCATACCCCATATTATTAGACATTGGGGCCAGATAATCCAGACGATCGGTAAGAGGAATAAACTGATGGTATGTCTTATGTTCCGCTAGTTTTTCTATACCACGGTGAAGATACCCTATGTCAGGCGTAACTTTAACTACAGTCTCGCCGTCCAGCTCCAGTAGTAGTCGCAAAACACCATGCGTACTGGGATGTTGTGGGCCCATATTAATGGTCATTACCTGCTCAGTTGTAGCTGCCGTCATTATTATCCTTTTCGGTAAATACCCTTTAGTGTTTCCGGTTGCCTGCCTTTAAGAGGATAATCCTTTCTCAAAGGATGACCTTCAAAACCTTCAGGCGTTAGAATTCTCTGTAAATTCGGATGACCATTAAAGATTATGCCAAACATATCGTAAGCTTCTCTCTCATGCCAGTCTGCCGTCTTCCAGACATTCGTGACAGTATCGATACTCGGATTCGAAGCGGGTATTTTCACTTTGAGCCGCACTCTGTGATTCAATTTTATAGAATATAGATGATAAACCACTTCAAAATTATTGCTACGTTCTAAACGGGACAAATCTACGCCACACAAGTCTGAAAGATAATCAAAATCTGATTCTTTATCCTCGCAGAGAAATTTTGCAGCTCTTTGTATATAATCCTTATTTATGTTTATGGTCAATTCGCCTCTGAACGATTTTCCACCTATTACTGCGTCAGGAAACTTCGCTTTTAATCTTTTTCCTATTGTGGCATCTTCAGTCATATGGTTTTAGCTTTAAAATAGTAGTACTATGTTAATGTAAATTAGTTACCTATCTGGATTATCCAGAACAGACTCACCTTTTATCTTCTCCTGTAATTCCATTACTGCATGAATCAAAGCTTCTGGTCTTGGTGGGCATCCCGGTAAATAGATATCAACAGGAACAATCTCGTCCACACCTTGTACGGTTGCATAAGTATCAAAAATCCCACCGGAAGATGCGCAAGCGCCCATTGCGATTACCCATTTGGGTTCCGGCATCTGGTCGTAAATTTTCCTCGTCACATCTGCCATTTTATATGTCACAGTACCGGCAACTATCATCAAGTCAGACTGCCGCGGTGAAAACCTGAATACTTCAGCCCCAAACCTGGCAAGATCATACCTGGGTGCCACTGAAGACATCATTTCGATGGCACAACATGCTAAACCAAAAGGCATAGGCCAGAGTGAATTTTTCCTGGCCCAATTAACAACCTTGTCAATATTTGTAGTAAGTATGTTATCTCCAAAAACTGTCTCTATTCCCATTCAAGACCCCCTCGCTTCCAGATGTACACATAGCAAAACAGCAAAATCAATATGAATATAGCCATTTCAATTAAACCAAATATTTTTAATGACTTAAATGCAACTGCCCAGGGATATAGAAATACTACCTCGATATCAAATACAACAAAAAGCATTGCAATTAGATAAAATTTTACAGAAAAACGCTCTCTCGCCGTACCTGTTGGTTCTATACCACATTCGTACGGGGAAAGCTTTTCCGCAGACGGCTTCTGT
The DNA here is from genome assembly GCA_964438395.1 of uncultured Candidatus Scalindua sp. Taxonomy (GTDB): domain Bacteria; phylum Planctomycetota; class Brocadiia; order Brocadiales; family Scalinduaceae; genus Scalindua. The sequence continues at coordinate 2,546 of CAYTLC010000114.1, forward strand.
CGACCAACAGAAGCGGATAGAATGAGGTTAGAAACGGCAAACCCCATTACTACTAAAAGCAGAATCAAGATTGGAAGGTAACTTACTAACATAAGCAGTTATTATTCCTATATTTATAATTAAAATTATTGTTCTTGTCGAAAACTGTACAACTCAGAATTTTATCATAAATAATAGATTAGTAAATCAAAATATTTTACACGATCCTTATACTATATAGTAGCGCTTGATATGGAAATCCATGATAGGGTAACTTATTTAGGAGATGGTATTTGCAGTTGTCGGGTATCTTAATTCAGTTCTCAGAAACTGTATCTTTAAACATTTCTAGAGCATAATCAACGTCAGATCTATTCAGGTCCTTATGCGTGACCATTCTTCCAGAATCTTTATAAAGATGGACTATATAAATACCTTTTTTGGCGATATTATCCACAAATTCCTTACAACTCAGCTTTGGTAGTTCAAATTTGAAACAGATAATATTTGTTTGTACGGTTTTCAGTTTAACAGTGAAACCGTCTATTCCTTCAAGTCCATTGGCAAGATATCTTGCATTATCATGGTCCTCTGCCAACCTATCAATCATCTCCTCTAACGAAATAATACCACAGGCAGCCAGGATCCCTGTCTGCCGCATGACACCTCCCAACATCTTCCTGATGCGTCGGGCTTCTTTTATAAATGTCTTCGTACCGGCTATAATAGAACCCACAGGTGATGCCAATCCCTTCGAGAGACAAAACATAATGGAATCACAATCCCCGGTTAACTTGACAATATCAACGCCCTGAGCAATTGCAGAATTGAAAACCCTTGCACCATCCAGGTGGAAACGCAGATTATGCCTCTTGGCAATCTTGTAAATTTCAGATGTCTCTTCAGACGTCACCACTGTTCCGCCTGCCAGGTTGTTACTGTTTTCGAGGACAATGAGGGATGTTCTAGGGAATTGTGTATTATCAAGATTAATGTTTGATTCAAGCTCATCCAGATCAAAATGGCCTGATTCATCCACATCTAAAGGACATATTGTTGTTCCGGTTAAAGCCGCAGTGTTACCGGCTACCAGAGTATTTATGTGAGCAAATTTATCACATATCAAACCTTCACCGGGCTTTGCATGCACCATTATTGCGATCAAGTTCCCCATTGTGCCACTGGGGACAAAAAGGGCGTCTTCCTTCCCAACACAGTCAGCCGCCATTTTTTCAAATCTGTTTGTGGTAGGGTCATCACCAAATCCATCATCACCTACCTCTGCATCCTTCATGACCTGACGCATCTTTAATGTAGGCCTGGTAACTGTATCACTTCGCAGATCGACAATTCGCATTATTCATTTATACTGTCTTCACCGTCGTTATAATGTCGAGTAACCTCTCTCTCCCCTTCGGTAGTATAATTACTGACATGAATCTCTCCCGTGGACCCGATAACCTCTCTTGCCAGATCCATATAATCCTGTGTACCGCGGCTATCAGGGGCATACATAGTAATCGGCTGTCCGGAAATAGGGCATTCCGCAAGTTGAGTGTTCTCCCTGATAATAGATTTAAACAGCTTATCATGAAACTTATCACTGATCTTCTCCACCACCTTATTGCTCAGGTTTGTTCTTTTATCAAACATACAGGCAATAATGCCTGTTACTTCAAGAAGTGGGTTGAGGGTGTCCTTGACCAGATTCACTGTATTAATCAAAGTAACCAGGCCATTAAGAGCCATTACCTTTGTTTCCAGCGGAATAAAGACCTCTCTCACTGCTGACAACGCGTTAACGGTAAGCAATCCAAGCGAAGGTGGACAATCCAGAATAATATACTCGGCACGGCAATTACTATGCAGATAGTGATCCTTTAGAATATCAATACTTTTTTTCAATATCGTATCGTTTTCCAGCTTGTTTGCTAATGTTCGTTCAACTGCAGCCAGAGTCACATTTGACGGGGCAATCCACATATTTTCCACACATGTATCGTGCAAGATCTCACTTATAGACATTTCGTCATTAAATACATTAAACATTGATTTGTGCAGATTATAAATGTCTATCCCCATCCATGAACTTGAATTACCCTGTGGATCTAGATCTATCAATACCACCCTCTTGCCAAGCTTTGCAAGACAGGCGCATAAATTAACGGCTGTCGTTGTCTTGCCGACACCCCCCTTTTGATTTATTAGTGCTATAGTCCTCAACCGAACTCCTTTTACTGTTTTATATGTTTTTCAAGAACTTCTATATTCCCACCAACACTAACAACAAACTAGAACATGTTTTGACCTGGCACACAACCAAGGATTGTAGATAAAGTATCTGAGAATTGCTATAACTTTTTGAGCTTAAAGGGTTTTTGGAGTAATCATTATACTGTCTCTTAAAACAGCAACATAAGGTAAATTCCTGTACCTGTTGTCAAAATCAAGGCCATAACCAACTACAAATTTATCCTCAATCTCAAAGCAACAATAATCCGGCTCTATTTCTCTCTCCCTCCTTGCCCTTTTATTAAGGAGCACGCACACTTTTATTGATAGCGGATTATATTCTGTGAGCATCCGTATAATTTCGGAAAGCGTCTTACCTGTATCCAGTATATCATCCACAATAAGAACATGTTCATCCTTAACGTTTACATCTATATTATGGATAATTTCTGTCTTTGCCGCAGAAGTAGTAGAAGCGCCTGAATACGTGTTAGCCTTTACGGTATCAATTTTGACAGGTAAAGGCATCTGCCGGATTAAATCGGACAGAAAAACGAGGCTGCCGTTTAAGACCCCGATTACGGTAAGATTCTTATGCTTGTAGTCTACGGCAAGTTTTTGTGCGATCGCACTAACCCTGTCTTTGATTTCAGCTTCAGAGAATAAGACCTCTTCAATATCGTTTTTCATAAATGTTTTAGAAAAGCTTCATGAGAAGAGTTAAGCGGTAAATGCTGTAATTGGAGCCTCTTACAATACCAAAACACATTATCAATTTTCAAAATATAACCGTGAAGCGCATTGCATGTCAAACGATTTATATAGATAAAGAATTGTCACTTCCAGATTTTGTTAAAATAAATAGGTTGATAGGATACAAATAAAGAATAAAATATAGTCTCACGAAATTTAGCATTTATATCTGATATCTTCATTGAATTTGTGAATTCAATACCAGGAGGTTTCCATGTACGAGAAAAGTATAAAACCGCTAAATCAAGCTGTCGCAGAGGAGTTAAGTGGAGTACATCAATATATGTATTTCCACTTTCATTGTAATGATCAGGGGTTTGATCTGCTGGCTAATCTCTTCAGAAAAATAGCGATTGAAGAGATGATACATATAGAACGCCTTGCGGAAAGAATTTTATTCCTGAAAGGTGATGTAGAAATGCAGCCATCAACCATGACAGACAAGCTACGCAGTGTTAAAGATATGTTGACAACTGCAAAATTGATGGAGGAGAATAGCACTAAATTATACAATGAACTGGCGATAAAATGTGGCTCAGACGCTGATTCAACTTCCAGAAAGCTATTCGAGGAACTTGTCGTGGATGAGGAACACCACTATGGTCAATTTGACACAGAGTTACAAAATTTAAATAAATTTGGTGAGCAGTACCTTGCCTTACAATCTATTGAGAGAAGTAAGATATTGTCAACGCCAACAGGAGAAGACCTGACAAATCCCTAGATATTAAAATTTTTATTTATAGATGTAGTTAATTATTTTTTCAGGAGAAAAGAGAATGCCTATTTTTGATAATATCCTTGCGACTATCGGAGGAACACCCATTGTAAAAATAAACAAAATACCTGACGAGAATTGTGCGAATCTTTTTGGAAAGTTAGAGATGTTTAACCCTGCCAGCAGCGTCAAAGATCGTATAGGCCTGGCTATGATAGAGGATGCAGAAAAGAAGGGTTTACTGAAGCCCGGAGATACGATAGTGGAACCTACATCTGGAAATACAGGAATTGCACTGGCAATGGTCGCTACAGTCAAAGGGTACAAAGCGGTATTTACCATGCCTGAAACAATGAGTCTGGAGAGACGGGCCCTTCTCAGATACTTTGGAGCCGAAATTGTCCTGACGGAAGGCCCAAAAGGTATGAAAGGCGCTATTGAAAAGGCAGAAGAACTTGTAAATGAAAAAGGCTATTTCCAACCTCAACAATTTGACAATCCAGCCAATCCACAAGTTCACAGGGAGACAACCGGCCCAGAAATAGTTAATGATTTCGCAGACAAAGAGCTCCACTATTTTGTCGTTGGCGTAGGAACCGGAGGTACAATATCAGGTGCTGGTGAGGTGCTGAAGAAGAATTTCAGTGACATAAAAAATATTGTGGTAGAACCGGCAGAATCTCCTGTTCTGTCAGGAGGAGAACCTGGTCCTCACAAAATCCAGGGTATCGGTGCAGGGTTTGTACCTGGCATATACAATCAAGCGGTAGTTGATGGAGTTCGCCAGGCGAGCAATGATGAAGCATTCAGCATGGCAATACGCCTTGCAAAGGAAGAGGGAATCTTCTGCGGTATCTCTTCCGGTGCAAATATGCATGTAGCATTACAAGTCGCCCGAGAAGCAGGACCCGATAAAAATGTTCTGGTAATTTTACCTGATACAGGAGAGCGTTATATCTCTACCGACCTCTTTAAAGCTGTAGAAAAGGATTAAGATGGACAACTCCATAAACAGTGATAAGAACGCGCCTCGTTTAAGCCACATTACCAAAGCGCTTAGTAACTCATACGAGAAGCACGGTGGAATTAACCATCTGGAAGGGCCTAATCTCCCATCAAAAAAGGAAGTTCAAAAACTGGTAAAACTTCTGCTTACAATCATGTTTCCCGGTTTTTACGAGGAAGCGACCGGAAATAAAGATCATCTGGACGCGTACCTCCTTGCACAATGCTCCAACGCACTGGATTGTCTCTCTGATCTAATACAGAAGAGCTTAATGCACGAATGTAAGGAGGGAGTTAACTGTACTCGTACAGAAGGAGAGTGCTGGGACTGTTCAGTCGAGATTGCATACCTTTTACTTGAAAAAATCCCTGAGATTAGAGAAATTGTAAATCAGGATATTCATGCTGCATATAAAGGAGATCCCGCTGCGGCAAGTTATTTTGAAGTAGTATTAAGCTATCCATCAGTAAGAGCAATTTCAGTTCATCGCCTGGCCAATTTTCTGGAACTGCAGGAAGTCCCATATATACCCAGGATGATGAGCGAATACATTCATGAAAAAACAGGAATAGATATAAACCCGGGAGCAAAGATAGGCCCGGGTTTTTTTATAGACCACGGAACAGGTGTAGTAATTGGAAGCACGGCCATAATAGGTAAAAATGTAAAGTTTTACCAGCATGTCACGTTAGGAGCCTTCAGCCTGACTGATGTCGAAAAGATCAGGAAGGAAAATAAAAAAAGACATCCTACAATCGAGGATGACGTCACAATCTATGCCGGATCAACAATTCTAGGCGGAAACACGATAATTCAAAAAGGCTCTATCATCGGTGGAAATGTCTGGCTGACACGATCAGTCCCTCCATATACAACTGTAACAGTTGATTCACCCTACCTTATATTCAAACATAAGGATAAGGTGGAGAAGTATGAAGTCGATTTTCAGATTTGAACTTTATTTATTCCATATTTAATTTTGTGTAATGCTATCATGTGTGTTTTCAATATGAGAGAAGCCCTTATCCATAAGCCTTAATTCGTGACCAACCCGAAATTATCTCTTCTTTTCCATAACATAAGCTAACCGCATACTAACAATGAATAAACTTAATAAAGGCAGTATTTTTCTTTCATACGTCGATAAAGACTTAAGCCATGCATGGAATATCTATGAGGGGTTAACCAGGAGGGGGCTAAATGTCTGGTTTGATAAAGTGGACCTAAA
>CAYTLC010000115.1:0-8451 GCA_964438395.1 uncultured Candidatus Scalindua sp.
CTGGGGCATGTAGGTGAGATAGAACAGTATTACGCGGCATCAGATCTTTATGTACATCCTACATTTTACGATTCATGCTCTCTTGTGACCACTGAATCTCTGGCAAGTGGACTGCCGGTTATTACGACAATATATGACGGTGCAAGCGGGATAATGGATGATGGCAAGGATGGCTTTGTTATTAGGGATCCGGAGGATCACAAGGCATTGGCAGAAAAGATAAGCCTGCTTTTTAATGATGAATTCAGACAAAAGGCATCCATTGCCGCACGGGAAAAAGCAGAAAAATATCCGGCAGAGAAAAACTGTGAAGAAATTATAGAAATATATAATAAAGTGGTAGCATAATTACATGAAAATATTGTTTCTAGTTCAAGGCCTTGATGTGGCTGCAAGCAGATACAGAGTGCTTCAATATCTGCCATATCTTAAGGAGCATGGAATCCAGGCATCCGTCCAACGTTTTCCGAAAGGGTTCTTTGCTAAGCTAAAGGTGTTCAAGAGTGCAAGCCAATACGATATTCTGTTCATTCAGCGAAAGAGATTTCCGGTTCTCTGGCTCAAGTTCATAAGGAAGAACGCGAGAAAAATAGTTTACGATTTTGATGACTCAGTAATGTATCGTAGTTCCAAGTACGTTAGCAATGAGTCTAAAACACGGGTTAAAGTGTTTAAGAACATGGTTGATTCTTCTGACCATGTTATAGCGGGAAATGAGTATTTACAGAAGAACACTACACCGTATACGCAGAATGTGACAATTATACCATCTCCCATTGACATGACTTCTTATTCTCAAAAGAGATATATGGAAAAAAGTGATAACATCACTCTTGGTTGGGTTGGTGCTCACGGAAGTATTCATTATTTGAAGAAAATGAAACCCATATTTGAAATTCTTGGTAACAGGAATGATAAATTACGGCTAAAGATTATATGTGATACTTTTTTCGATTGTGAGAACATGATTGTGGAGAAAAAGCAATGGAACGAGAAGGACGAAGTTGCAGACATTCAGAGTTTTGATATCGGACTGATGCCGCTCATGGACGATCCATGGTCACATGGGAAATGTGGACTCAAGATATTGCAGTGCCTTGCAACTGGAGTTCCGGTAGTCTGCAGCCCGGCAGGGATCAACAGGGAAATTGTTGAGGACGGTGTGCATGGTTTCTGGGCAAGTTCGCAGGAAGAGTGGATAGAAAAACTGGAAATCCTGATAAATGACCATGAGCTTCGAAAGAAGATGGGAATAGCTGGAAGAGAGAGAGTTATTGAACGTTATTCACTTAAGGCAAACGCGCCAAGGATGATGAAGATATTTCAGCAATTAATTTAAAATGGAACAGATAATAATAGCAAGAAAAATACTAGTCAGGGCACCTAACTGGGTTGGTGATGTTGTGATGGCAACTCCCGCATTCAGGTGTATCAGGGAAAACTTTCCCAATTCGCACATAACGTTACTGATTAAGAGAAATCTGCGAGGGATAATTGACGGCTCTCCCTGGTTTGATGAGGTTATCGAACTGGAACCTAAGGCTGGAAAGGGTAAAAACGGATTTGCTTTTCCGGGGAAGGTTTGCAGTGGTAATACAAAGGAATATGTAGGATTAATACGTAAAATAAGACGGGAGAGGTTCGATCTGGGTTTCCTGTTCCCTAATTCGTTCAGTTCCGCCCTTATGCTATGGTTAGGTGGAGTAAGAAGACGCATTGGGTACTGTCGTGATGCACGTTATCTCTTATTGACCGATGGCATAGCGAGACCAACCGAAGATGGAAAATTTCTGCCAACATATATGGGCGATTATTATTTAAAGTTATGCACTCAACTTGGCTGCGAGATAACATCCGGGAAACCGGAGCTGTTTATTTCAGGAGAGTGTGAAGAGAAGGCAAAAGAGTTATTAAAAAAATACTATATCGATGAGAAACCTTTCATCCTGATGAATCCCGGCGCATCTTATGGCTCGTCGAAACTCTGGACAGCAGAGGGATTTGCCAGGACAGCAGATTTGTTAAAGGAGGTTGTTGACTGCAATATAGTCCTTACTTCCGGGCCGGGAGAAACTGGGCTTGCTGACGAGATTGAAAAACATTCAAAGTCAGGCCTGATCAACCTTTCAAGGGCCTCAATATCACTGGATACTTTTAAGGTGATAGTACAACGATGTATGCTTTTGATAGCATTGGACTCAGGACCAAGGCACTATGCGGTAGCCCTGAACCGGCCTGTTGTCGTGCTGATGGGACCTAATAATCCCATGTATACAGAATCAGAATATGAGACAGGTAAGGTAATAAGAGAAGATATTGAATGCTCACCATGCCAGCTCAAGACATGTCCTACAGATCGCCGTTGTATGACCATGATAACACCGGAGAAAGTGGTACAGACATGTATTGATGTTTTAGGAATTCAAAAAACTTAACAAATCAAATCAACCACCAAATCACTTCAATAAAATTATCCAATCATTCCTTTATCATATCCTTTTTATCAGAAACTGTGCTTCCTTGCGAATTGTGTTTACGGTTCCGTCATCCGACCTGGTTTTATACGTATCGGTGTAGTTATCTGCTGTTGATGGTTCATAGCCTAATCGAATGTATAAATTGCCTTTTGAGGCAATATTTGAATGTGTGCCAAGGCCAATGAGCAAGCATTGTCTTTCGAGTGCTTCGTTCTCACATTTTTTGATGATTGCCGTAGCGATTCCCTGTGATCGAAACTCTTTTAACACCCTCAAACGGTAGATTTCAGGACAATTCGGGTACTCTTTTCTCACTGTCTCATCTCGCGGACCTAACCATCTGACTAACGCGTGTCCGACTGGATTACCATTCAGCCAGGCAACAAAGAAGGAAAGACTGGACAACGATTGATCGTGAAGATCGTCGGCATGTGTACGCCCGAACTCACTCTTGAATGTACAGTCAATTTTGTCTAGATCCGATTTTTCGATTTGACGTATCGTAAGCTTTTTCATTTGGTTTCAACTTCACGACATAATACCTGTCCAACAAAAATGAATGGCTTATATTACTTTAAAGTAATTTTCAAGTCAAATTTCTAAAAAGCAGGGATAATCCTCAGCTTATTGATAACGTGTTGTTTTTTCTTGATTTAGACATTTCTTAAAGTTATCCTTACTTTGCACTTAAGTATCATAAGAACTTGTTTACAGTAATAATTCTATGACAACAAAAACAATAAAGAATGGAACGGAGTGGACTGTAAGGGATGGGTACGAAAATATTCCTGACATGTTTAACCCTGATGATCTTCTTTCAGACTTGAATGGTCAGAACCGTACATTGGTAAAGGAGAACAGGGTGAGATCTGTTATCTCAATGCCGGGGTCGGATATAAGTGAAAATGGAATATACATTAAGTATTTCAAGAGAGGCGGTTGTCGAGATTACATAAAGCATCTGTTTGTACCAACTAAAGCCAGAACTGAGTGGGAGGTGGGAAACGCATTGTTAACCAAAGATATTAAAACCGCTCTTCCTCTTGCGATATCAGAAGGGAAAAGACGTCTCCTTATTGTTACAGAGACGGTTACAAACAGTGAAGAACTCATGGAATTCTGCCAGTCCAATTATGAGGGCAGCCTCTTAGCGGAAAAGGGATCTGAAAAGAGGAAACTGCTGGACAAACTGGCGGTGTTTGTAAGGAATATTCACGAAAAGGGATTCTGTCACTACGATCTTCACGCTGGTAATATCTTAATAAAGTTCAAAAAAGAACAGAATGTACTTGATTATGATCTGTACTTAATGGACCTTCACCGCGTGAAGATGTTTAAGAGCGTATCAGCCAACAAGAGAATGTTTAATCTTGCACAGATTTTTAACTCTCTGTCATCAATGATGACAAATGCTGATAAACTAAATTTTGTCAGGTCATATGGAAATAATGCTCTTGGCAATATCACTGATGAGAGTAAGCTTGTCAGGCAGATAGACGAACAATCTTCGGCAATAAGAAACATCCATTATCGAAGCAGGCTGAAAAGATGCATGAAAGAGAGCAGTGTTTTCTCATGGAAAGTGATTGCAAACATGAAGATATTTTTCAGGAAGGGTTATGATACTGACAGCTTGCAGAAACTGATTGAGAAGCATAATAACGCATTGGTTAATAACGATAGTGCTGTAATCATAAAACTTGACTCCAAAACGGCATTAACACGTTACACTTTTAATGATAAAACAGTTCAAAATGTTGTAGTAAAACAATATAGGGCCAGTTGTCCCGGATGCCTTGTTAAAAATATTTTCCGTGGTTCTGCAGGAAGGAAGGCGTGGGTTGCCGGAAATGGTCTAAGAGTATATGGTTTTCACACTCCTTTGCCACTGGCTCTAGTAGAGAAAAAGATATCAGGGATTATTACAAACAGTTATTTAATAATGGAAGAGGTCAAAGATAGTCTGGAGATGGACAGATATATATTAAAGAACTTCAGTAATCAGAAAGATTTAAAAAAGAAAAGAGAGTTGATAAGGGCTTTTGCAAAGATTTTAGGAGAGATGCACAATCATAATATTTTCCATTATGACTTGAAGACGTGTAATATCATGGTGAAAGAGAAAGGCAAGTCGTTTGACTTCACATTTCTTGATTTTGATAAGGTTTCATTCAATGAAGAGATAACTGTCAGAAAAAGAGTGAAAAACCTGACACAGATAAATCTTTCCACACCGAGACTGTTTACGTCAGCGGATAGATTAAGATTCTTAAAGGAATACCTGTGTCTAGGCGGTATAACTGATGAAGTGAAGAATATACTAAGGGACGTAATTAACCTCAGCAAGTCAGAGAAAATACTCTACGTATCATCCCAGGGAGATGTGACAGAAGATTGGTAGATATATCCTTCATAATTGTAAACTGGAATACACGTGATATCCTTATGGATTGTCTGAACTCAATTTATAAGACCGTTAAGGATATTGACCTGGAGATATATGTTGTTGATAACAATTCAACAGACGGGAGCCAGCCGGCAGTAAAAAAGGAGTTCCCGGACGTAAGGCTCATAGAAAATGAGACAAATACCGGGTTTGCCCATGCAAACAACCAGGCCCTCAGCATAATGCAGGGCAAATTCGCCGTCCTTCTCAACTCAGATGCAGTTCTGAAGGAGAACTCGATAAATAAACTGTTAGCATTTATGACCGGTAATCCCAGCGCCGGAATAGCGGGTGTTCAGCTTTTAAACGATGACGGTTCCAGGCAGAACTCAATAGACAACTTTCCATCCACAGAGACAGAAATATTTAACAAAAGTATTCTTCGTCTCTTCTTTCCTGGAAAATATCCGAGCAAAAACACGAGTTATAAGTACCCTATTGAAGTGGATTCTGTGATAGGTGCATGTATGATTGTCAGGAAAGAGGCGATGGACGAGGTAGGGGTCTTCGATGAAGATTACTTTATTTTCTTAGAAGAGACAGATTGGTGTTTCAGGATGAACAAAAAAGGGTGGAGAATTTACCACGTTCCTGATGCTGAAGTCTTTCACCTCTCAGGTCACAGCAAAAAGAGAACGCCCTGGAGATCGCAGATTGAATATTACATATCCCTGTACAAGTTTTTCAGAAAAAACAGAACCCCGCTATCTTACCTTACGCTTCGTGTTCTCAAACCTTGCAAGATTTTCATCAACCTCATACTAAACATATTTGGAAATCTGATAACACTGTTTCAAAAAGAGGCGCTCAGAAACAGATTATTGAAGTACTATAAACTCTTTATATGGCACCTGCTCATGTGTCCGGATAGTATGGGCATTCAGAAGAAATAGTGAACAATGAAAAATAAAGTATTACCTGTTTCCACTGCTATCGTTACTTCTCTATTTATCTTTGTTCTGTTCGGGTTTATAGATCAGTCAAAGCTAAAACAGCAGAAGACTTTAAACCGGCTTAAGGTACTTCATGAACTGAGTATTATAAGAGCTAAACTGGAAAGCGGTTTGAACTCAAGATTATACCTTGTGTCCGGTTTGATTGCTTACACTACTGTCAATCCTGATATAGATATAGATGAGTTCCGGTCTTTAGCCGGGGTCCTGATTGAAGGCCACACCGGCATTCGTAGCTTACAACTGGCTAAGGACTCAATAGTCAGTCATATATATCCATTATCCGGGAATGAAAAAGCAATTGGGTTGAAATTATTAGAGCATCCAAAACAACGATTTGCTGTTGAAAGGGCGATAAGTACAAAAAAGACGGTTGTCGCAGGGCCGGTCAATCTGGTGCAGGGAGGTAAAGCCTTTATCAGCCGAACTCCGATATTTATACCATCTGATGTGGGTGACAAAGGAGATACTGCATATTGGGGATTAGCAACCATTCTGATTACCTCAGATATTTTGTTTAATGAAGCGGGGCTGTGGGAATATACCGACAATATTCAATGTGCGATCAGAGGGGAGAATGGATTGGGCGCTGAAGGTAAGATTTTTATGGGAAACATGACTGTTTTTGAGTCTACTCCCGTCTCTCTAAATGTAGCTTTGCCAAACGGGTCGTGGCAACTGGCAGCGGTACCACGAGGAGGATGGTCAAAGGTCACTCTCGTATCCTGGGAGATACGGACTATTGGAGGGTTAACAGGGATTTTAGTTGGCTTCCTGGTATACTTCCTTGTAATAGATCGAATTCGTCTGAGTCAGGAGAAACATAAGCTTCAGATCGCACTGGATGATGTTAAGAAGCTCAGCGGTTTTTTCCCGATTTGTGCCAGTTGTAAAAAGATACGAGACGACCAGGGCTATTGGAATCAAATAGAAGAGTATATTCGTGAACATTCAGAAGCAGAATTTACTCACAGCGTCTGCCCTGAATGTACAAAGACGCTCTACCCTAATGTGTCTAACGTAGAGCGCAATGAAGAAGAGGGAGAATCTTAAGAAATCACTTGCCGCAACTTTTATTCTCTTTCATTATAAAGATTGGCAAATTTACGATTAGACAATCAAGCTTCTTCACGAGATTCATTGGTTTCTAATTACTGGAGTCACCGACCACGGGTGCGCTCTTAGTGCCTGGGGTAGGTGTCTCAGTCAATCTTGATACAACACGTCTGGTATTCTCGGGTAAAGAGATCTTTTTGTTTATTTCTTCAATCAGTGTCTCCTTGTTCAGCGATCCCTTATCAATAAAAGCGAGATTAGGGTCTGTTATTCTGAGATGACGGTATAGTCTTTCAGGCGCTGAACTGATTATGATAACCGGAATGCTTGCGTATTCAGGGATATTCCTCAGATACATGAAAAACGTGTCTCCGGTGATCATGTCCATAAGCATGTCCAGGATTATCAGATCCGGAGTTGTTTCATCCATTTTCTCCATAGCCTCGTAGCCATCATATGTATGTATAAATTTATAATCATTGCCTTTCAGCATTGCTTTGTAGGTGTTGTGGTAAGTCTCATTGTTTTCTATAATCATTATAGTTTTCATCTTCTTGTTACGTCTCCTGTTACAGTGTTTGTGATTGTTGTTAATCTATAGTATTTAAATTCCTGTATACGTCTTCACTCCCTGGTACTCAGAGTGACGTTTGTATAACAGGTGAATTCTGATTCGGTGCATATTGCTACCATCTTAAGGAATTATCAGTAATCCTTCTTGCAGAGACAGCGAGTCCTTAAATGACAAATATCAATGTGGACCTGAGTATCAAGGGCTATGTTTTCTATATAAAACGTAATACAGGGTGTTCATAACCGGAAAGACGATGGCTGCTCATTTCAAGAGTAATCCTGAAGATGATATAAACAGAAAGAAGACTTCGGGGACTTGTTTTATTGTCTTACTCGTTTGTATTCAGGACACATATTATAATTTGTTCTGATTACAAAGTTTAACTGCTGAAGTATTAACTTATTTACATATTCCTGCACATCGTAAGCTGACTGGCCTGTAACATGTTGATGGGAGCTACCCTTCTGACTATGGAAAATCAGGCTTTAAGCATTTGGCGGCGGTGTAGTGTAATCTTGTCTTACTGCAGAGACCGACTTACTTCTTCTTTTATAAGAGTATATACTGTTAAATTATTTTATCAAGTGCAAAAGTAATATTAATAGTTTTTTTTGCTGCAAGCCGGTTATATATGCCTTGGAGAAGACCGGTGGCAATCGTATTTAGTAAATTTTATCAGGTTGCGGAGTCTTGCTCCATTAGCTATACTCGTGCCTTTGCAGGCGATTTCTTAGACAAACTACAGAGGCACAGGGGCGAAAGTCCGGGCAGTAAATTTAAATATGTATTTGGAAATTAAGATATGATTCATCTATTAACAAGACTCTTCCCTTTGTGGGCAATCCTCTTATCCGCAACTGCATTTTTCTTTCCCACCATGTTCGTTGGGTTGAGACCGGCAATTATTCCTTTGTTGTCAGTAGTAATGTTCTGCATGGGGATGAC
>CAYTLC010000116.1:0-8382 GCA_964438395.1 uncultured Candidatus Scalindua sp.
CTTTTTCCTGGGTCATGACTAAGGTTGAGTATGATAATGGTGTGTTTCTTGTTGGTGTACAGCCTAATGCCGTTCCGGAAGAGAATAAATCCGAATCTATTTCAAATAAAGAGATTGAATCATTAAAAGAAGAGATAAACAAACTTAAAGCTGAAATTGAGGAATTAAAGTCGTAAGCCCTAGAGCCATTATGCAGATGCCAATCCTTACTTCATATTATTTTTTTTCATAGATACCACTCTTCCCACCTGATTTCTTTAACAGGAATATATCACTTATTTGCATTGATTTGTCTGCAGATTTGCACATATCGTAAATGGTCAAAGCGCACACTGAGACAGCTGTGAGTGCTTCCATTTCCACACCCGTCCTGGCAGTAATTTTAACTTCCGCTATGATTTCAATAGAATCCTTACTATTATCAGAGTAATCGATCTTAACAGAATTTATATTTAGCGGATGGCACATCGGGATCAGCTCGCTTGTCTTTTTAGCAGCCATTATTCCGGCGACACGAGCAACTTCGAGCACATCTCCCTTTGCCACCTGCTTATCCATAATCAGGCTGAAAGTTTGACTGTTCATAGTCACCAAGGCATGAGCAGATGCAATACGCTCAGTAACATCCTTATTACTAACGTCTACCATTCGAGAAGCGCCATCTTCGTCGATGTGTGTTAAAGTTGGTTCATTCATTATTATAATATTGAAATAGAGATTGAACCCTGATTATCCGCCAATCTGATTCATTACCGCCTTGTTCTCTCCTGAGTGCACGATAGGCTTCATCGTTGTCACCTTTATAAATGATTCTGTCAGTTTATGCGCTAATTCCTCTTCACTAAGACCGGAAGAGCGCAATATATTTTTTATGTCTACCTCTCCTCCACTCAACAGACACGAACGCAATTTACCATCTGATGTAAGCCTTAAGCGATTACAAGTACTGCAGAAAGGTTTGGAAACCGCTGAGATGAATCCAATAGAGCCCAAAGACCCCTTCATTTTGTAAATTGTGGCAGGACCTCCCCCTACTCTCTCATTGACAGGAACCAGTTCCCCAATCTCCTGTATTTTTTCCATGATCTCAGAGGATGGTATATATCTATCAGCGTCAACCATGTTTTTCCATCCGGAGGCCATCAGCTCTATAAATCTCAACTCGATGTCCCTCTCAAGGATGTATCGTACAAAGTCCAATATTTCATCATCATTTTGACCTCGCATTATTACTGTATTCATCTTTGTGCCTGTGAAGCCAACCTTCAAGACCTCTTCTACTCCATCAAAGACGTCCTGAATATTACCACCTCTTGTTATGTCAGAAAACCGGTCTGCACGCATAGTATCCAGGCTGATATTCAACCTTGATAGCCCGCTCTTCTTCAATACGTCCGCGTACTCCTTCAGGTTAATTCCGTTTGTTGTCAATGCAATGTCGTTGATACCTTCGATGTCAGAAATATGCTTAATGAAAGAAGTAATATTTCTCCTGACAAGAGGCTCTCCTCCGGTAAGTCTTATTTTGTTTAAGCCAAGAGTTACACCGTGTTTAATAATTTTGAGGATCTCTTCAAAACTGAGAATCTCATCCCTTTCGCTTAACTCTGATCCACCGGCTGGCATACAATATACGCACCTTAAGTTACACAAATCAGTAACAGAAACTCTGAGATAATTTATTTTTCTAGAATGTTTATCTATCATTTTATACTCTACAAATCCCGTGAATCTTTTACACAGCCTGAAGCATAAAAATGACGGCTTCAATATTGGCTATACTAACATTATAATCAATTAATTCTGGATGTACATCACTACAAGTCAGAATGCTGTTATTTTTTTTGCAATATCAATAAATGCTGCAGAATTCTTAGACCCGTCACCACGAGAGGCAAAAGCTTTTCCATCGTCACAACTGGAAGTTATCGCAGGATCAAGCGGTATCCTCCCTAGAAATGGAACCTTCATCTTCTCCGCGATCTTCTCCCCTCCGCCTGATTTGAATACATCTATCTCACTGCTACAATGAGGACAAGTCAACGTACTCATATTTTCAACTATCCCGATAACGGGTACATCACTGTCTTTTGCAAAGAGTATGGCCTTTTGCGCATCCAGCAGAGATACATCCTGTGGCGTAGTAACTATAACGGTTCCATCTACTTTGCCCATCAACTCTATCATACTGATCGCCTCATGTCCTGTACCGGGCGGTAGGTCTGACAATAAGAAGTCCAACTCTCCCCAGTTTATGCTGCCTACCAGTTCTCTAAGATAATCCCATTTTGCAGTATCCCTCCACGCAACCGGCTGATCCGGATTCTCTACGAGGAAGGCCATTGAGACAACCTTAAGGCAATCATTAACAGACAACGGATTAATGCCATTCTCATCGTCTTTAAGCCGACCTCCCTCCACACCAAGCATCTTGGGAATATTAGGGCCGTGTATGTCCACATCCGCAATTCCTACCTTATGGCCCATTCCTGCTAATGCCACTCCCAGGTTGGCTGTTACCGTGCTCTTGCCAACACCACCCTTATTAGACATTACCATAATCTTTTTCTTTATCTTGGCCATCCTGTTACTTAAGGCCCACTCATTGTGCTTTAGCCCTTTTTCAGGCTTCTTACATGTTTCAAAATCCATACAAAATTCACATGTTGACTGCTTCTTACATTCATTCATATATATACCCTTACGCTTATTATTTAATTGAGGGACCCTATAGTTTATAAATCCCTATATTCATTACTGTACAGGAGAAACTCTAATGGCTATAGGCTGATTAACGGTATTGCATACATTTTCGCAAATACCACAGCCAACACATTTCTCCTTTATAACAACAGGCTTGTTGTCTTCAAGGTAGATTGCGCCTGGTACAGGACAATTCCTCACACACTGCTCACAGAATTGTGCACCATATGCCATGCAGTTATCCTCGTTTATAGACGCCTCCCCCATTGCAACCTCTTCCACCGCCTTTATCTCTACCAACGCACCGTCCTTACATACCTTGATACAGGCATAATCTTCACAAAGATAACATGGTGTCTCTTCAGGAATAATGATAGGCGTTCCGTCTGCAATATCAAAATCTTTGTTCAACTTCCTTATACTTTCATGTGGACAAACCTTTATGCACTCATCACACTTTGTACACTTGGCTATGAATTCCTCTTCACGTAGTGCACCGGGTGGCCTTATGTACCTTCTTACTTTAAGATTAGAACTGCTATCAGGACTATTCTTCGTAATAGTCTCAACCTTATTCTTTACAATCTCACTGACTGCATTTCCGAAATAGGAAAATGACTCCTTAAAGAAAGCTCTTCTTCCTTGATCTATTATTTCATCACTCATTTATGTAATCTCGCTTTGACTAACACTTAGGGAAGATTCAACTGCTTCATCAGAACAGTGATCTAAATACAACAACCCATCTGACATTGAAAAGTTGTAAGGAAATATTGGAAGCCTATTGTCTATTTCTGACCTTACATGCTCGTAAACCTCACCCGACTCCTCAGGTGTCATCCCCTTGTCGGTCTCATAAAAATAACCCAGACTCAGATCGTCCTGTTTGGGATGCCCTATTTTAGTCAACCCATACTTGCCTGGATCACGCAATATGGGAGCATGTTTTTCAAGTTCAAAAAGACAGGCAAGACAAGATGCACCTTTTGACTTCAAGAATTTCTCATTGGATATCACAAAATCAAGTGTTTCCAGCGCTTCCTCTCTGGTCTCTGACGGAAAACCTACTATTACATACATATGGATTGCAACACCTGTTTCATCACAATAATCAATAATATTCTTCGTTATTTCTGTTTCAATGCCCTTATCCATTAATGAAAGAACTCTTTTGTTAGAAGACTCAAGACCAAATACCATCTTAAGACACCCTGCTTTACGTGCTTTTGCTAATATCTCTTTTGTTAGCCCCTTATCAAATCTTATACCTGCCATCCATTTAACGTCGTTACCCTTCTCGATTAACCTCGAACTCAAGCTATCCAACTGCTTAACTGGCATACACTCATCACTGAAAAACATGTACTCAGCACCATACTTCTCTTTTAATTTATCAATATCTTCAAGAACCAGATCCAGGTTCCTTAATCTGAATTTCAGATTATCAACGTGCAGGTTACAGAAAGTACACTTTCTCCAATAGCATCCCCTGGAACCCTGCAATGGTAAAACTCTTTTTGGAGACAGATACCGGTCCAGAGGAAAACCATCATAATCCGGAGTAGGAAGCGAATTTATATCTTCTATGTGAAACGGCTCATTGACGCAAATTCTGTCGCCTTCTTTATACACTAGATTAGGTACCTTACCTAAATCTCTCTTATCTTCAAGATGCTCAATCAGTCCCAGAAGCGCATGTTCACCCTCAAATACGATAAAACTATCTACAAGATCAAAAATCAGATGATTTTGCTGAAGATTGTCAATCAACTTTGTGAATACGCTACCACCCATGGTTATATGAAGATCACGATTCTTCTTCTTTAAAAGTCTGGCCAGAGTAAACGCAGGCATTACCTGTGAAGTCGCGGTCACAGATATTCCAACGAGATCCGGGTCTTCTTTCATCATTGAATCAACAATGTGATCATTAAAGAGGTCATGATACGGGTTCTCATGCTCACAATTAACAGCCTTTAATACATCCTCTGACGAATACACACTATATCTCATGGAATTATCAGCAATTGATATCTCAGATGGATAGTACAGCATTCCAAATGCCTGTAGCCACCTGTCAATTATCTTCCAACTCTCTACGTAATCATCAATTTCGTAAAAACTCTGAGATTTCAATGTAGACTTTGCCCATTCCACATTCTGTACCATGTTCTCTCTCTCAATAACTTCTCTGGCCCAATTAAGCCTTGAAGATACCTCTTCAGGGTTTTCTTCATGACTAACAAACTCTCTTCCCCCATTCAACCTCTCTTCTATTGTAGCAAGGGTTTCTTTAACTTTTTCAGAAGAGAGCAATATATCCATAGTCTCAATATTCAAATCACGTATTGATACATTCTCTACTCCCTTATTCTTTAAAAAGCCCTGCAGTGACGGTAGACTTAAGAACGGTTGAGATGGCATCCAGGAAGGTGGAAAGACCAATGAAACTTGCAAAGTTACTCCTCAAAAAATTAAATTCTGTACTGGATACCTTGCAAATGCAAATTGCTTTAACGAGGGCATCAGCACATAAAACCCACTTATTAATATATAAAATCTAATAATCCATTATAAATGCTATTTTCTCTACTTCAAATTAAAAAAGCCCCTGACAAAAGTCAGGGGCTTTCTAGAACTACATCAAATCTTAATGGCAAAACAATTCAATTGAATTTATTCAACTGTCGTAGTACCACCACCAAGATAAAGTTTCATAAATTTACTCTCATTTGCAGGAGTGAAACCTGTTCTTGCCGGTTCCCAGACTCCTTTAGCACCTAAACCACCATCTTCAGCTTTAGTAATCCTGACAAGTGTTTCTTTAGGAACCGTATTTACAACATGGTTATCAGCCTCACCACCATGCATGAATCCCATGAACACTTTCTTCTTATGGAAGAGAGTATCTGTCTGATGCATCGGCATTAACCACGATCTTGTTATCGACTGCTGAGAACCGTATCTGAAGTTAGAGAGATAACCATCTGATGACATGGCCATTCCATCCTTCCTCGTCTCATGAGCCTTTACACTCTTTTCTGTTGCAACATAAGTAGAATGTTTCATCATCGTTGTATGATAAGGATACGCAGGATTATACTTTGCCCTTACCATAAGCCTTGCAACTTTATAGAATGGATCATTCGGCTTCCAACCCCTATACGGTCTGTCAACAGGATTAGAATCAACATAGATATAATCACCATCATTTATTGCAAGATCCTTAGCAGCTGCAGGATTAATGTGCAGCTGATGCTCACCTACACCCGGGCTTCGTTTGTCCATTCTATATGGATCACCGAAGTTATTGTTCCAAATAAGGTTCCAGTCCACGGTACTCCATTGCGAGTGAACCCTGTGCCTAGTTTTAGGTGTCACGCAATAGAACCTGTAACCTTTTTCCCACAGAGGATTCTTCGTCTTCTTAACTTCACTCCATGGCATCTTGATATTTCTTACGTGACGCTCATCAGCACCCATATGATCTTTTGGAATTCCGTAATCTTCAGGCCTAATATAAGGATTTGTACTGACAATTACGTTAGGAAGATAAGGTGTTGCCTCTACAGCTTCCCTGTGACATACAAAGTTTTCACCGTACTCAATTGCTTCAGGAATATCACAATACGAATGAAGCCTTCCATCATCAGTATGGAACGGACGATCGTAAACAACCTGTTCATACATTGGAGTTCTTGGATAGGTACCAAAATTCAAAAGAGCACCACCCGGAACACCACCATATTTACCGGCAATCATATCGTTAACGTTATATCCCCTGGTAGGAACACTACCATCAAAGAGCCTCTGCATATAGACTTCAGGTCTCTCTTCCAGTGCAAATTTCCAGTAATCCGCAAACCTTCTATCACCAAGTAGCTCACCCATTCTTTTGGAAACAAGTGCCGGTACCATAACGTCATCCTTCGTATCATGGAGCGGTCTTATTCCACCTTTCCATACCTGAAGGAATGGGTTAGAGCATGAGCAAGTAACTTCATAGTGCTCAAATTCCATCCATGAATTTACCGGGAATCCAACGTCGGCATATTGTATGGATGATGTCATCATTATATCACTGGAGATAATAAGATCAATCCTTGGATTAACATTCTTAAACATCTCATATACCCATTTAGCATTATTTATCAAGTTCACGTTGTTAAACCACAATACCTTGGTAGGAGTGTTGTAGTGCGTTTCACCGGTAAAACTCTTTCTACCAAACTTAGGAGTATTAACAATAAGCGGTGTATCACCATGATTCCAGTATGCAACCTCTTCGTCCATTGCATAACTGTGGGCATGTATAGTCTTTCCATCCGCATGAGGGTCAAGATTCATATCAAATGGATCTTCAGCAATAATTCCTTTAAATCCAGGCCCTGACCATTTTGATCCCTGGAAGTTACCGGCTTTATAATTACCAGCCCATGTATGTGAACCTGAACCGTGATAACCAATATTACCTGTCAGCATTAACGGCAAGTATGTCGCCCTGTTATGTAGTGTTGCATGGAAATAATGGTTGATACCTTCACCATAATGGATAGCTACAGGTTTAATCGTAGCACAGTCCTTTGCCAGTCTTTCAATAAGATGGGCAGGTGAACCTGTAATATCTGCTGTAGTCTTAACATCAAAATCCTTGAGATGGATTTTGTAAAGATCAAACAGGGTCATAACTTCAACTGTTTTACCTTCAACCGTCTTAACCTGGAAAGTCCCTTCCAGAGAAGGATCTATCCCTTTAGCTACCATTTTCTTTCCAACATCTTCTCTTGTTATCGCCTTAAAATCCTTAGTCTTTGAATCATATACAACAAAATCGCCTAATTGCTCCCTCTGTTCCTTCTTCAAACCCTGCACCGTATGGCTATAGTCTAGTTCAGGTTGTTTATAGTCTTTAATAATTTCATGGGGTTGCAATCTCTTCAACGTATCCGTTCTGACAAGAAGCGGAAAGTCAGTAAATTTCTTGACAAAGTCTTCATCATACCATTTGTTATCTATTATGATCTTTGTCATGGTAAGGAATATTGTAGTATCAGAGATACCGGTTCGACAAGGGATCCAGTAATCTGCCTTAGTAGCTGACGGGCTGTACTCTGGTGTTATAACTACCAGCTTTCCACCCCTCTCAATGACCTCTGTCAGCCAGTGTGCCTCAGGCATCTTATTCTCAATAAGATTTTTTCCAACTTGTATAACTAGCTTTGAATATCTGAGATCTGCAAAGTCAACGTCAGATGCCTGCAATCCATGAACAAATGGATGTCCAGGTGCCTGGTCACCATGCCATGTGTAGTTTGAGAATCTTCTACCACCTTGAGCCTTATCCGCACCAACACCTCTTACGTTGGCATCAAGCAGAGCTAGTGTGTTGGAGAATCTGTACATTCCCATATATTTTCCAATAACACCCAGCAGACCCATACCTCCACGATTTTTAAAGCACCTTGTACCGGCACCATTCCAGTGTGTAAGGGTTTCAGGCGCATACTTATCTCTTTCAAGCAGCCTCTTCTTCCCCTCTTCACCACTATAAGCCTTGGCGATAGCGATCATTCCTTTGGCAACATAATCAATAATATCATCCCAAGACATCTTTAGCTGCTCATCAGTACCTCTGGATGTAAATTTATATTTCTCTCTGGCATTCCAGTCCAATTCAGG
>CAYTLC010000117.1:0-8323 GCA_964438395.1 uncultured Candidatus Scalindua sp.
TGCTTAAAATTTGTTTTAATATTCTTTCGCCTTTTACTTCGGCTTTTGCTCGTCTTTCTTCTTGGACGTCCTGAGGTTCGGCCTTAGTGGTGACGGTTTTCTTGGTAACAACTTCAACCTTAGCAGCTACAGCTGCAGCAGCTGCCTCAATGGCTATTATGTTAGCAGCGATTTCTTCTTTAGCAGTTACAGTTTCTGTAGTACTTTCTGTAACAGTCGCAGATTCATCTTTATCAGCGTTTTTAGTGACTGGCTCATTCTCTTTAACTTCAGCGGCTTCAGTGACTGCAATGTTTTCAGTAGTCTCAGTTTCAGTAGTAACGTTTGCTTCTGTTGTACTTTCTGCGTTTGCTGTGACTTCGGTAGTTTCAGTTATAGAGCCTTCAGAGCCTTTCGTTTCGGCAGTGACCTCGGCAACAGCTTCAGTTTCTACATCTGTAGTAACCTCCGCAACTTTCGTGTCTGTGGCGGTCACTGCGGCTTCAGTAACTTCTGCAGCAGCAGTCTCTTCCGTTCCAGCTACAGAATCTGTTACTTCACGAACTGCCCATGCCTGACGACTATCTTCAGCAGAACAGGTCTGCTGAAAACTGTATTTGTATTTTCCCTTGAAGTTTCCGAAATTTACTATAAATACTGTGGTTGCATCTAATTCTTTTTCTGTCCAGAATACGTTATTATGCTTATCACTCATATTGAACTTGTCAGGGTTCTTTAGATCTCCCAGTTCAGAGTGGTATAAATCTCCCAACTCGCCCTCTGTTGTGATGCCGTTAGTAATAGTCCCGGGTGTTCTTGGAAGACGCCAGTCACTATAGCCTGCGAAATCAAGATTTGCAGCCCAGAACTTAGCTTCATTCCAATTCTTTTTGCCTTCAGGTAGTCCCGAATCTCCTGCTAGCAGAGTATCTTTAGTCCACATGAGTTTAGTGCCATCGCTTCTTACCTGTGTGATGGTACCATCACCATTGTCTATTAGCTCAGCATAAGAGGATGAAGTAACACAAAAAGCCAATGCAATCGCACACATATACAAAAAGAGTTTCTTTGCCATGTTTATCTCCTTTTAAAGAATACCCATATTTTCTAAACCTGTAAAAGGCCACCCTCCGAAGTGACATAAGCTACAATAAAATAGAGCCTTTGTCATCCTTTTTCTGGACAATGATAAGGAGATATATTTTATATTTATTCTAAGTTAATAGTGTTATATTATGCCTTATAATACTATGCTTATGTAATCGCATTTTAAAAATATTATTTAATATAGGATATATTTTGAATATTCATGATAATGTAACTGAAGAAGATAGTTATTCTCCTATTTACCAATCAATCCAACAGAATCAGGGTTTGGATAATAACACCGCATTAATTATTGACGATGAAAGAGTGATCCGGAAAATTGTTGCCAGAAAATTGCAATTCCTTGCTCCTGATCTCAAGATATATGAAGCAGGAAATGGAAAAGAGGGCATTGAAACGCTGGCCATAATCAGGCTCACACACAAAAAAAATCCCCTATTGATTGTCCTTGACTTGAACATGCCTGTAATAAATGGTTGGGATTTTATTGAAAAAATGAAAAAAGAGTATGAAAATGCCGGCAAAAGCATTGGAATACCGATCATAGTCCTTTCATCAACCAGTGGAGAGAAAGGGCCCTTATTTTTGAAGAAGAGTGTTCTTGGTGGAAAAAGCGGCTATATCCCCCTGGCTACTGTGGCCAAAGAGTCCTGTGTCAAAAAAACGGCTTACGATGCGAAAGATGGGGAAGGTCTTGAAGCATGGCTCAAGTATTTCATTGATGCAAACGATTAAGATCTGATAGATGAATTACCTGTTCTGTTGGCGTGAGTCTTCTTGTAGACGACCCATCTGTATACTTGCCTAATCCAAAATCATGATAGCAATTTCCTCACTACAGATAATAATTGGATCTGTGGTGAGAGGAAGCATAGTTGAGGGTGAAAAAGCGAGTGCCACCGTTGTTATAGGTGGCACTCGCTGATTTATGTTAAAGGAGGTTTATTTACTCTTGTCATCGCTTTTGCTGTCATCATCGCTACCGCCTTTTTTCTTTTTCTTCTTCTTAGCAGCTTTTTCCGCTTTTTGTTTTGCCTTGCGTGCTTTCTTCTCAGCCTTCTTAGCAGCCTTTTTAGCTTTTCGTTCAGCCTTACGCAATTTCTTCTCACTGTTCTTTTTGAGCTTTTCTGCTTGACGATCTATTTCCCGTTCAGCTTTCCTTGCTCCCTGCTCTGCTTTACGTAATTCTCTATCAGCCTCTCTTTTAACTTTTTTCGCTTCATGCTCGATTGCTCGTTCAGCCTGTTCTTCCACAACTCGATCTGGTTTACCGGCCCACTCCGGCTTATCGGCGATCGCAAAACTGGCAATCAGCAAAAGACAGGAAAAACATGTAATAGCTACTTTTAATATCATCTTGTTCATGGTCTCGATATCTCCTCTTCTCTTTTAAAAGGTTCGCAGCAGTTAATAGATCTGTTCATTATCTCATAGGTCTGTTAATAATCAAGAATTAAAGGGAGAAATACAACATTCAAATTAACAGCAATATTTTATATTTTCTCTTCCTCTCGTAGTGCAGTTCCTATGTTCAGCATCTCAGGAGCGTTTTCAAACGTGACATATTCAACTGGCTCATCATACGGATTATGGAGCTGGTGCCATGCCCAGACAGGAACTTCGAAAACATCGCCTGCTTCATATTCCAATTTATTTCCTTCTATTAGTACATGCCCTTTCCCCTTGGTAATAATAGAGATTGCATGGTAGGTGTGTCTGTGCATTCTACCATGTGAATTGGGTGTAATTCCGGCGAAGGTAACACTATACCTTGTTGATGGTAAATCAGCCATAGCAATTGGATGCTGTCTTTCCGCTGAAAACGCTTCATCCACTCCAGTCTTTCTAACCTGTCTATGAATATATTTATCAATATTCTCTGTGATTGTTGCTTTCAGGTTCGAAGGAACCTTTGGAAAATCTTTTGACGTAAACATAAAAAACCTCCTCTTTCTAATTTAGTCCTAAAATATGGGTACTTCTTATTTTCTACTGCATTAACAGGTAATTGCACCTAAACAACAATGATTACATATAAGATTATATCTTGCAATGAAATTATTAAATAATTAATAATATTTTCTGGCCACTATTAATTGATCAGACAAAGAATATACCGCCTCCATCATATAGGTGTAGATCGGAAAGGTTGACAATTTCAAAGTTAATATTTAACAGGTGCTCTTTCAATCTCAGCCCGTCTGCATGTAATTCAATGTTTCCATTAAAGAGTATCTTATTACCCAATATGCCAACTGCTCCTCCAATGAAGCCACTTTTATGATCCTTTATGGTTATCTCTTCGGGATTAAAATAGAAACATGATAGTCCTCTTTGTAATAGTACTTTCTCTATCCCTCTGTCTGAGGTTAGATAATTATTTTCACATAGATGAATCAGGCTGCATCTGGTATAGGCCTGAGGTAATTGGACAAATTCCTTGTACTTATTAATTTCTAAGATTGTAGAGTCAGTATATCCTGACTTGTGAAAAAAAAATTCAGATGTACCTAAGCAGTTGTATTGAACGTGGTCATCAAGTTCATATCCGACTTCTCTACATCCCCTGGTGTATTTAATATTATGATTATCTAAAAATATAAACAGGTCAACAGGAGCGTTTGGGGCAACTATCAGATGATTTTTGTCCTGGTATAGAAAGATGTCCGGATGACCTGAGATAGAGTTGATTGTTACTCCGTTTGTCTGAAATGTGTAAACATCTGTAACATAGTCCTTTAATCTATTAATAGCCTGTTCAGAAGATCTGGAGTCAATTATCGCAAGCATTTATCCGATATTTAGCTGGTATTGAGAAAATGAGGGATTTTGTTCAAAACGAACAGTATAACCACGTGATACTAATTGTTCTCTATTGGTCTGTCTGTACCCTATCGCGTTATGAATCTGTCTATCAGAAACTGTGATTTTAATGTTATTCGAGAAATTAGAGTTAATACTTTGTAGTTCCATGTCAATTAGCTCTTTCCAAATTTGAGTCATCACCATCTCTTTAAAAGAGGCGTGAAAGGGTCCGGCAATTAATGATTTCCCTGTAACCAGTTCATCGGACGGATGCAATCCCATTCTCAGAATAGAGACGTTATTTTCCTCAAATATATGGACAATGTCCTTTGTCCATTCCACTGCCTGCTCAAGTGTTAAAGGCGAATATTTCCCACTCTGATACAGTTTCTCCATGGCTGTATGTTTTACAACAATTGCGGGATAAATCCGTGTGTTACAGGCTCCTAATGAGACAATATCCTTTGCTGTCTGAATAGATCTCTCATAGCTGTCTCCCGGTAAGCCGATCATCATTTGTAGTCCCAGCTCGCAGCCGTATTTACAAATCAGATTAGACGCATCTCTAATATTTTCGACAGTATGTCCACGTTCGGATTCATTTAATACTTCCTGGCTGGTAGATTGGGCACCAAGCTCAATAGTCGTTACGCTATATTTTTTCAGCAGTTCAAGAATCGGTTCATTAATATAATCCGGTCTTGTAGACAGCCTGATACCAGATACTTTTCTGTTTTTAATAAACTTGAAAGCTTCTTTCAGATATTGCTCCTGCAGATCAACAGACAGTCCGGTAAAGCTTCCACCAAAAAAGGCAATATCTATTGTTCTGTTTTCTGGAATTGTTTCAAGATATCGTTCTACAATATCCTTAACATCCGCCGGTTGAGGTATTGAGTAGGTTCCACTTATTTTCTCCTGGTCGCAGAAAACACATTGATGTGGACAAGCCAACTCCGGGATGAATATTGGTATGTTAGAATGCTTTTTCATGTTCTAGATTTTGTATATTAAAGAGTAATGATAACAAAATATGAATCTTAATGGGTAGTAAATTTATATTATGTGGATATAGATCTTGATTCATATCTTAAACGGACAAATTAGATGTTTGAGGTAAATCTTGAAAAAAAAGCAGAAATCCTGTACTGTTCTGTTTCTTTTTAATTGTCTTATCCGGTCAATTCATTCTTTCTATGTTATGAATAAACAGAAAAACAAAATTTCCTGGATTATTGCTACGTGGTTTGGCTCAGGGCTATTACCAAAGGCACCCGGGACATGGGGAAGTCTGGCTGCTATTCCTTTTGCGTATATAATCTCAATTTATACCTGCCCCTATGCTCTTATCTCCGGAATCGTTGCATTGTTCTTCATAGGAATATGGGTATCAGATAAAATAGAGGGGAGTGCTCAAATAAAAGATCCTGGTTTTATTGTAGTTGACGAAGTCGTAGGTCAATGGATAGCCCTACTCCCCCTGCCGTTTCTCTACAGTATTCTGGATTCCAATTCTTTTTATTGTTTTTCTGCTTTAATTGTAACAGTTGCATTCATTGCTTTTCGTATTTTTGATATATGGAAACCATGGCCTGTTAACTATGCAGACAAAAATTTTTCCGGTGGTTATGGAATTATGTTCGATGACGTTATTGCCGGAATGTACGCTCTCATAGTAACTTCTGCACTGACAACAGTTATAGTCATGTTCCTCTCGTGAGACATCATTAATCACGCACGCAATGTCACTCCCCGGACAAAAAGCGCCGAGGACAAGAATATTACTAAGGAAATATAAAAATATGAAGGATAGTTATTAATATGAGTCAATTTGTAAATGATTTGAATTCATGTGTTACAGAGTCGTTAGAGGGAATAGCACACGGCTCCCTTGGGAATCTGGTATTAGTGCGTGATAGGAATGTAATCCTACTCAATCCAGAAAAGCACCCGGATCGAAGTAAAGTTGCGATTGTCTGCGGAGGAGGGTGTGGTCATGAACCGGCGCATTCGTCCTTCGTCAATCAGGAAATGTTGTCAGCTGCCATTTGCGGAGATGTATTCGCATCCCCAAGTGTCGGCGCTATCGTAGATGGAATTCGTACTCTTGTCAGTAATGGTGATTGTCGCCCTGAAGCTGTTTTGCTGATTATTAAGAATTATACCGGTGATAAGATCAACTTTGGTATGGCCAGTGAGATTCTCTCATCTGAAGGAATCTTAATGAGGAAGTTGATTGTTGCGGATGATGTATCCATGTCAGAAATCAAGGATCGTAGAGGAGTTGCCGGTACAGTCCTTGTTTATAAAATCGCTGGTGCATTAGCATTTCAGCAGAAGAGTTGCGATTCTAACACGAATCAGCAGCTAACTGCAGTATATGATGTTGCTGACAAAGTAAATAAGAACATCCATTCAATGGGTTGTGCATTAAGTCCTTGTCACAGACCGGATGGGTCAGCAATATTTACTTTACCGAAAGGTGAAATGGAGATCGGAGTTGGGATACATGGAGAACGGGGAGTTTTACGTACACAGGCAAAGTCCAGTGATGAGATTGTTACTATTCTCATTGATAAAATTTTGACTGCAAAACAGCAAGATGAAACTGCAAATAGTAATATCAAGCGGATGATTCTGTTGACAAATAATCTGGGTTCTGTATCAGGATTAGAAATGGGTGTAGTTCACCGAAAGGCGATATCGTATCTACATGAAAAAGGTTATGAGGTGTCAAGGGCATATTGCGGAACATATATGACCTGTCTTGATATGAGAGGGATATCGTTAACCTTGCTGACAGTTGTTGACGATAGTTTTTTGGATTTGCTTGATGTTGGTGGTTCCGACATCTGCAAAACCAGCTGGAAACCTGACAGTGATTATTCACCTTTATTATCGTCCATATACATAGAAGTTTTCAGATCTCCGGATAGTGAGTTTGATGCTGGCAGTAGTAATATTAATGAGACAGTGGATCAGGAGTTCATGAGTATCATTGAGAAGGTATGCAGGGCTGGTGTTGATGCCAGAGGGAAACTGAATAATCTGGATAGAGAGTGTGGAGACGGTGACGCTGGCGATACACTATCCACCGCCTGTAATGCGATATTAGATGATCTACACTATTTTAGTGTAAAAGATATCAATCTGGCATTCAGACGAATTGCCAGATGTTTAACAAATGCCGTGGGTGGTACGAGCGGGCCATTGTATGCGGTATTTTTCATTCGTGCTGCTGCCGCATTTAGTACAGATGCTGATAGTATTAATCGGAGTGATTGGAAATCAGTATCAAGATGGACAGATGCGGTGCAGAATGGAATCTCAGGAATAGAAGAGTTAGGAGGTTGTTCCAGAGGAGACAGGTCGCTTTTAGATGTATTATATCCTGTCCTAGACGCATTGAAATGCCAGAGCTCTGAGATGACGTTTAGAATGGAGTTGCTGTTACAAGCGGCAAAGGAGGGTGCTGAGAACACTCGTAAATTGGAAGCACGGGCAGGACGAGCCAGATATGTTGAAGGTAAAGGAGTGGGGAGCTTAGACCCAGGAGCCTACGCCGTTTACCTGTTGATGAAAGCGCTTCTTTAAGAACATTTGCTTAAGTTTCAGTAGGGTAACCGGCCTTGACCCAATCACTGTATCCACCATCCATGGAGCTTACATTACTATAACCCATCTTCTGCAAGTTATCAGCAGCTAAAGCGGAACGGAACCCCCCTCCGCAATATAATATGATTTCAGCTTCTATGTTATCAATCTTCTTATCGATATCGCGCTCTATTACCCCTTTTCCTATATAGACGGCATTAGTTATGTGCCCTTTATCCCATTCACTCTCCTCGCGGACATCTACTAAATAGAAATTATCTCCACGATCACGTCTATCGTTAACCTCCTGTACATTTGTTTCTGTAATTCTTTTCCTGGCATCATTAACTATTGTTAAGAATTTATTTGAATGGCTTTTCATTTAAGTCCCCCCTCCTGATGATATTAATGTTTGTTATATATAGCTTGTTCCTTTTTCAATGGAAAAAGGAGAATGCTATATGTGTGACAGACATCATAATGTAATTGACAAAATAGATCAATTAAAACCAAATATATTAAATGAAAAGTAAAGAAAGCAGTCTATATGACACTTGTGCTTCTATGCAGATATATGATAGACTCCGTGTATTGTGTGGCTATATTGTTCTACTAATGCGCAGATTAAAGCTAACTGCCATATTTATACTATGCAATTTATTCAGGGAAGGATATGAACTAATGACACTTGAATCTTTTCTCCAAAAACTGAAGGGCAATCCAGAGAGTATTGAATTTAATGACACTATGGATATTATCGATTCGCTTTATGATTTCACTCCAACATCGTTCAAGAATGGTGATCTGGTTAATGAGGCGGGTCAAAACTCCGGGTCTT
>CAYTLC010000118.1:0-4739 GCA_964438395.1 uncultured Candidatus Scalindua sp.
GAAGAGTTTATGAAATGTTTTAATCCGAATTGCGTGAGCAATAATCAGAAGATTATAAGCAGGTTCCATGTGATAAATAAGAATCCTATAAGGATAAGATGTCACTATTGTGAACGTCACATGGGTGTGGATGATATTGAGTTGGTTTAAGAGTTTGACCCGACTTTCATATAAGAGAGATGAGAAGTTAGAAATTAAAATTAGATTTAGAGAATGGAGAGAAAGAGATGGTAGAAACAACGATTGAGAAGAAACTTAACGATGATATTCTTGAAAAGAATACATTAAGAAATGAGATTGAGGGATGTGTGCGAACTGTTGCTAAATGGAGAGACAAGCTCGCTGATACGAAGAGTTTTCAGGAGCAGACTAAATATGCCGATTCAATAAAACGCTTTGTAACCAGGATAGAGGGCCTTCGCGTAGAGTTTAATCAGCTGAATGAAGAGGTGGAAAAAAATATTCGTGAGACTGGAAAGTTTGCTGACGCAGATGTAAAGGCATTCTCCTCTCAGCTGGAGAAGGAAGTTAGTGGTATTCTGGAAGCTGACGAAGGCTCAAAACAGAAAAACGCATCTAAGAAGAAGATTAAAATAAAACCAAATCCTGCCCAGGCCAAGAAGAAAACAAAGGCAAAGTCAAAGGGAACAGGAAAAGGAGTAGGTAGTTTAGAGCAGAAGATAGAAAAGACTATGGGAAGAGTCAGCAAAGACATGGAAGAGGCGGAACGTATTGCAGGGAAAATGATAGTACTGAATAGGGGTCTGAAAAAGATTGACGGGTCAGCTTCGGACGATTCATATACTCAGGAACTCAAACGTATCGCACGCGAAAAAGCAATTTATAGTTAGTATCTAAGCTGGAAATTTCTATGCCGAATAAGGGGTGGCATGGACAAACTTATTTGTCCGTGCTATTCACTGAATTTTTCGATAGTAATTGGTGGGCGGAGAGGGAGTCGAACCCTCACCTCCTTGCGGAGAAGGGATTTTAAGTCCCTCGTGTCTGCCATTCCACCACCCGCCCATCCAAGTACAAAAAATGGAGGCGGCACAGGGATTCGAACCCTGGATAACGGATTTGCAATCCGCTGCCTTAGTCCACTTGGCCATGCCGCCTCATATGATGTTCACGTCTTAAGTTGTTTTAATCTTGGTAGTTATGCGATTCTGCAGCTCTCACTTCCTTCACAGTTTCAACACATTTAAAATCGCAATTCTACTGCAATTATGCGGTAATTACGGTGATTTTAAAGATGCGATTATATATTCAAATGCACAAATTGCAAGGGGAATAATATGGACTTAGGGGAAAAGGATATTCAACGCAGAGGCGCCGAGAACGGAGAGTAAAAAGGGTAAAACGATTGGGGTAGGAATACGAGTTGCGAGTTGCAAGTTGCGTGTTGGTAAGATAGTTGATTATGTTATTTCTAGTGGTTGACTAATGGATGTGGGTTGTTTAGAATTTCAATATAGATATAGAAGGGTTTTTGTGCCTTAACAGATATAAATGATGTCAACAAGATAAAAGATCTGTTCCAGGGATCTCCGGAGGGGTGTAATGAACGTAAAAGAAATAATGAGCAAAGAACTTATTACTGTCAAAATGGATGATAAACTGAAAGCCGTTAAAGTAATTTTCGATAACGTAAAAATTCATCATCTTCTTGTGATTGGTGACGGTAAACTGATAGGGGTGATCTCTGATAGAGATATGCTTAGAGCTCTTAGCCCGAACATTGGAACCCTCTCTGAAACAAACAAGGATGTTATCTCTCTTAATAAAAGAGTGCATCAGGTTATGTCAAATGAACCTGTCACTTTAGCTCCGGACGCGGATATATCTGATGCAATTGAAATCTTTAGTAAGCATGATATATCCTGTATACCTGTTGTCGATGATGAGAACAGACCTGTTGGGATAATAAGCTGGCGGGATATAATAAAAGCGATCAAGTTGTAGCAGTGCAAAAACTATGACAACGCAAAACTGTACTATTTCCTGATTAGGCCTGGCCCGGTTTCCTTCTAGGGATACGAGCTGCGAGATGTGAGTTGTGGGTTACGATTCCGCTCACTATATTACTTATCTCTTTTTTGATCTGTTCGTCAATTTCTGTAAAGACAATTGCGAAGCCAATTGTAGATGTGCCCATGTGCCTTCTCGTGCGAATGACTTTCCCTACACATATTATTGAAGGATGGGAAAGAGAGAAGCCAATCTTCAACTCCAGAATTGTACCCACTTCCAGATTTCTATTGGCAAAAAAGAAAATGCCTTTAGCACTGAAATTATTTGTAGTAACCATATCCCACTCTTTGGAAATCATGTTCAACGTTTCATCTGCTTTAACTCTGAACCTTACAATATATGGTTTTACCACCCTTATATATTCCCTATCATCTGGAAACTTATTCATGGAGAAATCGTCTACCTGATTTGGTATAATGTGTGGATGACGCTTTTTATATGGCGAAACCAACTACTCAATATAGAATAATTTGTTGGAACATATAACAAGTCTTATGCCAAAAATATGTGTGGGCTCTTATTGTTTTTGTGAGTAAGTTCCTGGACGTTTTAACATTAGAATTGATTACAACTTATGCTGTTCTATAATATTTTAATGATCGTATTCCCGGATTACGCGGGAGAGTTTTTTCATAAGAATAGTGTGCCAATGCGCAGAAGTGTAACTGGCAATAGTGTGCCACGACACACCTCGCTAATTAAATCGTAACAGATTTAGTACGTGAAGATGGTGAATACCGCACCGACCCAACGTTGCTGCCTTGTTGCGTCCATAAATAGAGTTGCCTGTCCTGGCATAACCGGTTTCTGGTATATGGTTTGCACTCTTAGAATCTATAAAGTTTTCCGGTTTTTTTACTACCTCTTGTACAACCAAACGGATGATAAGTAATTATGAGTAAGATATTGATTGTAGATGATAATGAGAACGCATGCTTCCTCCTTAAGAGCTTTCTGGATGAGCTTGGTTACGATGTTAGTGTGTCACACAGCGGAATCGATGCAGTTAGAAAAGTTAAGCAACTGAAACCTGATATCATGCTGCTTGATTTGATAATGGATGGAATAAATGGAATGGAAGTTCTGAGACGTGTTAGACTGTTTAACAATAGCATAGGCATTATAATGGTAACAGCTGTGACGGATGAAGGTGTTGGTAAAGAAGCCCTGGAAAAAGGTGCCGACGAATACATAACTAAACCTATTGACTATGATCATCTAAGTGAATGCATACTAGTTGACCTTATAATGAGAAAGAAAAATTAACGAGTTACGAGTTGAAGATTCTACTTCTGCGTTTGATTCAATTGGCCTTCAATCATTTCAATCATATCCTTTGCTTTTGATGCCTCTTTGAATCTTGTTGAGATTTTCAGGGAGTTTTTAAATTCGTTCAGGGCGCTATTAATATTACGGTTTTTGTAATGTGCCATTCCAAGGTGGAATCGTATTGTAGGTGAGTTTTGTCGTGATGTAATTGCGGTCCTCAGACTTTCTACGGCTTTGTTGAAATTTCCCTTTTTAAAGTATACCCAACCCAGGGTGTCAAGAATCGCAGCATCCTTTGGGGCTAACTCTTTAGCTTTTAGTGCATATTCCAGGCCTTCATCAAGATTGGTTCCGCTCTCAGCATAGTGATAAGCTAGCTCATTGTATCCTATGGGTGAATCAGGTGCCAAAGTAACTACATGTTTGTATTCGATCAGCGCTTCGTCCATCTTTCCCTGTCGTGAATATATATGTCCTATTGAGAGGTGGACTGATGCATTCTTCGGATTTAGACCCGCCAGTTTTTTATACTCTCCAATAGAGTTGTCAGTTTCACCCATTAGCAGATAAAGTTTTGCCAGGTCATAGTGAGGAGATATAAAGCCAGGTTGTATCTCAACTGTTTTTTTCAGTTCTACAAATGCCCGGCTGAAATCTTTCTTATCTATCAGTGATTTGCCCTTTACATACAATGTGAGTGGATTGTCCGGGTGGATCACTAATGCCGCATCGCACATCTTAATTGCTTTGTCATACCATTTATTGAGATAGAAAAATATAGCAAGGTTTGTGTTCGCAAAAGATTTTTCAATTAACTTGTCTGGTTTCAGGACAAGGTTTCTTGACATGAAACCGTTAATGAAATTATCAGATAGTTTTAAACTCTCATTTGCAGATTTGTGTTTTTCCTGTGAGAGGTAAAGATTTGTCAATAAAATGTTGATCATTGGGTGATGGATTTCAGGTGTAACTTCCATCGCTTTTTTCAGATATACTTCTGCTGTGTTGTAGTTGCCTTCAGTGTGGTTTAGCAGGCCGTTGGCTATCATCATGTTGCCTATTCCGGCATCAATACTTTCGGCTTTCTCTATTGCGTCTTTAGCAGATTTAATATCTCCACTTGCCATCTGGAAAGTGGCTAAAAGGTAATTTCCTTCAAAGGAGGATTCTTGTATCTCCATAAACATAATGATGCTTTTAATGGCATCGCTGAAGTTGTCTATGTATGAATAAGATCTGGCTAGTATAAGATATGCAGATGCTGCGTCCTGATCAACTTTAAGGATTTCGATAGATTGTTCTATTGCATCTTTGAACTTTCCCATCTGAAGATAGAGCGCAGCAAGACTCTGACGAGCTCTTATAAAAGTGGGTACTTTTTTAATTACAAGCTTATACTGTTCTATCGCTTTATCGTAGCCCTGCAATTGGACCAG
>CAYTLC010000118.1:4839-8187 GCA_964438395.1 uncultured Candidatus Scalindua sp.
AGATTGGTGGAAGCCTCTTTTAAAGAGTCAATTAATTCCTGTGCCCTGTCAAAGTTTCCGATTGCAGCGTATGCAACTTGCAGTAGTTCGTAAGCGAGGACGCTTTTCTGGTTGATTGCCAGAAGTTCTTCGCAATTCTTAAACACCTCAATGAATTTTCCTCTTCTTAAGTTATAAAATGCCTGGTTCTGAAGTTCGAATACTGAGGGTTCAACCCTCAAAATGGAGATAGCATGGGAAGGAGTACTATACTGAACAATAAACAGACATATTATTGAGGCGATTAATAGTTTCCTGACTTGTAACATCGGAAATCGTTTTGTATTTGATAGAAGTTTGATTCTCATAATTAGTGGTTTAAGACCCTGACTCTTCTTTTCTCAATTTTTAATTTTCCTTCAGCAAACAGGCGTATTGCTTCCGGGTACGCTATGCACTCTTCCTTAAAAACCTTTTGTGCAAGTGTGTCTGGCGTATCATCGGTGTCAACGTGAACAGTTCTCTGGATAATTATCGGCCCACGATCATATTCATTATCAACAAAATGGACAGTACAACCTGATATTTTAACACCACTATCAATTGCAGCCTTGTGGACATGGTGCCCATAATATCCTTTACCACAGAAGGAAGGGATTAGTCCGGGGTGAATGTTCATTACCTTGCCAGAATATAAATCCGGTATTTTGAAAAGGTGTAGAAAACCGGCAAGTATTATCAGATCAACAGGATATTTCTCAATCTCTTCTATTATTGTGTTACTGAAAGTTTCTGTTTGGCTATGGTCTTTGCGTTGTACTATGGCTGTGGGAATACTGTTCTGCTCTGCTCTCTTAATGCCATAGGCATCAGGTGAGTTGCATACGACAACCTGAATTCTGGCATTAAGTGAGTTATCATCTATTTTGTCAATAATGTTCTGGAGTGTTGTCCCGCTACCGGAAATGAGTATTGCCAGATTAAGAGTTTTGGATGCAGACATGTTTTGTATCCGGTTAAAAGTGGCTACCTGGCCGAGCGGTAAGTGAGCAGAAGTTCAATGTGAACCAGGGTCAAATGGAGGACAAATTTCGGTTTTTCTTTTCAATCTTAAATCTATTTTATCCCCTTATGCTGGGTGACCTTGACCCAAATTGGTGTATCAGAGAGGGATTCTTCCTGAATGTGTTTGATGATTTCTGCTGTGTGTTCTATGATCTGCTCTCGCTTGCAATTTGACGGGAAGAAATGGAGGATTTCTGTTTCGACTTCACTTCCTTCATCAGCATGTGCTTTGTCAGGGATAATATCCAATGAATAGTCCAGAGGTATTATTCCACGATATTTGCGGAGCAGTTCATCGTAATCATTAAAGATATTTTGCATGAGAATTCTGGGATCTTCTGTTTCATCAAGCTCCTTCTCAAGAATCTTTTTATGTAAATCAATCAAATACTCACGCTCTTTACCAAACTGTGTGTATTGATGTTCATATGTACATGAACTGGTTTCCTCATACGCTTCTTTGATTGCAGTCAGTTTTTCGAACTTACCCTTAAACCACTCTTCGAATCCCTTCTGCAACTGTTCAAGATTGAAGCCAACTCTTTTTGCCATATCTATTAACATTTCTCTCATAATCTTATCCTTCTTCCTGTTTTATCAATTTAAACCTTAATTACTTTGCCAGGTTTAAGAGTACTTTCCATCTGCCCTCTTCATTTACCAGTGTAAAGGTTCCTCTCTCTTCAACCATTGGTACGTTACCCTTTTTCAGGTACTGCTTCAGCATAAATCTGGCTGCTTCCTGTGGGTTTTCCATGCTTTTTGGGCCATGAAAAGGCCCGAATATTTCTCCCATGACTTTGGACATGTCCGGGGATGTTACTGTAATATTGACGGATGCACTCTCTTTATTTATTACTGTTTCGTTTACCTTGTACTTGCGCAGTGAAGAAACTGTCTTTGCTATTTCCTGTGCAAAAGGGTCGTCAAGGCTGTTTTGTTTTATAAATTCAATTCGGCTTATAGTACTCTTGTCTGCCTTTGAAAGATAACTATATGTTTTTTTCAGGTTATTTGAATAGAGCGATTTTAAGTACTTTGTCAGTACTTGATCCGGTGCTTCCTTCCCAAAACCAAATACAGGATTGGTAATCAGAAGAATTAATATTATTGTAGTAAGTTTTCTCAAGAAAAATATTATCCGGCTTTAGCTTGCTTCACGCTACCAGGTGTTTCAGACTGGACTTGTGACTCTTCTCCGCCCAGGAAACTGCCAATTTTCCTATACTTTTGATATCTTTTCTCGATCAATTTATCTATAGGTATCGCCTGGAGTTCATCTATATATCGAACGATTGTTTCCTTTAATATCCTCGTCATCTCTTTTGGATTGTTGTGTGCTGCTCCTACCGGTTCAGGAATGATTTCATCAACTATTTTTAGCTTATGTAACTCCTTTGCCGTCAAATGCAGGGCGTTTGCAGCATCTTCTGTATGGTCCTTGCTTTTCCACAAGATAGCCGCACAGCCTTCAGGTGATATGACAGAGCAATAAGCGAATTCAAGGATTGAGAATTTATCACCCACGCCTATTCCCAGCGCTCCTCCGCTTCCGCCTTCTCCAATGACAATACAGATTATGGGAGTTCTCAGTTTGCTCATTTCTGCAATGTTTATAGCTATTGCATGTGCCTGGCCACGCTCCTCTGCTCCAATATCCGGATTCGCTCCCGGTGTGTCGATCAGCGTAACTATTGGTAATTTAAATTTCTCTGCCAGTTTCATTTTCTGTAATGCTTTTCTGTATCCTTCCGGGTTGGGCATTCCAAAGTTGCTTTCGATTCTCTCTTTTGTTGTTTTCCCTTTATGTTGACCAATGATCAGTGCCTTTTTCCCTCCAATTGTACCGAAACCTGTAACTATGGCGTTGTCATCTCCGAAATTACGATCTCCGTGCAGTTCAACAAAATCGTCAACCATCATTTCGAGATGGTCAGAGAATGGGGGTCTAAGATGATGACGTGCAATTTTTACTATTTCGTAGGGGGTAAGGTTGGAATACATCTTTTTCTGAAGAGCTGTTCTCTCTTTTTCCAGTTTCTCTATTTGAGCAGGTGCGTCAGCTTGATCCGTATCATCTTGTAGCTCCTGGATACGTTGTTCTAATTCAAGGATAGTGTCTTCAATAGATTTTTCATCTTTCGCTTTTGCACTTTTAGTTTTTGTACTTTTTGGTTTTGCACTCTTCCTTTTTATGCCTTTGGTCATAACAAATTCCACGTTAAAAGCTATAAAGTTACAATTAATTTGCAGTTGCTACAAACTTCTTAAGATTCTAACATTTTTTTTGGGCAAATCAAGGGA
>CAYTLC010000119.1:0-8170 GCA_964438395.1 uncultured Candidatus Scalindua sp.
GGTGGTAAGACTGTAGGTGCTGGTGTTGTTACTAAAATTATTGAATAATAGAATTGATAAGCCATGGGAAACAAAATAGATTACAAAATTAGGATTCGGATGGAAGCTTATGATCATAGGATACTCGATCAGTCCGCTGTGGATATAATGGATACTGCTAAGCGTACAGGAGCAAGAGTGTCAGGTCCGATACCATTGCCGACTCGTATGGAGAGGTATACAGTTCTTCGCTCTCCGCATGTCGATAAGAAGTCCAGGGAGCAATTTGAGATAAGAACACATAAGCGGCTGATAGATATCATTGAGCCGACTCCGAAGACAGTTGATGCGCTGAACAAGCTTAATATGCCTGCTGGGATAGAGATTAAAATAAAAGCGTAGAGGCTTATTGGGTTTCTTTAATATAAAGTATTTTTAATTGAATTATATAGGTATTACACATGATAGCAGGATTGCTTGGTAAAAAATTAGGTATGACCCAGATTTTCAGTAAAGAGGGTGGCTTGATTCCTGTGACGTTGTTGCAGGCAGGCCCGTGTGATCTTTTGCAGATTAAGAGCAAAGAAAATGATGGATACTCTGCCCTGCAGATTGGCTTTGATGAGAAGAAAAAGAAAAGGGCGTCTCAGGCTGAGATTGGGCATTGTTCTAAAGTGGAGGCAGGTGTAAAAAGGATAATAAGAGAGTTTCGTACCGACGCTTTAGATACAGAATATGAACCAGGGCAAACCTTGACTGTTTCAATTTTTGATGATGTGAAGTCGATAGATGTGATTGGTACCAGTAAAGGTAAGGGTTTTGCTGGTGTTATGAAGAGGTGGGGCTTTAGTGGAGGGCCTGCTACGCACGGTTGTACAACACCAAGGAGTGCTGGTTCAGTTGGTGCAGGTACAAGCCCTGGGCATGTGGTTAAGGGTAAAAAAATGGCAGGGAGAATGGGTGGCAAAAGGATTACTGTGAAAAATCTGGATGTAGTTAAGGTAGACAAAGACAGAGACATGTTAATTGTTAAAGGGGCGGTTCCTGGTCCAAATGGTGGTTATGTAATTATACGAAAGAGTAGAAACGAATCATGATAAAAGTACCAGTGTTTGATAATAGCGGTAAGTCTTTAGAGA
Source organism: uncultured Candidatus Scalindua sp. (assembly GCA_964438395.1). Taxonomy (GTDB): domain Bacteria; phylum Planctomycetota; class Brocadiia; order Brocadiales; family Scalinduaceae; genus Scalindua. The sequence continues at coordinate 1,119 of CAYTLC010000119.1, forward strand.
GTGTGTCAGTGCCTGAAGAGAGATTTGGTGGAAAGGTGCGTAGGGAGCTCTTGAGAGATACTATAATTATGCATGAGGCAAATCGCAGGAGAGGAACGGCGTCAACCAAAACTCGTGGTGAGGTTAAGGGCGGTGGGAAAAAGCCGTGGAAGCAGAAGCATACTGGAAGGGCGAGGGTGGGTGATATTCGTTCTCCAATATGGAAAGGTGGGGGAGTGATTTTTGGGCCACGGCCTAGAGATTATTCCTTTTCAATGCATCGTAAGGCTAAAAAGGTCGCTTTGCAGTCTGCAATTCTGTCCAGATTGATAGATAATGAAGTGGTCCTTGTTGATAAGCTTGAGATGGATTCGCCTAGTACAAAAAAGCTGTCAAGCCTGTTGAAATGTCTAGAGATCAGGGAAAGTTGCTTGATTGTGGTGCAAGAATTTGATGAGGCAATTTGGAAATCATGTAGAAATATTTATAATGTGAAGCTTCGTGTTGCTTCAGACTTGAATGCGTACGATGTGGTCAAATACAAAAAACTATTAATAGTTAAGGATGTATTAGAGAATCTTAAATTCGAATAAACTGACTAAAGATTGATCGAAGAAATAAATTTATTCAATCTAATAGAATATTATGGATTATTATCAAATTATAAAAAAACCGTTGTCTTCAGAGAAAAGCGTGGGTGATAGAGAAACGTCAAATGCATATCACTTTGAGGTAGACAAGAGAGTTAATAAGATTCAGGTAAAAGAGGCAATAGAGAAGTTGTTTGAAGTGACAGTTTTGACGGTGCGGACTTTAAACAGAACCGGAAAAACAAGAAAATATAGGAATAGGGTTTTCAAGACTGGTGGATGGAAAAAGGCAATAGTAACTCTGAAAGAGGGTGATCGTATTGATCTTGGCTACTAGGCTGTTTTGTAAATATGAAAGTGTAAATATATGGGAATAAAACGATACAAACCGACAACTAACGGAAGGCGTTTGGGATCAGTTTCTGATTTTGCAGAGATAACGTCAGTTACTCCGGAAAAGAGATTGTTGCTGCCACTGAATAAGAAGGGTGGGAGAAACAACGAGGGCAAGATTACTGTTAGGCATAGGGGTGGCGGGAGTAGGAGAAAATATAGAATTATCGACTTTAAGAGGGATAAACATGGTGTTCCTGCTAAGGTTGCAACAATAGAGTACGATCCAAATCGTTCAGCTAACATTGCTTTGCTACATTATCTAGACGGGGAAAAACGTTATATATTATCTCCTGTTGGTCTGGTTGTGGGAAATCAAGTATTGTCTGGTGATAAGGTTGAGCCTCAAACAGGTAATAGTATGCCTCTCAAAAACATACACTTGGGGATGGAAGTTCATAATATTGAATTAAGACCGGGAGAGGGTGGTAAAATTGTTAAATCTGCCGGTAGTGTTGCGCGCGTTTTAGCAAAAGAGGATAAGTATGTGCAGATAGTGCTCCCTTCTGGTGAAGTTCGCAAGATTTTCCACGAATGTAGGGCTACAGTGGGTCGGGTTGGCAATACAGACCATATGGGTGTTAGACTTGGAAAGGCTGGTCGGAAAAGATGGAAGGGCCGCAGGCCACATGTAAGAGGTACTGCAATGAATCCAGTTGCGCATCCTTTGGGTGGAGGAGAAGGGAGAAGCCATGGTGGAAGGCATCCTTGTTCTCCGACCGGTGTATTGGCAAAGGGCGGTAAGACAAGAAAAAGGAAGTCTACAAGTAACAAATTCATAATAAGAAGGAGAAAGTCTAGGCGTAATAAGTAGCCGCTTCACAATGATATGAAGCAGGCCTAGGCCATATTAATTCTAGTTAGCAATAAATTTATAAAAAAGAGTTAAAATTATGGGACGTTCAGTTAAAAAAGGCCCTTATGTCGATGCCAAACTACTTAAGAAAGTAATAAAGCAAAGGGATACTGGTGTTAAAGACCCTATACGTACGTGGGCAAGAAGTTGTATAATTATTCCGGAATTTGTGTCACATACATTTATGGTTCATAATGGTAAGATGTTCCATAAGCTTTTTATTATGGAAGATATGGTCGGGCATAAGCTTGGAGAATTTGCACCTACGAGAACTTATAGAGGTCACGGTGGAACGAAAAAGAAGTAGTGGTAGTGAGTTGTACAAATTGAATTATTGATAATAATTGACTAATATAAAATGGATTTTAAAGCAAGTTGTAGATACGTTAAGATGTCTCCGAGAAAAGCAAGGTACGTTGTTGATCTAATAAGGGGAAAGACTGTAAATCACGCTTTGGAGGCTTTGAGGCTGACAAATAAGAGGGCCTCTTTCTTTGTGGACAAAACGCTAAGAGCGGCAATTGCTGGTGCCAGTGAGAATCAAAGTGTAGATATAGACTCTTTATTTATTAAAGAAATATATGTGGACGGTGGTCCGGCGCGTAAATGGTTCAGGCCTAGGGCAAGAGGTGTTTCTTCAATGATTAAGAAGCGTACAAGCCATATATCTCTAGTGCTGTCTGACGGAAAAAAATAAAGAGAAATTCTCTTTTTTCGAAAGAGGGATGGTGTTCTAGAGTGTTATTATTAATGCATTATAAATTAGAAAGGCAAGTATGGGTCAAAAAGTTTGTCCAATAGGATTCAGGTTAGGAATAACAGAAAGCTGGCGTTCGCGGTGGTATGCTGATAAGAAGGATTTCGGCAAATTACTTGTGGAAGATCAGAAAATAAGAAAATTTATTAAAAAGAATTATCGTTTCACAGGAATTCCAAAAGTAGAAATTGAAAGAACGCGTGATGAGGGTGCGAAAATTATTATTTATTCTGCAAGGCCAGGATTGATAATTGGTCGTAAGGGTTCTGAAATTGAAAAACTTAAAAGTGGAATTGAGAAAATAGTGGAAAAAGGTGTAGATATAAAGATTCAAGAGGTTGACAGGCCAGAGTTAGAGGCACAGTTGGTTGCTGAGAGTATAGCTGAGCAATTACAAAAAAGGGCAGCCTATAGAAGAACTATAAAGAAGTCGGTTGAGAGTACAATGGGATTGGGTGCAAAAGGAGTCAAGGTGCAGGTGTCTGGTCGTTTAGGTGGGGCAGAGATCGCAAGGTCAGAAGGTGCTACTAAAGGGAGCATTCCTCTGCATACGCTGAGGGCAAATATTGATTATGGGTTTGCTGAGTCTATGACAACTTATGGTACAATTGGTGTTAAAGTGTGGATATATAAAGGGTTGGTTGATATGGATAAAGGGGTTGATTATGCGGTTGATGCCAAAAAGAGTTAAGTTTAGAAAAACTCACAGAGGAAAAATTAAAGGCAATGCAACAAGGGGAAATACTGTATGCTTTGGTGATTATGGTTTGCAGGCTACAGAACAGGGGTGGATAACAGCACAGCATTTGGAAGCTGGCAGGGTGGCTGCTACTCAATATATTTCAAGGGAAGGTAAATTGTTTATAAGGGTCTTTCCTCACAAACCGATTACAGCAAAGCCGATTGAAACTAGAATGGGTAAGGGTAAGGGTGAGCCTGATAAATGGGTTGCGGTTGTCAAGCCCGGTACTGTCCTGTTTGAGTTGGGAGGTGTTTCAGAGGAGATGGCGAAGTCAGCATTTAACAGGATAGCATACAAAATGCCTGTGCGGGTTGTATTTGTTAAGAGGAGAGTGGCGATTTGAAGGCAAGTGAAATTAGAGAGAAATCACATCAGGACATACTTGAGGAGTTGGAGGCTTGCAAAAGAGAGTTACTAAACTACAGGTTTCAATGGCAGGCTGGGGAAATACGAAATTCTGCACAATATAAACAAATAAGAAAAGATGTTGCACGGCTAAAGACTGTTTTAAGGGAAGTAGAATTGGGAATTAACACTGATCTTGCCGAGAAGAAAAAGGATTAGAAGAGTAAACAATGGAAACTGAAAAAAACAAAAAACATATAAAAACTGTAATTGGTGTAGTCTCAAGTAATAAAATGACAAATACGATTACGGTGAAAGCGGAAAGACGAGTAAAGCATCCCAGATATGGAAAGTTTGTTAGAAGATCAACCGTTTATAAGGCACATGATGAAGGAAACAAGGCTGAACAGGGTGATAAGGTAGAGATTGTAGAGTCAAGGCCATTAAGTAAGGATAAACGCTGGAGATTAGTTCGTATTGTGAAATAACAAAAGGGTGTTGATAAAATGATAATGGAACAAACGATGTTGGATGTGGCCGATAACTCGGGCGCAAAGATGGCAAAGTGCATAAAGGTGCTTGGGGGATCCAGGCGTGTGTATGCGTCTGTTGGTGATATCGTGGTGGTTGCAGTGAAGAAGGCAATTCCAAACGGAGTCGTAAAAAAAGGCGATGTTGCTAAAGGTGTGATTGTCAGGACAAAGAAAAATATCAGGCGTGAAGATGGTTCTTACTTGAAATTTGATAGAAATGCAATTGTTATCGTAGATGAAGATGGGAGCCCAAAGGGAACCAGGATTTTTGGTGCAGTTGCAAGAGAGTTAAGGCAAAAGAATTTCATGAGAATAATTTCATTAGCTCCTGAAGTAGTTTAAATGTAATATTCTAAAGGGGAGTCGATAAAAGAATGCATGTAAGAAAAAATGACCTTGTACAAGTCACCGCTGGTGATGATGCTGGCAAAACGGGTAAAATATTGAATGTGATGACAAAGCAGAATCGTGTCGTTGTAGAAGGAATTAATTACATTCAAAAGCATATAAAGCGTAGTGAGAAGAACCCGCAGGGTGGCCGCGTACAGAAAGAGGCGCCAGTGTCTGCTTCTAATGTATTGGTGATATGTCAAAATAAAAATTGTGAGAAGAATGGTATGGGTGTAAGAACCGGGCGCAAAATTCTTGAGAATGGTGATAAGGTTAGAGTGTGTTATAAATGTGGAAGTGAAATAATTGCTTCTGAGTAAAATTGAAGATTAGGATATAAGATAAAGTATGGTGCGTTTAATAGAAAAATATAAAGATGAAATTGTACCCCAGTTGATGGAAAAGTTCAGCTTTAAGAACAAGATGGAAGTTCCAAAACTGGAGAAGATTGTTATAAATATGGGTGTTGGCAGAGCGAAGGAGAATAAAAAGCTTCTTGAAGATGCGATGAAGCACTTAGCAACGCTTTCCTGCCAAAAACCAAGTATGACTAGAGCTCGTAAGGATATAGCTGGATTCAAGTTGAGAAAAGGAGATCCTGTCGGTTGTAAGGTGACACTTCGTGATAGGATGGCTTACGAATTTATGGATCGTTTGATAAGCATTGTTTTGCCTAGAATAAAAGATTTTCGTGGCCTTTCAGCCAAATCTTTTGATGGTCGTGGGTGCTATACTTTGGGTATAAGCGAATTGGCGGTTTTTCCTGAAATAGATATTGACGATATAGAGTATGTTCAGGGTATGGATATCACGTTTGTGGTGTCTGTGAAATCTGATGAACAGTCACGTGAGATGCTGAGGCTATTTGGAATGCCTTTTAGAACATAATTTGTATTTTGAGAATTTTAAATTAATAACGGATTTCTAAACACGCGGAGTATATATGGCAAGAAAAGCATTAATAGTCAAATCTAAGAACGAGCCAAAATACAAGACCAGAAGGTATAATAGATGTCAGCTTTGTGGAAGGCCTAGGTCGTATTACAGAAAATTTCAAATATGTAGGTTATGCTTCAGGAGTCTTGCCTCCAAGGGTGAAATACCTGGAGTAAAAAAGGCAAGTTGGTAGAGTACAAAAACAAGAATCTTTTATAAAGTGCAGAGGGGTTTACTAAAATGAGTATGACTGATCCGATTGCGGACATGTTGACGAGGATACGTAATGGAATTATGGTAGAAAGAGAGACTGTGAATATTCCTTCGTCACGTATTAAGATTGGTATCGCAGAGGTTTTGAAAAAAGAGGGTTTTATAAAGGAATTTAAGGAAATTTCTGACGAAAAGCAAGGCGTATTGAGGGTGTATCTGAAATACGGACCATTAAACCAGAAGGTGATTAGCCATATAAAAAGAGAAAGTAAGCCTGGCAGGAGAATATATAAGGGAGTAGAGGATATAGGTAGGGTACTTAACGGTATCGGTATATCAATATTTTCGACCTCTAAAGGCATTTTGAGTAATAAAGAGTGCCGGGAGCATAATATAGGTGGAGAACATATTTGTACAGTATGGTAGATAAGAGTTTATGTTGACTTATTTATTCAAGTAGGATAATACAATTTTCTAAACATTTTATTTTGCAGTAATACAAAAAAAGTTATGTCACGAATAGGAAAAAAACCAATACCAATACCAGACGGTGTCAAAGTGAAATGTGATAAAGACACCGTGACAATCGAAGGTTCTAAAGGAACAATAGTACAGCCAATTCATACGCTGATGAAGGTTGAGGTTGATGAAGCTGCAAAGCAGTTTAGTGTAATACGCCCTTCCGAAGAGCGGCAGTGTAGAGAGCTTCACGGTCTGACACGTACTCTTTTGGCAAACAATGTATACGGTGTTGTAAACGGATTTTCTAAGGCTTTGGAGATAATTGGATTAGGGTACAATATAAAAATGCAGGGTGAAGGATTGATATTACAATTAGGGTTTTCGCATCCTATAAATGTAAAAATTCCGAAAGATATAAAAATTGAAATTCAAAACCAGACGAATCCTGGGAAATTTACAGTTTCGGGTATTGATAAACAAAAAGTCGGTCAGTTTGCAGCGAATATTAGACGTTTGCGTCCTCCTGAACCATACAAGGGGAAGGGTGTGAAGTATTCTGACGAGGTTATCCGCAGAAAGGCGGGTAAGGCGGTGGCTTCTAAATAGTAGTTTTTGCATCTCTTTTTACTTAAAAAAATCTATGGATATTATCAAGAAGAAAAATAAAAAGCGGCTTAGGCGCCGTAAGGGAATAAGAAAAAAAATCTCTGGTATCAAAGAAATGCCGAGATTGAGTGTGTTCAGAAGCTCTAAGAATATATATTGTCAGATAATAAACGATACTGATGGTGTGACACTGGCGAGTGCTTCGTCATTGGCAAAAGATATTAAAGATAAAATGCCCTATGGTGGAAAT
>CAYTLC010000120.1:0-4222 GCA_964438395.1 uncultured Candidatus Scalindua sp.
GATCAAGACCAGATAAAGTCACTACTTCCAGTGTTAAAGAGTTTTTCTGAAGCCTGGCAGTACAGGGAACCTGAACCATCTGTGGTTGTGGGACCTGAGTTGAGGTCAACGCAGAAGACTATTGCAAGAGGCAAGGAGCTTTATTTTCAGAAAGAGTGTTGGAAGTGTCATGGTGAAACAGGAGAAGGAGATGGTCCTAGCAGCTACGATCTTGAAGATGAGTGGGAAATTCCGATTCAAGCCTACAATTTTACCATGCAGGATAAGTTTAAGGGAGGCTCTACAAATAAAGATATCTATCTGAGGTTTACAACTGGCGTGAACGGTACACCGATGCCCTCATTTGCTAATGAGCTCTCAGACGAGGATCGTTGGTGTATGGTGCACTTTGTAAAATCACTTGCAAATAAAGCAGAAGAAAATGAACATGCTGAATAAACTGAATAAGATTTTTTTTATATAAATTAAAGGAGAATGAGTATTATGAATTATGCAAAAAAACTGATGCTTTTCCTTACTATGGCGTTGCTGGTTATAGCCATACAGTTCTCAGGATCAGTTCGAGCACATGATGAGGCTGCAGCGAAAGAACCTTACGTGCCAAAGACTATGGATATTTATGAAGGTTTTCCTGACTGGTACAGTCCTATCTTTAAGGACAATGTTGGTCTCAGTGAAGGTGCAGGTCTGTTCAAAGACTATTATAAGCCTTTGGCGATGCAGATGTATATGTCTCCTATGAGGCATTACGAAAAGATGGATATTTTAGACCATTCTCTGTTTATTGAGAAAGAGCGCAGAGATCTTTGTATCAGGTGTCATGATGGTATTAATACCGGTGCAGTTCATGACTGGAAGGGTTCTGCCCATTTCAATCCGAGAAAGACTGAGTTGATTGCCCGTAAGACAAAGATCATAGAAGAGTCTATTGGAAGAGAAATTATCAACGTTGACTGTTTTGACTGTCATGCAGACACAGAGAAAAATGAGATAAGGATGCCACATGCTGAAATATGCAGTGAGTGTCATGAAAGACAGGTACGTCAGTTTAACAGTGAGAAGGACCATGGTCGTCCTAACCACATACAGGCGATGGAGGCCAACGTTCTTGTTCCTTGGTATCCAGAGGCAGACAGAAGGGGATGGTTGGCAGGAAATGGTGGTTGTGATATGTGTCACGGTATTTCAACTAAATGTGATCCGTGTCACACAAGACATTCATTTTCCGCTGCGGAAGCACGAAATCCAAAAGCCTGTATGACTTGTCACATGGGCCCAGACCATCCGGACGCAGAGTCTTATGGTGAGTCAAAGCACGGTATGATTTTAGAGATGGAAGAGGAAAGTTACAATTTCGATAAACCTCTTGCTCACGTGCAGGTTGGTGAAGAGTACCGTACACCAACATGTCAGTTCTGCCACATGTATCAGGGTGGTGGAAGATTTACGCACAACTTTGTTTCAAAGGGTATCTGGCGTATGGGTACGGTTCCACCGTCAAATATCGAGTATAAGTCGTCACTCAGTGCATATCCATACGGGATTAACATCATTGCTCCAAAAATAGATGTTTACTCGGATGAGAACCTTGATAAGAGGGATAAGTGGGTAGAGGTTTGTTCTAACTGTCATAGTCCTCGCTTTGCTTATACGTATCTAGAGCAGCTTGATGATTATATGTTCCAGGCTTTCAAGCTTACGGATGATGCGCAGAAGATTATTGATGATCTCATTGCAGAAGATATTCTGTATCCATCTGTAGGAGAACGTGATATCTATCCGCTTGGTGATAAGATTGCAGAGCTATTACCGGCATCCTTAATCGGAGATGGTGTGTATAACGCATTTAAGTCGTTAGGTGGAAAGGTGCCGGTTGTCGGGCCTATCCTCGGTGTGTACGCCATGTTCTATCAGGGTGATAATAACCCGTCTCTAATAGAGACGGAATATGCCAAGATGTGGTTCTGGTATAAACTTCAGGGTTATAAAGGCTATGCCCATGCCCAGCAGGATATAATGTGGTGGTGGGGCCAGGCACCAATGTTTCAGCAGCTTGGAAAGATACAGTCTGAGGGTATGAGGTTGCGTAGAGAGCATGCTTTAGAGCAGGGTGGCGCACAGCCGGTCTCACACGGCAGTAGTAGCGGCGGAAGCCACAAAAGTGCGACAAAGGAGACTGCTTTACCAGACAATGTGTGGGAAGTACGAGATTTGGATTATTAATTAAGTGTATTAATACGGATGTAATTTGTCCGTAGTGATAAGATAGAAAAAAGGCGCTCATTATCTGAGCGCCTTTTTTTTTGTTCAAACGAGAAAATAGAGATATCTTTATTGTCTGGGATGATTGTCCATATAGACAATTTAATTAGAATTAGATTGCTCGATATCTCTTCTGTATAATACAAATCGTGTATTTGTTAACAAAACCAGTGAAATGAATATGAAAACAATAGGCTTCTTAATTCTGTTAGTGACATTATTTGTCGGTTCATCACTTTATGCACAGGAAGAACAATCTGTCGATGCAAACCGGCATAAAGCGCAGGAATTTGAAAAAATAGGTGAATATCTTAAAGCTGTAGAGATATATGAAAAATCTGTGCAGGCAGAAAAGGCCTCTCCCCTGCAAACGGAATCAAATATAGTAATGGGCCTGAATCAAGCCGCTTACTATTATTCTCTGGCCGGTCAATATAAAACGGCTACCGATAAAATTGATGAGGCGCTGGAAATAGCCAGAAAACTTGACCGGGAAGATCTTATTGCCGACTGTCTCAGCCGTTTTGGGTATTTTTACAATTATTTGAAGAGACATGATGTTGCTATCAAGTACTATCTGGAGGCTTTAGATATATACAGAAAACTGGGGAAGGATGGAAAAATTGCTTCTAGCCTCAACTACATAGGCAATACTTACAACTTCCTGGGGCAACATGATACGGCAGTAGAGCATCTTGAGAGGGCTTTGGAAATAGATAAAAAACTTGGCAGGGAAGACAAGGTTGCTTCAGGCCTCGATAATATTGGCAAAGTCTACGAAACCATTGGAAAATATGACAATGCAATTGAGTACTATGAAAAAGCCTTATCAATAGCCAGAAAGTTGGAGGTGGAGGAAATAATTTCAAATGAACTTAACAACATTGGTAATATCTATAAATCTTTGGGACAAGATACTTCTGCCATCAAATATTATGAAGAATCTTTCGCAATATATAGAAAATTGTGGAAACAAGATAGCATTGCCTATCGGAGTGGGCTTAATAAATTTGGTGATATCTGCAAATCTATGGGTCAATACGAAAATGCTCTTAAGTATTATGAAGAGGCTCTGGATATATACAAAAATCTTGATCAGGGTAGGGGCGCTGCTGCTTGCCTCAACAATATTGGCACTGTTTACCAATCTCAAGGACTGCATGAAAAAGCCGTTAAATATTTTGAAGATGCTATTAGTATTGCCGGAAAGCCAGAACAGGATGATGAAATGTCCAAAAGCTTCAATAATATTGGCAATGTTTATGAAACACTGGGGCAATATGACAAGGCCATCGAGTACTATGAAAAAGCTTTGGCAGTGGACAGAAAGTTGAGTGAGGAGATGAGTGAGGTTCTTATTGAAAAAAACCTTACTTTGTTTTACCGTTTCTACTGGAACAAACATGACAAGATTATCTATCCCTATGAAAGGGATCTGGCTAATAATAAAAAAATCGGAAAGGATAATGATCTCTGCAGAGACCTCAACAGAATTGGTATAGCTTCCATCTCACAAGAAAAATATAAAATGGCAATTGAACGTTTTAAAGAATCTGTATCCATAATAGAAGATTTACGTAAGACGGAAACCGGAGAGATACGTAAGCGCTTATTGAGCGATTTACTTTACGCCTATGAACTGCTGACCTCAGCGTATATCAAGGATAATGATGCGCATTCTGCCTTTCAGACTATTGAATACGTCAGGGCAAAGATTCTGATTGACCGTTTTGCCGGAAGTGAGAAACGCGTTAAAAAGAAGGAAAAATGGATCTGGTTGCAGGATGTTGAAGAGATTCAGGAAACCCTTGATGATGATACCGTTGTAATTGTCTATGCAAACGTAAATATGGAAAAAATTGTTCAGATTGCTATCACAAAAACAGAAATTATGGGTAAGGAGGTCTCGAACAAATCCTTTGTCCAATCGTCCATTGACAAATATGAAACACAGATAGAG
>CAYTLC010000120.1:4322-8147 GCA_964438395.1 uncultured Candidatus Scalindua sp.
GAAATGATAGAGAACAGAGCCCAACTGGCAGTTTTAACAAAGAACATTTTCTCCGATTTAGAAAATATCCAGAGTGATCTTTTAATGAAAAGTCTTTATCCTGACATCGAAAATGCTCGGTCTGTCGGAAGTGCCTACAAGGTCCTGGGTATTTCTTCATGGCCTGACCTGCCGGAAACATTGAATGAAATTCATGAAATTAATAATGTAATCAAAAAATCGAATTTCTTTACAGGCAGGAATGTAACGGAGAAAGACATAAAAGAACTATCAGATGACTGGAAATTCTATGATTACAAAGCGCTTCATTTTGCAACTCACGGTCTTGTTGTGCCTGAGGTACCGGAACTTTCAGCCCTGGTCTTGTCACAATTCAAAGAGAAGGGAAGAGAAGATGGTTATTTACGTACAGAGGAAATTGCTAAAATGGAGATCAGAGCCGACTTGGTGAACCTGTCAGCTTTTGATACAGGCTTGGGAGGAATTTACGAGGATGATGGTTTTACCCGACTAATCCACTCCTTTGTTTTATCTGGTGCGAAGGCAGTTTCTGTATCACTCTGGAGGGTGGCAGATGGGTCTACATCACAGTTTATGGCGACAATGTATGGCCTGGTACAGGACAAGGGCATGAGTTATTTAGATGCAGTCACAGAGGTGAAACGCCAGTTTATTAATGGTAACTTTGGTGAGAAATACAAAGCACCACACTACTGGGCACCGTTTGTATATTATGGAAATTAGATGACTGGAGATTTCAGTTTTTTACATAATGTTCTGATCTTGCGCATGCACCACAATCCGGGCAATCATCGGTAAAACAATCAAGTGTAAATTCCTGATCAAAAGATCTCTTTCTCTCCCTTATCAGGAATTCTTTTATTAATCCACAGTTCAGATGCTCCCATGGAAGAACCTCGTCTTCTCTTCTTTCTCTAGATAGGTAAAAATTTTCATCCAGACCCACCTTTTCAAATGCAATTTTCCATTTATCATAATCAAAATGATCATCCCAGGAGTCAAACCTGCAACCGTCCTGCCAGGCTTGAAGGATTACTTGTCCCAGCCTCCTGTCACCACGTGCAAAAATTCCTTCCAGTATGCTCCTCTCCGGTTTATTGAATTTAACACGAATTCTTCTGTGCTTGATCTTATCCATTATGATGCGCTTAATCTCTTTTATTCTTTCCAGTGAAATCATTGGTTCCCATTGGAATGGGGTATGGGCCTTGGGAACGAAGGTTGAAATCGTTATATTTACATTTCCATGCGAACCTTTAACCTCTTTCTTGAGATTAGAAATTTTATAAGCCAGATTTGCTATCTCTTCAACATCCTCATCTGTTTCGGTAGGAAGGCCAATCATAAAGTATAGTTTAACCAGATTCCATCCCTCTTTATATGCCTCTTTAACTCCAGCGAAGAGATCTTCGTTTGAGATGTTTTTGTTGATTACTTTTCTGAGTCTTGTGGTAGCGGCTTCAGGAGCCAATGTTAAACCGGATTTGCGTACCGTATTGAGAAGAGAAGGTAACCCAGTCAACTGATCAGATACCCTCAGGGAAGGAAATGCTATGTTTACTTTCTTTTGATCGAAGGTTTTACCCATACTGGTCATCAAATCTTTGAGATGAGGATAGTCGCTTATAGATAGTGCTCCGAGGGATATTTCATCGTGCCCCGTGTTCTGGTAACAATCTGTAGACATATTAAGAATTTTATCTACCGAGCGTATCCTGTTTGGTCGTTTTGTCATTCCTGCCTGGCAGAATCGGCACCCTTGCGTACAGCCTCGCATAACCTCTATTGAAATGCGGTCAAAAACTGTCTGTACAAAAGGTATAATTGGCTTCTCAGGAAAATATGTTTTACCCAGGTTGCTTACTGACGCACCATGCACAACAGGAGGGACGTCTGGTATGTTTGGTTCTATGTTGTTTATAACTCCATCGGAATCATAGGTGACATTATACAGAGAAGGGGCATAAAGGTTTTTCATTTTTTTTACAAGTGAGATGATTTTCTCTTCTCTTGACAAATTTTCCGTATTTTTAAGTTCTTTAAAATATTCAATAAATTGAGGAAGCTTTTCCTCTCCATCGCCAACAAAGAAAATATCAATGAAATCAGAGATTGGTTCTGGAGTAAGTGCCAGTGGCCCACCTGCAATAATTAATGGGTTGCTCTCTGCTCTCTCTTCCCTTTTCAACGGTATCTTTGCAAGGTCCAGCATGTTAAGCACGTTTGTAAATGACATCTCATATTGAAGTGAGAAGCCGACAATGTCAAATTCTTTTAAAGGTTTGAATGTTTCCAGGGAGTACAATGGTATATCATGTTCTCGCAGAGCAGTTTCCATGTCATACCATGGTGAAAATACTCTTTCACAAGCGGTGTCTTTCCGTTCGTTTAAAAGACCATATAAAATCTGCATGCCCATATGCGACATTCCTATTGCGTACGTATCCGGAAAGGCCAGGGCCATTGTAACGTCTATGTTATCTTCCTTTCTAATGGAATTCCACTCCTCACCAATATACTGTCCTGGAGTTTCCACAAAAGGAAGAATTTTGTCTTCCACATAACTTCGAATATTATTCATAAAATCCATCTTTCGCCAAGGCTACTCGATTCCTCATTCTTACATTAAATATAAATGATAATGCTATAAAGGATGATATCAGGGAAGATCCTCCGTAGCTGATAAATGGTAATGGCAAGCCGGTAATTGGTGCAAGCCCTATTGTCATGGCAACATTTATGAGTATTTGAGCTGCAAACATTGCGGTGAAACCTGTTACAATCAGCCTGCCATAGGGATCCCTGGTGTGTAATGCAATGCCTATGCAACATGCAATAAAAACTACATAAAGGCACAGGAGCGCACCGGCTCTATAAAACCCCCATTCTTCCGCTATGACAGAAAATATAAAATCCGTATGCCCCTGTGGAAGGAAGTTAAGCTGACTCTGTACGCCCTTGCCCCATCCGCTACCAAAACTGCCACCGGAACCAATTGTTACTAATGATTGAATCCTGTGATAACCAGCCCCAAAGCTACTTACTGTATCGGGCCAGAGAAAACTCAGTACTCTCGCTTTCTGATAGGTATGGAGTACAAAATACCAGAAAATAGGAATTGTGGAAAGGGTGAAAGCTATGATAGTAAGCAGATACCTGATTTTGACGCCGGCAATAAACATAATTGAAAAAAATACAGGAACCAGGATTAAGCTTGTACCAAGATCCGGTTGTTTCATAATTAATGTCATTGGCAGGAGCGTCAATGCTAACGGAAAGATAATACCACCAAATCCCGCAACATTCTTTTTGTCCACAAAATACCTTGAAAGGACTAAAACAAGGGCTATTTTCATCATCTCAGAAGGTTGTATTGAGATATGACCTATCATCAACCATCTTTGTGCACCATATACTGTTTTGCCAAATAACAAAACTAAAAACAAACAAAAGAGAACGATTAAATATAAAATATATGAAATTTTTCCGATGGAATAATAATCGATTATTAACATACCAGAAAAAACTACTATGCCAACACCTATCCAGATTATCTGCTTAAAAGCAAAGCTTTCCGATGACGCACTCCATACAAAGAAAAAACCGGTAGCCAGAAACAGGCATACTACCAGAAATATCAGCCAATCAAAATTTCTTAAACCAGCAAGACGCTGCATATAAACAATTCTCCTCAACTTTAATATTTGTTACAAGGTACTTCTGTGCGGCATTGCTTCAATCGGTTGCAGATAATGAAGGCGGGTCTGTTTCGCTCCCGCCCATAAAACCTGCTCAGACTGGTGA
>CAYTLC010000121.1:0-4953 GCA_964438395.1 uncultured Candidatus Scalindua sp.
AACCATAAGTTAACTATTTCCGGAGAGGTTATTGAAGAGATCAGTTTTAAACCAAAGAACATCAACTTTGGTTCTTTCCGTGCAGATAATCAATCAGAAAACACAGTCAAAGTCTCCGTAAAATCACAATCAGGTCCCGATTTTAAAATAGTGAAGGTTACTTCGTCTAAACCATATGTAGAGACCTCTGTATCAGACAATCAGGAGGGAAAATTCACTATCACCGCCACATTAAAGAACCATCATGAAATTGGCAGATTCAGTGGCAAAATTTTCCTGGAGTCAAACAGCACCAAGCAACCAAAAACCAGTATTATATTTTATGGTGTGGTAGAAGGCGATATTACCATAAATCAGAGAAGAATATATTACGGTACTGTTCCGGAGGGAAGAGAGATAACTAAAAAGCTTTTTGTCAAGATAAACGAAAGCCACATAAGGATTTTAAGCAGTAAGATCTCACCGGATTATTTAAGTGTTAATATCGATGAAAGATATGAACAGAAAAACTCTCACTGTCTGATCGAAACTAAGCTTCATAACAACGCTCCTATTGGTAGAATAGACGGGCAACTGGAGCTTACTACCAACAGCGAAGAACTGCCGGTCATCAATATTCCTATAACAGGCGAAGTACACAAAGCCAATAAACCTGAATAACCGAACACACCACTGCAACAATGTCCTAGTGCATAATCATGAATGTCATTGATTACGCTATCCCTGCTTAATCGCTTTTATTGTATCATCTAGAATACTCTCCTTATATTGAATACGAACATAGTTTTTCTTACATTTCATGCGAGGACCAATAGTAGGTACAAACACCATCAGAACACACGAAACTACGGCAATAGCCTCCAGAATGAATACTCCGGGTGGAATGCCCATAGATGCTCCCATCAGTCTGGCATATTTTGAAATTAACATATCAGGCGGCACTCTAACAAATATACCAGCCGGTATTGCATACAGTTGACTTAAAAACAACTTAAGAAAAAACGGAGCTAGAAAACCTCTTTCCTTTAGTTTTTTTAATGCCTTGGCAGCTCCTTCTTTTTCATATCCCACTCTCTTTCGTGCTTCATTACAATCTGACAATAATTGAGATTTATCGTGCTGCAGGTTTTTATCTAATCTGGAAAAGCATTTATCAACTACAAACAGATTTAAGACGGAATTAGAATCAACTATATTGGTTAACTCTTGTTTGTCCTCTTGGAGCTGTTTAGTATCCTGACTGTCAGAAATATTAAGACCCTGTTTGTTGAGACTATTGACGATAGCGTTGAGATGATGTAGTTTCCCATCAAACTTCTTCAACTTTTTGTTAATTCCCTCGTGCACAGGAGCACAAACTTCATTTATGATTTTTGTTATTTGCGGCCGTATTCCATCAAAATCCTGCTCATTAGTAATTTTCAGACTATAAAGGATATCAGTGCCGATTATTGTTTTTAAAGATGAGATAGCCGTATCTGTATTTTTCAAGAGAGCGCTGTATTGCGCATTCTGGTATAGCGCTTCAGTAAAGTCAGGAGACAAATCTACTGCCTGTCTTGAAAATCTTTGAGCTTCATCAATACGATCAAGATTACGTAGTACGAATGCTTTGTATAACAAAGCATAACTCGTGTAGAAGTCAGATTGTGGCCCAACAACATCTACGGCCTTATCAAAATAACCTAAAGCCTTTTCATTATCTTTTTCATGAAAAAGGCTGATGATTCCGAGGCTTAAGAAAACAGAAAAATCACCTTCACAACATTCAGATAATTTAGAGAAAATGTCTATTGCGTCAGCTATTCTACCATTTTCATAAGCTTCCTGTGCTGAAGATCGCAGCTCTACAACTGAAGGTTCCAGAGAAGCATAGATAATTTTTATCATCTCTTTAAACTCTTGTATGTTTTGCTCTATTTGCCAGACTACTTCTGATATATTCCACTCAAACGATGCTTTCAGTCCGTACATACCATTACCTACATCCCTATTGTCATAGGAAAGCAAATTGATACTGGAATTAATCGCTTCTCTGTTTGTGTTTGATGTACGTGATAAACCGATGTGAGACGTAATCATCTCTCTGATCTGATTACCTATTTCTATTCTTTGTACTACAACATCCTTACCAAGCTCTATATTTCTATAAAACCCTTTCTTTATATCACGCGGGACAAGGCCATCTTTATATCTTTTCATCTATTATTCAAATTCCCCATAACCATAAGTGATAAATTCCGCTTTTTTGAACTCTGTGGCACTATAGGTTCATAATCTTAACAGTTCTGCCTTTATCTTTACTACTACTTTTTTCACAAATACTGGAAAGTCTCCTACAGAAACGCCGGGCATGTGGGCATCTTGTGGGAAAAAGGCAATAAATATTCCGGGCATTAAGTGAGAGATAATCTTCCGACTGTCTGTCTTTAGATAAAATGCAACGTCCTTCTCAGAATCATATTGTATATCAACGGAAAGCTCATTTAATGTTGTAGACTCGATAATCTCCTGACCTTCTAGAAGGCACTGAATGTCAACATACTCACGATGTGCCTCAAATTTGTGAGGTTCTTTTGTGTTGTAGCTTGAGATTATCGCATAAATATCATCACCCTGAATCTCATACCTCTTCTCTTCAGAATCTGGTGTTATTGTTCTCAGGAATGTAAATGCACTGCTCCAGGCTGAACCATAAGGGTAGCAATTACAATACTCCACTCTGTCAATTATCAATGAGAATTCCTTTATTTAAGATGACTCGTGTGTTCACATCTTCCAAATGCACTCACAAAATATAGATCTCGTCATATTCCTTGTTAATATGCCGGAGTCTTCCTACAAGTATTTTAAGTATATTCAGGTAAACTGTTTTCGCTATGCGATCGTCATTTTCTAAAATACTATCCAAGTTGTACTTTGTTATCTTTATAAGCTCTCCTGCTTGAGTTGCAACTACTGAAGCGGATGCCGGTTTTGAATCAATAAGAGAATATTCTCCAAAAAAATCACCTTCATGTTCTATGGCTAATTTTACTTTTGTAGGTCTTTTGTATTTTGTCTCTCCGCTTCGCTCAGGAAGACAGACTTCCACCTGCCCTTTAATTATAATATAGATGGCAGAATTAGTCTGCCCTTCCTTCATCAATGTTTCTGCTTCTTTGAATTTTATCCTTTGACACTTTGCGTGAATTGCCTTTAAATCTATCTCTGTAAGCCCTTTAAAAAGCTGAAAACTTGATAAAACCTGTAATGTTTTGTTTTCAATCATACAACATCTCTTCCTTATCAAAAGCTTACCAATCAGACGGTAGAGAGGACTTCAGTGTGGTGTGATTTTAGTAGGTTGTCTAATAATAACAGTCATAATACTCAAGTAATTGTTGAAATCAAGCGGAAAAATGTGTGACTCTGAATGAATTAAGTATCCTGCAAGATACTCATCAGGCTCCAAGGCTGAAGGAACAACAAATTTGACTAAACCATTTCATTTTATTTTGCGAACCGGGCGTACAAAAAGGAGACTTACGTCTCCCCAATCTACGTAACCATCGTCAAGGTATACACGCCACATGCCGCCCGAACTACAACTGTCACCTGTCCATAGCCATCTTTGCTTTTCATCAAACACAGTATCTATGTATAAATTGCCATTCTTCTCACTGGCTTCAAGTAAAGACGACGCCTCCTCTATCGTTGGCACGCGCCAGTCAGTATATCCGGCATAGCCCTTACGGTTTAAACCTCTTAACCATTTCTTCACCTCTTTCCTACTCATATAGTCATAAGAACCTGATTGTTGCCACATTAAACCGGTAGCATGGTCAATTACCACCTTTTCATCATCAATTATTTTTGTTTCGTATTCATGCTGTATTGTACTATGCCCATAAAAACCCCACGCCTTCTTACTACGTATAGAAACATTTGACATTGACTGAACTTGTAAAACAGTTAAATTCATATAAGAAGAACGAAGTTCCGTTAGTAGTGGTTCCTCTTCCGCTACTAACGTTATAGTTTGAATTGGAAGAAAGAAGAAGAAAAAGACCAGGATGATAATCAATAAGTGCTTTCCCATATTATTCTGGTTAAATTTGTAAACTTAGAGCAAAATCAATATTCACAAAACTGCAACCGGAATAGTCATTTTACTGTTGGACTTGCTATTGCAGTGGAACTCAGTTTAGTTTCAGTACCCAATCCGGCACCATTTACACCTTTTGCTTTTTCTATCAAATCATGCTTTGTTTTGTCATAGTCTACGTTAGAGATAAAGTTTTCCTGCCGGAGCAGATTTAATTCATTGAGTTTATCAGCAATGTTTATTTTGTGTCTGCTTTTCTTGATATAATCTTTATCCAGCAAATATGTATTATGTGTATCAAAACCCATTTTCTCAATACACTGCTCTGAAACCGCATCTACAACCTCCTCCAGTTTTTTCCTCAGAAATTCATCGTCTGTATACACCATGTCTACCAAATCTACAGTATTCATCCCTATCTCTGTTCTTGCCTGTACAATATCCCTCCATATAACTGTACCTCCAGCTGCAGTAGTCATCTTAACATCGACCTTAATAAATGCATATGGATCAGAAAAGATTCCGGGGTCTTTTATACCAAATGATAATACATCTGTTTCAAGTATCGTATCGATCCCCAATTCTGTACCCACTTGTATATAGTCCTTTACATCTTTATCTTTTTTCTCCATCAGTCTCCACAAAGTGTTGCTGCTCACAATACTTTTCTGAGGTACCACATGAAAATATGAACAGAGTTGGAATTTGGTATTAAGCTTTTCACATAATACATCACCAATGTTCAAGTCAAATATTATATCATTAAAAGCCATAGCATCTTCCTCATTCGCAGAATTCTTGGCAAGCATCATCATCAATTGCGGTATAATCATAGGCCCTGCAGCCAATGACGAAATAAACATTTC
>CAYTLC010000121.1:5053-7991 GCA_964438395.1 uncultured Candidatus Scalindua sp.
AAGGACAGAAACAGCAATTAGACGATCTATTTTATTGAGGAATGCTCAGACTTTTTCTCTTGGTTTCTAATGCGGGTTTTGCTTCGACAGATTTAATCTTACTTAGTTCTGTTTCTATTTCCTGCAAATTTGTCAGAATTTTATTCAAATACTCTTTTTCATCTGTCTTTTTGTAGCAACCGTTAAAATATTTAATAGACCTCCTGTAGAATTTCACACTATCTTTCACGGTTTTCTTCTCAGCGTAAAGGCTTCCAAGTTTATGATAGGCACTGGCAATCTGTAGTGCAGTATCAATAGATTCCGGTCGATAGTGTAGTGCATTCAAAAGATACTCTAAGGCCTTATTGTAATTTTTAATCTTTACATCAACAGACTTATTGTTCATACGTTTTTTCAGTGCTCTGTAACCCTTGCCAACCCAGTATATATACGGTGTCTTTGTCAGTCCTCGTGGAAGCTTAATTGGCTTGGCCACCTTTTCCTGCCAGTTTTTATAAATCGGAACACTATAGATCATGATAGTGACATCATATTCAACATCCTTTCTGAGGATCACTAATGACGCTTCAACTTTTTTATTTTTTATTTTTCTAGATATTTTCACATAATCCGGCAAGGACCTTATTTTCTTACCTTCTATTTCAAGAACGATATCGCCTTTTATCAATCCCGCATCAAAACCCGGACTCCCGGACTGCACCTCAACAATTTTTAAGCCCTCCTTTTTCTCAGAGAAGATCATGCCGGAGAAGATTGACTGCGCGTGAACAGTTGAAGTAAAAGTGCTCAAGGAAATGATAGTAATAAAAAACAAAACATATAATCTCATGTTATTTCAAGCCTCTTGTCTATTAAATTTTCTTACTGCGATATCGGCAATGAACAGAAAAAGAGCCAGAGGGATTATAAACCCTGCAAGACTCTTGAATATTATTATCTCTTCTTCCTCTACTGTTATCTCTTCTTTCTTTGGATTATACTTTCCACCCGTAATCTCTGCAATATTTTTAAGCTGCACAGTGTTATTGCCTTGAACCGCATATTCAAGCGGTTTTGTGACAGTTTTTTCCGGAATCAGCAATCCTTTTGTCTTTAAGTCTATAACCTTTCCATCCCTTACCCTTGATATTTTCAAGTTATAAATGCCCGGATTTATATCTTCCAGTTCAGATATAAATCTTTTTGGTGCGACCTGCTTAAGGAGAAGTCCCTGGCCACTGTCAGCAAAGTCCGGTGATATTAAACTAACTTCAAGCTTTGTATCATCCTCTAACAGAGATGACGATTCAATTTGCAAGGACATCGCAACGTCATCAGTCTTGATCTTAATACCATAATTAGCTTTAGATATATCCCTCATTGACCACCTCACTACTTGCGACCAGAACTTATTAAACATTGCCCAGTTTATCCACTTTGACGACCACCTCGCATTTGCATCAGACGCATAAACGACCACCTTGCCCAAGCCGTATCTCCAATCAGCCAGGATCGGATCAGTTTTCCCCATTATGTTTGTTACCAGCGGCACTTCAACATTTTCTTTTGCTTCTGTGATTGTGTGCCCTTTGAGCGGAGGAAACTGCTTATCATATATACCGTTCAATATCTGACTTTTCTGATTGATTGAAGGATAAAAATGTTCTTCATGAAAATCTGATTGCGATACAAAGAATTCTGAGTCCTTTATTATTAACCTTGGCAGCCTTATTATGTCAGATATCTGATAGAATTGTCCTTTTGTCTTCTTGGCAATGTCTTGCAGTAGTTTTGTATTTACGAGCCATGTCCCAAGAGCAATGGTTGAAACCGTTATATGTGCCTGCTGAAACTTGCTGATCATTTTATTATAATGATAATATATGGATTTTGTATTTCCATCAGAAAGCAAAATAACATGATTTACTTTCGAATTCTTCTGCCTGATTTGTCGATAAGCAGAATCCATGGCAGGAAATATGTCTGTCCCCCCATCCGCATTTAACATACTCAGTTTTCTGATAATCTCTTTCTTAACATCCTCCTTAGATTTTAGTCCAACAATAGTATGCGGCGCCGTATCAAATGCAATAATACCAAAATTATCATTCTCTTTCAGCTGTTTGATCAATTCAATTGATGCCTTCTTTGCAAAGAGCATTTTCTTTCCCAACATGCTCCCTGATTTGTCTATTATTAAGACTAAGGAAAGTCTTGTTTTTTTCTCTTTTTTAGGCGGTTCTCCGCCTATTATTTTAACCGGCAGAATCTCTTCTATTTTAGTCCCGGAATATCCACCTTCAGCAGTGATGTTTGCACCACATGTCATCACAAACCCACCACCATAATCCTTTACGTATTTTTCGATCAATGCCATCTGTTCATCACTGATAGAATCTTTTGAAACATTTGAGAAAATTATACTATCATATTTAAGAAACTCCTGTAGCGATTTAGGTATCTGATCAGGCCCCTTTATCTCAACATCAATTGTTTTATCTTCCAGAGCATCAGGCAGATACATCTTCTCCTTTTTAACACCATTAATATATAGCAGTCTCGTCTTATCCGAAACATTAACAAATGCAAATTTACTATTGTTCTCTTTGTCTAAATCCAGTCCGGCATCTTCAATATCCAGGCTTGCATTAAACTTTATAAACCCTTTTTCGTCACTTTTATATGGTACCTCAAATGCACTTATTCCACTTTTGAATTCAGTATTCCACTCTTTCAAAACACCGTCTTTGTTATGTAACCTTAAATGTCCTTTAACCGCTCCCTCATTTCTATTCTCAATAACAACTTTTACGTTAATCATTTCTCCTTCATTTATTTCCTTGGGAGCCACGACTTTTTTAACTAATATCTCTCCCCCTTTCTGAATATCTGGAGGAGATGACACAAAGACCTTTACATCATTGCTTGCCGCCATTAAGGCCGCGCTTTCTACTTC
>CAYTLC010000122.1:0-7960 GCA_964438395.1 uncultured Candidatus Scalindua sp.
TTATAGTCAACATAAATTTCCGGTAAATCTACCATTAATTTATCTTCGAATCCCCGTGGATTGTGCAGCTGCAATTCATTTATGCCTATTAAAGATTTGAAGACACCAACATCCATACTCCTGATTTTTAGCTTAAGGCCTGTCATTGCCCTGACTCCGGTTGTAACGGAAGTCTTAATAATCATATTCTTACCAATAAAAAGTGCAATCAATACAGCAAACACAATAGCCGGAATCATTATGATTTTTCTCTTCATACTGTAACCTTCCTCTTTCTAATTATATAATTTTCATGGCTTTTCCAATTTTCTCAAAATGGTCTATTGCCAATGTAAGATCTTCTTCGCTATGTGTAGCAGAAAGCATTGCACGAATGCGTGCCTTGCCTGTAGGTACTGTAGGGAAACCTATTGATTGTGCAAAAATGCCAGCATCGAATAACTTCTGGCTGAACTCTTTTGCCACTTTGGCATCGCCTATCATAACCGGAGTTATCGGTGTTTTTGTAATGCCGATATTATATCCGAGTCGTTTCATCCTGTCCTGGAAAAATCTGGTGTTTGACCAGAGTTTTTTGACAAGGTCATCTGATTTGTTAAGTGTGTCCACAACCGAGATACATGCTGCCACGTCAGCAGCTGTTACCGCGCTTGAAAAGAGGAAGGGGCGTCCTTTCTGCATCAGGTAATCTGTCAAGCGCTTAGCCCCTGCAATGTAGCCTCCTACGGCTCCGAATGCTTTTGACATGGTGCCTACTTCAATATCCACCTTGCCATGCAGATTAAAATGATCAACAATGCCTCTGCCGCCTCTGCCCAGAACACCTTCGCCGTGTGCATCGTCCACCATGGTAATGGCATTATATTCTTCTGCTATTTCTACTATTTCCTCTAATGGTGCAATATCTCCCTCCATACTGAAAACACCGTCAGTAATAATAAGCTTCCGTTCAATATCTTTCTCAGACCGAATCTTTGTCTGCAGGTCTTCAGGGTTACCGTGTTTATATCGCACAACTCTGGTCTTTGCGAGGCGGCAACCATCGATAATGCTTGCGTGATTGAGCTCATCTGAGAACACAACATCTTCTTTGCCGACAATTGCCGGAATAACGGCAAGGTTTGCGCAGAATCCTGACTGGAATGAGATGGTGCTCTCTGCTCCCTTAAATTGCGCAAGCTTCTGTTCCAGCTCTTTATGCAGTGCAGTTGTTCCGGCAATCGTCCTGACTGCCGCGGGGCCTACGCCGTAAGTGTCAATTGCATTATGAGAAGCCGTTTTCGATTGCAAATCATTAGAAAGTCCCAGGTAATTATTCGAACTGAGATTGAGCACACTCTTTCCGTCTACTGTAATCCATGCCCCTTGAGGCCCTTCAACAGTGCGAATGTTAATGAGCAGGCCGGATTCCCTGAGTCTCTCCAACTCTTCATTAATGAAATTCAGTTTGTCCATGATATTGTTTCAGTTCAGGTTTGTCTCCCAAACCTGCATTTAAAGCCCATCAATCATAAAGCCTACACTTCCAAAATAACCTTTCCGCATTTTCCTTCCCTCATGAGTTTTATACCTTTTTCATAATCCTTTAATGGAAACTGATGGGTGAGGATCGGGTCAGGGTTGACAATGCCGGATGATAAAAAACGAGATGTCTTATGCCAGGAGGAGAAAACCTTTCTTCCTGTTATTCCGTAAATGCGAATCTTCTTAAAGATGACCTCTTTGTTAAGATCTATTGAAACACGTTTTTCGTAAATACCCAGGATAGAGATTCTGCCTCCGGGTGTAATAACTTCCAGCCCCTGATTCAGGGCCTGATTATTTCCTGAAAATTCCAGTACTACATCTACACCATTATTATTTGTGGCATCAAGGATGAGAGGGGTTATATCTTTTTTTCCGGGGTTAAGTGCCATGTGGGCTCCCATTTTTTTGCTGATGGCTAACCTGTAATTATTTGGGTCTGATACAATAATTAATGATGCGCCGCTTGCTCTGGCAATACCTGTGGCAAAAAGTCCGATCGGCCCCGCACCAAGAATTAAGACCGTTTTTGCAGAGACATCTTCTGCCATGACTGTATCAATGGCATTCCCGAAAGGTTCCTGGATAGTGGCCCATTTATCAGGAATGTTCGAATTGTTTTTCCATAGAACATGCTCTGGCAAGACAAGATATTCTGAAAGTGCACCATCATAATCTACTCCCAGTAATTTGAGATTTCTGCATACTTCAGAATATCCGTTGCTGCATTGGTAGCAGTGTCCGCAAGAAATATGGCTTTCAGCTGAAACACTGTCTCCGACCTCTACATGAGTTACTTCATTACCAATTTTTTCCACTATTCCAACAAACTCATGACCAATTATGCGTGGAGGTTTGAAGCGATGTCGTGCCCAGCGAGTCCAGTCGTATATATGCACATCCGTGCCACAGATAGAAGCGAGTGTGACCTTAATAAGTACATCTCTCAGACCTATCCGTGGAGTGGGTACATTTATAAGACCCATACCCTTTTTACGTTTTGTTTTAGCAATGGCTTTCATCAGGAAGCGCCTATTAACAATTTCTAAAATATGTTAGTTAAAATATAGTATATACATTTTGATTTATCAATGTTTAACAGTTAATTTAGTTAAAAAAAAGTTTACTTTTCACTGTCACGTGCTAAGATTCATGCATTATTTGTGTTGTTATTATAACTCTCCTTAATGTTGAAATCTGCTGGGGGTAATTATGTTTCATATTAACACAAAACAATTCACAATCATCACGCTTTTACTATTCAGCTTTTTCATTCCGCATATTTCAACTGTTTCTTTTGCACAAAAAACAGAAGAGGAAAATTCTTTAAACCTTGAAACTCTTTTGGATGAGACAACTTCAGAATCAGGAGGAGTGATTGGTAGCATGAGGTTTCAATACGAGATGGCAGGTCTCCTGGGAGAGACTGTCGGTCCGGATGATTCAGGAAACGTTCACCATCAGGGTGGGCTTTCGAGCTTTTATACCGGACCGGAGAAACTCTTTCCCGGAAAGGGAACGTATGGAAATCTTTATAGTTTTTTGCCACTGATACGATGGTACGACCCCGCATATTATTACAACAGCGAAATCTTTCATCCCGGTAGTACTGTAGAAGGAGAGTTTACAAATAGAGAGTGCGTTACTTGCCATATGGTAGAGAGCCCAGGAGTTGTTACTCAGTGGAAGCAGAGCAAACACGCAGAGCCATCAGGTGGGAAGGGTATAGTCGGATGTGACAGGTGTCATGGAAAGAATCATAAAAAACTCAAAATGCCTTCTTATGATCTCTGTGGTGAGTGTCATGAAAAACAATTACAAGGACATCGTCAAAGTGGTCAAGGTTCGCATGCTAATGCCTATCATCTTGAGTTGATCGAGTTAGGGTGTCAAACGGAGAAACCTGCCGAAGAGACAGCTGCCTGCCTTGGCTGTCATGCTGTTGAGAACCGATGTGATGGTTGTCATACACGGCACCGATTTTTTACATCTGAGGCTAGAAAGCCAAACAGTTGTGCAGTCTGTCATTCTGGCCCTGAACAATATGAGTATGAGATGTATATGCAATCGTACCACGGTATGATTTATCAGGGAGAAGGACAGACCTGGGATTGGACAAAGCCACTCAACGCTGAAAACTATACAGTCCCAACCTGCGCATATTGCCATATGCCCAAAGGTGACCATAATGTCATCAGCTCATCTACCGTTTATACTTTCATGGGTACTTCTCTTGTAGACAGGGGGGCAGATAAGTACAGGGCGACAAGGGATGCGTGGATTGCGGTCTGTAAGGATTGTCACTCTCCCCGATTTGCAAGGGATCATTTAGAGGCTATGGATGAAGCAGTTAAACTTAGCTTTGTTAAATACCGTGAGGCGATGCGCATTGTTATGGATTTGTACAATCACAATCTGATAGATCCCATGCCCGCCGACCTTGCCCCGGATTCTACCGGTCACAGTGTGTTCAGTCTTTTACCGGGAAAGGGGGAGGTGAGAAAATATAACGTGTCTAATATAGAGCGACTGGCCTACGAAATGCTGGTAGATATTATTGATGCGATCTTTAAAGCCAAGTCACACAACGCTTATTACAGCCCTGTTTATGGGTATTGGGAATGGGCTCAGGATCGATGGCTTATTCAGATAAAGGATGAGGCGAGTAAGCTTAAACGATTTGCAGAGATAGAAGAAAAAATAGGTATCAAGCACAGTGCCTATTCTTTCTGGAAGCATGGAGAGTATACAGATCTGTTGCTGGGTTGGAAGAGAAAAGAGTGATGTAATGTGGTTGCTTCATTGTTCTGTTCGTCTCTATTTTGATCGTTTTTGGGTTTAAAATGAGCATCATTTCAGTAGAAAATGCCGATTTTAGGACAATTATTGAAGATTTAATACTTGAACATGGAATAGACAAGCATTATTATACTGGCACGCGGCTTGTTTGTTAAATCAAATTAAAGGTTAAACAAAAATCTAAAATAGGAGGCAGGGGTTATATCATGATTACGGTAAAAGAAATACTGAAGGATAAGACTAGTGGTATCCTGACCATTTCACCTCAGGATACGGTGTATAGAGCTCTAGAAATAATGGCAGAAAAAGACCTCGGTGCGTTAATAGTTGTTGAGGGTGAAAAAGTTGTAGGGCTATTTTCCGAGCGTGATTATGCGAGGAATATTGTTCTGCAGGGAAAATCTTCCAAGAATACGTTGGTCAAAGACCTGATGAATCCAAAGCCATGTTGTGTTCGTCCTGAACATACACTGAACGACTGTATGGCGTTGATAACAGAAAAACGTACACGTCATTTGCCAGTGCTTGATGGGGAGAAGTTGATTGGTATTGTAAGTATCGGTGATGTTGTGAAGCAGTACATTGTTGATAAAGAGTTTACCATTAAACAGCTTGAAAATTACATTGCAGGTGGTTTGTGAGAATAGCACCTGTAAAATAACATCCGGCACTGCCCTGCAAGGCACTCGGCTGTATTGTTATTTTACAGGTGCTATCAGCGTTTTATCATTTGATGGCAATCAATTATTTCACATCGTTGATAATTGAAAAAACTGCTATGCTTTTTGCTCTTTTTCTTGTTTTTGCGACCCTCACCTTCTCATGCTTATCTGAAGTGTCAATAAAGCAAGTCTTGCTAATTTGCTGTGTGTTTGGTCGGACAGCCAAAAAAACATAAGCTTTGTAATTGTTTTTAATTCAACTCTGCTTGTGTTCTCCGTATCATTTTCTTCTAAAATCATAACAAGTTTGCAGGTATAGCTTCTTGCCATGTGGGGCAAAGACATAATGTCGTTAAAAAATTTGCGTTCTAATTGCGGATTGACATTTTGTCAATTATGGCTTTTGTTGTCTAAGTGTTCCGTAAATTACAAAACATTCCTATCATGTGCCTTCTTCAGTACTTATGAGAAGAAAGATGGCTGCTTTTTTCCTTAAATAGTTTTGGTATCACAATTGCTTATCTCTTTACTGCGCTATTGCTGGATTGGATTTTTAGTAGGGCTTGATTAAGCTTTTTTGTTTTATCATGGTTTCTATTTTAATTTAGTGTGATGTGATGGGGGGGTAAGGAAGGCCGTCTTGTCGCGTTGCGCAATTTTATTTTTTTACTTTCCTAACTTTGAAGGGGGGGAATGTATTTATGAAAGCAACAGTTGATACGTTTACTGGTGCGGCGGTCGCAAAAGAGGATATGATAAGAAACAAGTTTGGGCAGTATTGGGTTCTCTCAATGCTTGCAGGTTTTTACGTTGGACTTGGAATTCTGCTCATATTCACGGTTGGAGCTCAGTTTGCTTCTGTGAAGTCTGTAGCCACTAAGGTGATCATGGGATGTTCGTTTGGTATCGCTCTGACGCTCGTCATCTTTGCGGGTTCAGAATTGTTTACGGGTAATAATATGGTGATGTTGATTGGTTGCCTTAAGGGAAAAACCGGTTGGGGCTGGATGATTTGGCTCTGGTTTATCTGCTGGGTTGCTAATCTCGCTGGTTGTTTGCTGTTAGGTGTTATATGGTCTCAAACCGGTTTGGGAGATGGGAACATTACGGGTAAGTTTATCGGTAAAGTTGCCGGTGCTAAAATGAACGGGCCGTTTTGGTTCCTGTTCTTTCGTGGTATTCTTTGTAATATGCTTGTATGTTTGGCTGTCTGGATGTCAGCAAAGGCTAAGAATGAAGCTGCTAGGATATTCCTGATATTCTGGTGTCTATATGCCTTTATTGCATGTGGTTATGAGCATAGCATTGCGAACATGACAATTTTTAGTTGTTCACTTATGACAGCTCATCCTGCTAACGTTACTTGCGGAGGCTTTGCCTGGAACATGGCTGCGGTTACTGCTGGTAATATTGTGGGTGGTATGGCTATTGGTGTGGCATACTGGTTCTCCGTATGGTCACCTGATGAGTCTCTGGTACCTGGTGGCGATGGGGGAAGGTCTAGAAGTCTAGTAGATCCAACTCAAGGTGCAATACCAGGCGGTGAGATAGTAGGTATAGACGAAAATGACAACAACATTGTTGAGGTGCTTCCAAGTTCATCTCGGCAGGGTTAGTTTTCAGGACTGAGCAGTGATAGCAGATTTTCTGCGATTCGCATCAGTCGGTATTATATGCAGGCGCATTGGCGCGGTTGAGCAAACGCTCGATCGTGTCAATGCTCTGCGACTATCCTTCAAGTTTAAGCGTGGTATAGGTAGCCTTGAACTTGGCAGACAGTTGCAGGTGTCGTTTTGCAGGGAGCGTATCCTTGTTTTGTGAGATGTGGGCAGTTGTTCGGTGCAAATCATTTAACAAGAAAATGTTCCAATGTATTGGTCTCAGCTAAGTATGGCGTTTTTAACCCGTATTTTATAAAAATATCTTCAATGGGGAGAATAGAGCTATGTCGTTAATGAATAAGATTAGTGAATTGCCTAGGGCACCGCAACCACCGGTTGCATGGAAAGTGTTGTGGATTACTTTTGTTGGTTCCATGGTTGGTATAGCGATTACGGCTTTCCTTGCTTTTAAGTGGAAATGTCCCCTGCTGTTAGGGCCCTTTGGTGCGACTGCAGTCTTGGTTTATGGTGCTTATAAGGCTCCGCTGGCACAACCAAGGAATGTTCTGTTAGGGCACTTTCTTGGTGCGTTAATGGGCGTCGCTATATATGACTTTTTTGGTCTCTCTTGGTGGTCGCTTGCACTTGGTGTCACTCTGGCACTTATTTTCATGACAGTGACTTATTCCGTTCATCCCCCCGCAGGCGCAACTGCGTATGTAGCTATTCAGACTGGTGGTTTGGGTATGGATTACTGGTATATTTTGAACCCAGTTCTTCTTGGGGCTCTCATCCTGGTTGTAACTGCCATCATTATTAACAGAATGGGCAAAAGGGATTATCCTGTAGCCTGGTGGTGATAGATATACATGGTAACGAGTCGTGAATTTTTATTCCGGATATCGGCAGCTGGAAATTAGTCGCTTTGTTTGGTAGGTAAGTGTGTTTCCTGCTGTAATACAAACTTATTTAATGCGTTATAATCTAGAACGAGGAGTGTGTCAAACAAGACTTTAGCACGTCTTTGTTTGACAAACCGGCAAAACACTCTTGAGACTCAATGGGAAATTATAAATATGCATTTTATGGAGAAAAATAATGAAAATATCGCTTAAAAATTACATCATACTAATGCTGATTTTCTTCACTCTGCTACCGTTTGTTTTGCTCAGGATCATTGCATACCCGAAAATACAGTCTGACCTCAAGACGGTAATCATGGATAATCTCGAAACTGTAGGTAGCAAGCAGGCGGACATAGTGTCATCATGGATGAGTGAAAGAAAAACTGATGTGATAGTTGTCGCTAACAATCCGTATATTGCTAATAGTTTGAAAAGTGGTGATACGGGGGCCACAGAATATCTGGAGCTG
>CAYTLC010000123.1:0-7940 GCA_964438395.1 uncultured Candidatus Scalindua sp.
TTACAGGTGAAGGATTGGACAGATTAAGGAAAACAGTAGTTTCTGAAATTCTTGAGAGTAACGTTGATATTTCTGCTTCAGATATTGTCTTCACGATGAGGCAGAAAATAGTAATCGGTAAAGCGATTGAGATTATAGGGCAAATATCAGATTCGCTGGCTGAAGGCGTTGGTTATGAGCTTATAGCAATGGACCTGAGAAGGGCTGTAGACACTATCGGAGAGGTTACCGGAGAGGTTGTGACGGATGACATTCTGGACGTTGTATTCTCGACATTTTGTGTTGGAAAATAATTTTTTTTATTCCTGTAATTCCGCTTGACATTATATATGTTGTATGGTAGCGTACCGAAACATCCAATATGTTGACGTTTGGGTGTCGCTTTTAACGTTTTTAATTTTTTCAATACTATACCATTATGAAGTGTTTATTTTGTAAAATTGACGACGATAAAGTTATTAATTCAAGGGCATCAACCGACGGGTTGAGTGTAAAGCGAAGGAGGGAATGTTTAAATTGTGGCAGAAGGTTTACAACATATGAGAGGGTTGAAGAGAGTCCTGTAAGAGTGATAAAAAAGGATGGTAGCAGAATTAATTTTGACCGTAACAAGATATTATCAGGATTGCTCAAGGCGTGTGAAAAGAGACCGGTATCAACAGATTTGCTTGAAACCGTTGTTTCTGAAATAGAAAGTGTAATATACGATAAATTTGAGAGGGAGGTTGAAACAACATCTATTGGCGAACTTGTTATGCAACATCTCAGGATTTTGGATAAGGTTGCTTATGTCAGGTTTGCGTCGGTCTATAGGGAATTTAAAGATATAAACGAATTTATAAATGAATTGAAACCATTGATGCCTTTAACAAAAAAAAATAAAACAGAAAAAAACAAGAAGAATGGAGGGTAATAATACAATGGCAGTTGAAACAATCCAAAAACGTGATAGCAGGATGGTGGCATTTGATGAGAGCAAGATAGCAGATGCTATTTTTAAAGCTGCAAAAGCTGTTGGTGGTGCAGACCGGTCTATTGCGACAGAGCTTGCAAGTGTTGTTACCCATTTTCTACAAAAAAGATTTGAAGATAATATTCCAGGCATTGAGGATGTCCAGGATTTGGTTGAAGAGGTTTTAATAAAAAACGGACATGCAAAGACAGCAAAAGCTTACATTTTATACAGAGAAGATAGATCTAAGGTTCGTAAATCGCTTCGTGTGAGGAAACAGACCACTAAAGGCGGTGATACAACTGATGCGGCACTGATGGTCGACCTTGTTTCAAAAGATGAATCGTTTCCGTGGGACAGGGCTAAAATTGCTACTGCTCTTGAGAAAGAGGCAGAACTATCAGATGTTATATCTCAGGAGATTGCAGCCGCTGTTGAGAGACGTATCTTTGCTTCAGGACTTAACAGGATATCTACTCCTTTAATCAGAGAGTTAGTGGATAACGAACTTTTTGAGAGGGGTTACAACGCAAAGCTGGAAAAGCAGGCCAGTCTCGGCATGCCAAAATATGATATTGAAGAGCTTATCTATTCCAAAGTTAAGGAAAACAGCAATATAGCAACAAACAATCCTGAAGCTATTAATCTTGCCGTTGCTGAGAATACGATGAAGCAATACGCTCTTCAGGAGGTTTATTCTAAAGAGGTTGCAGACGCACACACTTCCGGGATGGTTCATATTCATGATCTTGGTTATCCAACCAGGGTATATTGTTCATCACACTCTCTTGAGTATCTTAAAAAATATGGATTAGATCTGGAAAACCTGGATACATCTTCCGGACCTGCTAAACATGCCAGAACACTTACGGGCCATCTGAATACTTTCCTTGCCTCGATGCAGGCTTATTATGCAGGTGCCCTGGGAATAGGTTATATCAATATAATGTATGCTCCTTATGTGGAACATATGAGCGATGAAGAGATGAAGCAGGAGGCTCAGCATTTAATCTTCAGCGGTTCGCAGAGTGCATTCTCCCGCGGGGGACAGACACTGTTCCTGGATTTTAACATACACACTGGGATACCAAATTATCTGAAAAAGATTCAGGCTGTTGGTCCGGGAGGAAAGTATACGGGCAGAACATATGGAGAGTATGAAGAAGCTTCACAGAGATTCACAAAAGCGTTGCTTGATGTCTGGCGAGCTGGTGATTGTCATGGTCATGTGTTTGCCTTTCCTAAATGTGATTTCCATATAAGTCAGGATACATACACAGATCCTAAACAATTTGAACTCCTGGAATATGCCGCACAGATTGCCAGTGAAAACGGGGTACCATATTTCGTTTTTGATAGAGATGAAATAACATTGTCAGCATGTTGTCGATTGCGTACGACTATTGATGATAATTATATGATTGACCATCCGGAGAGTATGAGATTTTGCGGATTCCAGAATATAACTGTAAGCCTTCCTCAGGCTGCTTACAGGGCGGGTAGGGGTAACCTTGACCAGCTTTATAAGGAAATTGACAGGGGCATGGACATTGCCATCAAAGCTCATTTCGAGAAGAAGAACTTTATTGCCAGGCTGATGGCTGCTCCAAATATGCCGTTGTGGGAAATTGGTAAGACCGCACATGATGGAAGACCATATGTAGATCTGGAAGCGGCGACATACATCGTCGGGATTATAGGATTGAACGAATGTCTGCAGTTTATGATTGGTAAAGAGTTGCATGACGATGATGAAGCCCTTAAGCTTGGCTTGCGTATTATTTCTCATATGTATTTCAAGGTAAAGGAAGAGGGAAAGAAACACAATCTGAAATTCTCCCTTGAAGAATCACCTGCAGAGAGTGCAAGTCGAAGACTTGCCAAGATTGATGTTCGGAATTACCCGGAAGCGGTGGACATGGTTAAGGGCCACATGGAGAGAGACGAATTTTACTACACCAACAGTGTTCATCTGCGTCCTGACGCTCCTGTGGATATGGTCAAGAGGATCGAGGTTCAGAGTATGTTCCATGGTATGATTGAATCAGGTGCAATAATACACGCATTTGTAGGAGAAGAGAGGCCGCCGTCCTCCAGTATTATGAAGCTTGTTAAGAGAACTTTTGAGAATACACAGGCGGCACAGTTAACTATATCGCCTGAATTTACCATCTGTAATGAATGTAACCGGGTTATTCCTAGATTGGTAGATCAATGTCCTCATTGTGACGTGTCAAATTTGTACAGTGTAAGAAGGAACGCAACATCGGACAGAGTTAATAATTGGGACCGGACAAAGATGCAGGAGTTGGTCGATAGACACGCAGAGAAAGCTACTGTTTCGAATAAAAGTTGTAAATAAATATTAACAGAACAGATATTATTTTACAGGTGATAAAATGCCGATAACGATAAAGGGTTTTGTAGAGAGTAGTTTGATAGAGTGGGAAGGAAACATTGTTGCCATTCTTTTTCTTCCTCATTGTAATATGAGATGTCCTTACTGTCATGCTACTCATCTGGTCAAGAAGCCTAATGAGCTTGAAAGTATACCGTTAGAGGCTGTAGAGCAGAGGATCTTGAAACACAAAGATTGGCTGGACGGGGTAGTCATTTCCGGAGGGGAACCTACTTTCCATGACGATCTTGATGAGCTTATCACAATATTCAAGAATATGGGCTTAAAGGTTCGATTGGATACAAATGGTACAAATCCTGATAAAATTGAGGATTTGATACAGCGAGAGTTAGTTGATTGTATTGCCATGGACATAAAAGCACCGTTGAGAGATGGGAAGTATAATGATGTAGGTGGAGTTCTGTGTAGCCTGCCGGATCTCGAAAGAAGCATAAAGCTGATAATGGAAAGTGGGCTGGAGTATGAGTTTCGTACTACCGTCTGCCCGGCTTTCTTAACGAAAGCTGATGTTGTCGAGATTGCGCAAAGTATAGCCGGTGCGAGTAGATATATTTTGCAATCCTTTCGTCCTACAAATTGCCTGGACAAGGCGATGTTTGACGTCGTGCCGTATTCTGAGGATGAAATAAGGGATTTTGCTGAAAGTGCGCGGAAGTTTGTAAAAAACTGTCACGTTAGAGGTGAAGAAGTGAAGGCCTTGAGCTGTAATTAGTAACTCTTCGATTCTTCTGGTCCTTCTTTTGTAATAAAGTAGGGCCGTGTGATATGGCAATAAAGAAGGGTACAGCAAAAAAGAGAGTTGCAACGGCGAGAAGGTAAGCTAAAATATAACATGCTAACGGTTTAAAAAGGTAGGTAAATGCAAAGTATTCTAATCTACATTTATTGGGCCAAATATTGAGAGAGTTTAGATGGGGCGCCTCTGTGAAGAGGCGCTCCTTTTTTATAGGTCTAATAAGGATCTAACCTTGTAAATGGAGTGAACTAATATATTATGCTGCTTAAAAAATTAGAATTATTTGGGTTTAAGTCATTTGCTGACAAAACGTGCTTCGAGTTTGGAGAGGGCATTAACGGCATTGTTGGTCCTAACGGATGTGGCAAGAGTAATGTGGTTGATGCGTTTAAATGGATACTCGGGGAGCAACGCGCAAAATCACTCAGGGGCAATGAAATGTTGGATGTTGTTTTCAGCGGAACTAATTCACGACCATCTATGGGATACGCGGAAGCGTCACTGGTATTTCTTAATGACAAAGATCTATTACCGGTAGAATATAACGAGGTCTGTATTACAAGACGTCTTTACGCAGCGGGAGAATCTGAGTATTTAATAAATAAGCAGCCGTGTCGATTAAAGGATATTAAGGAGCTCTTTCTTGGTACAGGGGTAGGGGGAAGTTGTTACTCTATTATGGAGCAGGGAAAGATCGAATCTCTTTTACAGGTAAACGCACAGGAAAGGCGCTTTGTTTTTGAAGAAGCGGCAGGTATCAGCAAATACAAGATAAAGAAAAGAGAGACTATGTTAAAGCTGGAAAAGGTTGAACAAAACCTGCTCCGCGTAAATGACATAATTGAAGAGGTCCAGAAACAGCTCCGTTCTATAAAACTCCAGGCGGCGAAGGCTCGTAAATATAATGAACGAGTTGTCAGGCTGAAAGAGTTGAGAATCAAGCTCTCATTGAAGAAATATAAAATGTTTAAGGACAAAAGGGCAGTTGCGCAGGAACAGATACAGCAGGAGGAGAGGCAGTGCCAGGAAGCTCTTTCTATAATAGAGGAGTTGAAGGGGGAGAGAGATAGTTTGCAAAGCAGCATAAACGAAATTGCCTCCAGCCTTGAAAGATCTCTACTCAATATGACCAGCCTGGCAGCAAAAATTACCAGTGCTCACGATAAGATAGGATTTAATCATAATGCTATAGAGGAACTGAATATACAGAAGGGCAAATACGAGAAATCTATCGATGTACTTAAAAGCAAGATTGAATATGCAGAGAATGGTATTCGTGATTTGAGTCTTGATCTGGAAAAGATACAGGCAGATTTAACAGATGGAAACAGTGGTTTGTCAACTAAGGAAACAACATTGAAACAGTATGAATATGAGTATGATGTCCTTCAGCAACAGATCGAGGATAATAAGAAACAGGTTATAGACATGCTGCATAGAGGTTCCAGCCTTCAAAATGAGGTGGGTAGTTTAAGCGCGGAAAGAGATACAATTGGCAACAGGAAGAGTAAATTACTTAAACGCCAGGAAGAGGTTGCTTCAGAGCTGGAACGTATAGAATATGAGAGGCGTAGCCTTACAGAGCAGAGGGACAGGGTATTAGGTAAAATTGAAGGTCTTGAGCAATCTCTGGTAGGGACTAATGAACAGATTAAGGTTTTAAATTCTGAAATTCAAACTGTTGGAGACAATATAAATAGTCTGCAACAATTGCAGAGCCGTAAAGAATCCCGCCTGGAGACCCTCGAAGACCTTGAGAAGCGTTTTGAAGGAGTAAGCTCAGGTGTGCAGGTAGTCCTGGAGGAGTCCGGAAAAGATGAAGGAAAGATAAGTGGAGTGCATGGAATGGTTGCGGACCTGATAAAGGTTGATACCGCATATGTACCTGCTATTGAGGCTGTTTTAGGTGATAGGGCGCAGATAATTGTTGCTAACTCCATAAAAGATGTGATTCAGTCATCCGGTTTCTTGAAAGAACAGGATAAGGGGTCTGTCAAATTCCTCCCTCTTGAAGATATAAGTATGGGGGATGGTGGTCATATTTCTGTAGATATAAATGTTCCTGGTGTTGTCGGCAGAGCAGTTGATTTAGTAAAGAGCGAGGATCGTTTCAAGGCCCTGATCGAATATATTTTCAGGGATACGATTGTCGTTGAGGACTTTGATACTGCATTGAGACTGTCCGGTGAAAAATGTGGAGCAAAATATATAGTAACGTTAAGCGGCGAGGTTGTTGAGCCCGGCGGAACTATCCTTGTTGGTAAAGGCAATATGACTATTGGGCTTATTTCCCGAAAGACTGAGCTTGAAAGCATCAAGTTGGAACTTAAAAAGATTTCAGGAGAGATTGGAACACGCTTAAGCGAAAGGGAGATTAAGGAGAGCGAGGTTGTAAACCTGGTTCAAAATGCTGACGAGTTTAAGAGTGGGATAGATGCTGAAAATGTTATTAAGGTTTCGCAGGATAATAACCTCCAGAAAGAAGAGTTCAAAAATGTTGAACTTAACGATGAGAGGGATGTTAATGAGAGCGAAATACAGGAGATAAATGAACATATTGAAAGCATTAACCAGAGGGAAGTAGACCTTAACAATGAGATTGCAGCCCTGAATGATCAGCGCAAAGTTTTGGAAGAGCAGGTTGTAGTTTTAAATAATGACAGGGTCAATAAGGAATCCTGTAAGGTTGACGTACAAAAT
Source organism: uncultured Candidatus Scalindua sp. (assembly GCA_964438395.1). Lineage (GTDB taxonomy): Bacteria > Planctomycetota > Brocadiia > Brocadiales > Scalinduaceae > Scalindua. The sequence goes on from CAYTLC010000123.1 coordinate 6,808, forward strand.
GAAATAACAGAACTTAAGGTAGTATTGGCACAGAAAGAAGAGAGAAAAGACAATGTCATAGCTTCTCTTGAGAAAATAAAAAGGGAGCTGTACGAGAATAAAGAGGAACTTACCGCTGCCTATAGCGAAATTGAAAATTGTCGGAATAAAACAGTTGTAAGTGAGAACACGATTACAGATCTAAATAAAATGCTTGAAGACCTTCATGTAGAAAAGGTTGCACTGGAGGAAGAGAGTACGAGATTGAAGGAGGAGCAAAGTGTTTGTAGCGGACAACTGACTGAAAAAAGCAGGCAGGTAGATGAGTATGATGAAGAGTACAAAGGCCGTGAGCATGTGATAAATGAACTGCGGTTGAAGGAAAATGAATTCAAAATAAAAACTACAGATCTGGAAGAGAGAATACGCGATGATTATCAGGTTGAGCTCTCTACATTTGCTATGGAGCATGGAGAAGAAGATACAGAGTCTATGGACTGGGATAATGTATCCAGTGAAATTGAAGAGCTGAGAGCCAAAGTTGATAGAATGGGTAATGTGAATTTAGAAGCCATTCATGAGCAGGCAGAGCTTGAGGAGAGAGAGGCGCATCTTTCAGCCCAGATGGAAGATCTGCAGACGTCTGAAAAGGCATTACAAGATATTATAAACAAGATTAATATTACAAGCCGAGAGCTATTTGAGAAGACATTCCAGGAAATCAGGAGTCACTTTCACGAACTGTTTAGAAAATTGTTTGGTGGAGGCAGGGCGGATATTATTCTGGAAGAGGGTGTTGATATTCTGGATGCGGGTATAGACATAATTGCTCAGCCTCCCGGAAAAGATCTTAAATCAATTATGCTTTTTTCAGGTGGCGAAAAGGTTATGACGACCATTGCTCTTCTGTTTGCTATCTTCCAGTCCAAACCGAGTCCATTCTGTATACTTGATGAGGTTGACGCTGCTCTCGATGAAAATAACATTAAGCGTTTTATTCAGATACTCAAGGAATTTGCAATGGACTCCCAGTTTGTAGTTATAACACATAGTAAGCAGACTATGACTGTCGCGGATGTCCTTTATGGTGTTACCATGGAAGAGGCGGGAGTCTCAAAGAAGATATCTGTCAAGTTTGAAGAAGTAGAGAGACA
>CAYTLC010000124.1:0-7936 GCA_964438395.1 uncultured Candidatus Scalindua sp.
CACAAGGAACATTCTTCTGGAAAGTGCGTTTTTTGACCCGAGAAGTGTCAGGAGGGTCTCCAGGAAACTTAGTCTGATGTCAGATTCTTCCTATCGTTTTGAGCGGCGTGTGGATCCTGAGTGCGTTGACTGGGCATCCAGGAGATCGACAAAGATGATATTGGAGATAGCGGGTGGTCAGGCTGTGGAGGGAGTAATAGATCAAAACTATCTGGAAGACAATAAGGTGAGTGTCTCATTGAAGATGTCACGGTTGAACAGTCTGTTAGGGCTTCAAATAGAAAAAGATGTAGCGAAGGGTATTCTGGAATACTTACAGTTTGAAATGCATTCTGAAACAGAAGACGGGTTCAGTGTGGATGTCCCAAGTTTCAGGGGAGATGTTTATCGTGAAGTAGATCTGATAGAAGAGATCGCCAGGATACACGGATACGACAAAATACCTGTAAAAAATAGTATAGGAGTGAAGCTGTCACAGGATAACCGGTTTGACAGAATTACTGAAAAAGCAAAGAACGTCATCTCCGGACTGGGTTTTAATGAAGTTGTTACTGACAGCATTGTCGGTGATTCACAGGATAGACATGGTGCCATTTGGTCTGAGACTGGCAGTTTGAAGATTCTTAATCCGATACGGCAGGACGAAAACCTTCTGAGGAAGGCACTGGTACATAATCTGTTGAGGGTGAAGAAGCATAATCAGAACTATGGCGTAGAGAAAACTGATATATATGAATTGTCCAAGGTCTATTTGCCTAAGGAGGACGATCAGTTGCCGGAAGAGAAGGAGTGCTTATGTATTCTCGGGGAGGAAGGATATCTGGCCTTGAAAGGTGCGATAGAAGCCATACTCAGTCACCTTAATATTGCAGACAGTCTTGAGAGTACGCATTTTGATTTTGGTCTGTTCAGCTCAGAAAAATCTGCAGAGCTGAGGCTTGGAGATAGCGTCCTTGGGTTTATTGGAGAATTAAGTAGAGAAGTAATTAGTGATTATGATTTCAGAAGCAAACCGTGCGTAGCAGAACTTGATTTTAACGTGCTGATAGATAAGACAAGCCTTGAAGGTTCATATAAAAAAATACCATCACTTCCCATAGTGTCGAGAGATTTTGCAGTCGTAAGTAATGAGAAGGTCACTTGGGCAGAGATAAAGGGGTGTATCGAATCCCTTAAAATAGACTATGTAGATGACATAGAATTCTTTGACGTATACAGGGGCAAGCAGATTGAAAAGGGAAAGAAGAGTATCGCCTTCAGGGTTATATTCAGAGCAGATGATAAAACCCTGAAGAGCGAAGAAGTAGACGTTCTGCAGGAAAAAATTCTTACAAACCTCAACAATTCACTTGGCGTAAGTCTCCGTGCATAAGATCTGAAATTATAATTTGAGCCGTCTTGCTAACTAAAAATCTTTACAGCTTTCATCATGCTCTGCAATCCTGTTTTCACCCATTGGGATGATACTTTCGTTTGAGACTGTTTCTGTAACTACACCTTTTTTCTTTCCATTACCATTGCCATTAGGGGTAGCTTCAGGTGAACTTTTAGATTCGGATTTGGTTCCATTGCTGGAATCATCGAGTTTTCTCAGCCTGGCAATTGATTTCAAAATGTTTATTGCTGGAGAAAATATTTTAAAAACTCTGTTTTCTGATACTTTTAGATCTGTATCATTTTTTTTCTCACCGTTCCCATTACCACCAACCTGTAGTGCTAATATACCAATTTGATCCTTCATTGTTTGTGCCTGGGCTGCTAATTCTTCGCTTGCGGATGCAGTCTCTTCAGCGTTTGCCGCATTCCTTTGTGTAACCTGGTCCATCTGTTGTACTGCACTGCTAACCTGAGTAATACCCTCAGATTGCTCTGCAGATGCTTCCGTAATCTCTTTTGTCAGAACAGCAGCTTGTTTTACGTCTTTAACGATATGTTCTGTGTCCTCTTTGCACTTAGCGGCAATTTTAGTTCCAGCACCCGCTTTTTGAACACATTCACCAATAAGGACAGTGGTGTCCTTTGCAGCATCCGCACTCTTTTTGGCAAGATTACTTACTTCTTCTGTTACAGCGGCAAATTTCTCGCCGTTATCACTTGCACGAGCAGCTTCTACTGCAGCATTGAGAGCAAGGAGACTGGTATGGTATGCTAAGTTTTCTATATCCGTGATACCTTCGGCAATCATCTCAATGTTTTCCTTAAGTTCTGCATTATTGCCTGTTCCATTCTCAAACGTGTTTACTTTGGCGATGCAGTTTTCAACTTTTTCTTTGGTTTCTTTTGCCGCACTCATACTTTTATTAGCAAGATTTCTGACCTCTTTAGCAACTACAGCAAAGCTGTTTCCTTGCATAATGATCTGGGACGTATCCTTTCCGGCTTTTAGTGCCAGAGCATTGGTCTGCGATGCGATACCGTCTATTACTTTGGTAATGTCCGCTATCTTCTTGCTACTGGAAGCTATTTCTTCCATTGAACTGCTCACCTCTGCAGCCGCATTGTTACCGTTTTCTGCGTCAGTAATGCACACGTCTACTAATTTCGATGTTTCTACTGCATTCTCTGAATTTTTTTTCGTCATGGATGACATCTCTTCCATGGATGCCGACGTCTCTTCCAGGGATGATGCCTGCTCTGATGCACCCTGTGCCAGGGACTGTCCTGCAGAAGACAGTTGTTCAGATGCTGACGCAATCTGCTCTGAACTATCTGATAACTTTGCGACGAGATTACTCAAGAATCTTATTAATGGCTGTGCAAAAAGTATCCAGCCAAGGCCTATTACCACACAGACAATTATTACAGAAATTGTCTGTATTTTTAACATCATTGACATTCTGGCCTGTGATTCTTCCTGATACAAAGCAGCTGCGTCGTTTATAGCATGCATTGTGGAATTTGCGCTGGTAAACGCATCATCATATGCAACTATGTATTCCGCTGAATTTATCTTAGTATCCAGAAGTGCTGTCAAATTCTCTTGCGTAGTACTCCAATGCTTTTTGGCCTCAATTAATTTGGCAAGAATCGGACGATCCTCACACGCATGGAGTGTTGCGAATTCTGTCATTTCCATGTTCAGAGGTGCTTTTCCACCGCTAATGAGTGCTTCTAGTGTGGCATCAAATACCTCTTTTGTTTTGAGGAAGGTGTCTTCACCAAATTCTCCGTTACCTGAATCGGAGAAAAAAGCTTCAGTTTTCGCGCTCATGGTACCTATTGGGATATTGACAACGAGGATGCCCATAACTTCTCCAACCTTGAAATCTTTTTTAGGGCTATCTTCGTGGGTGTTATGGCATTTTACACACGCCTCGGCACCGGCAACATCAGGAGTAGCATAACGGAGGCTAAAAACACCCTCGTGTTCCATAAAACGAGAATATACCTTTCCTTCCTCTCGATATAAGAAATCGAATGCATCTCTCTCGAAGTCTGTACGAAGGTTTTTTTCCTTGTTTATGTTCCACTTACTCAGGAGGTCGTAACTGTACACACCTTGCTTATTGATACAGTTTGATACCTCTTGTACGAAAGTAGCCGGAAGGGGAATGCCTCCTTCAATGTTAGTGTAGTTCCTGTTTGGATGTACATCGGTTACGCCATCCTTCTTGAGCTTACCTATTATTCTCTTAGTGTACTCTCTGCGGTCCTCTACAATCTGAATGGTTGCAATCTCAGCGGCTTTTCTTGTGCTGTGACGAACCTGGCGAGGTATTAATTCATTAATGTACTCTTTGAAATACTTCTGGGTAAGCATGCGCTGCCTTGCTGCCAGATTGACAACCACCAGGTCAGACTGCTGATCTCTTGTTGACTTGAAGACAAAGAATGCGCCCAATAATACCGCAACTAAAAAAATTGAAAATACCAGTATGAATTTCCTGCCGATAGTCATTTTTTCCCCTCCCAAGTTAAAATTACTGATTTTTGAGTATGAGTTGTATGTTATTTATACAACTATTTTTTGTACCATAAGTCCTGAATAATTCTATATTAAGTCTCTTTGGTCTGCTTCCGGTATAATCTATGTCATGCTAAATATTTAGTGTATAGGTACTTCCATTAAAATTCAATATGCACATCCACTGAGACGATTGTCGGCCTTTATCTAAAAAACTTTAGATAAAAAAAAGATGTAAATACTCTAGCGGAAAGTAGCAAAAAAGATACCGAATGTAGAGATTGTACAAGAGGAACAAAAATACGCTTCATACTCTGCCTTTGAGAAGTGGTTTTACGGTAAGATGAGTCAATAAAAAAAAGATTGCATTTCTATGATTGTTTTATACTATAAGCCTAGGCATAAAGAGCAAAATTTGTATTACTTACCTTAAAAGCCCGTTCTAATTAAACTTAATCATCAGGGGTTGCTGTCAGCAGCGGGAATAGCCGTTTTACCCTGGATAATAGTTTCACGTCTTCGCCGCTCCAAGATATAGCGGTATATCTTTTTAGTTCTGACTGAGGGCCTCGTTATGGAGGAGACTCAAAAAGAATATAATTTACGGGTATCGGAAGATAGTACGGCAGTTTTATTGGACTGTGATCTATCCTCCGTTGAGCTTGATAAGTTAGTGGATAACATAAGCAAGGAACTTGAAGAGCTTGGTGTTAAAGACCCGCCTGACCAGAAGCAATTAAAAGATCAACTCCAGCAAATAGAACCTGTAATCCCCCATTTAGTAGATTTTGTTCTCATCAAGGGCGAGTCGCCTGTTCCTCCTACGCATGGACGCGTTGAGTGGGACGGAGACTTTTTCAACAACGGCTTTGTAGCGAACAAAGAAACCGGCAAGGTTGACTATCGAGAAAAAGCGTCAAATGAATCTGTAAAAAAGGGTATGTTGCTGGGTCATCAAATACCAGTCAAGGAGGGGAAGGATGGACTTAATGTTTTTGGGAATGTAATTCCCGCCGAGAAACCGGAACAGTACTACCCTAAGGTTGGGGAAAATATACGATTTGACCTGAATAAGAACTCCTACTATGCTGAAATAAGTGGGCGTGTCCGTTTGGTTAGCGACACTCTTTATGTAGACGAGGTGTACACGGTTGATGAAGATGTTGATATTACAACGGGAAATATCCTGCATACTGGTGCGGTTGTAGTCAAGAGAGATGTGCTTGGTGGTGCGAAGATTGAGACTGCCGGTAATATAGAGGTCTGTGGCATCATAGAAAACGCAGAGATACAGGCCGGTGGAGATCTTGTGGTTCATGGTGGTATTAGGCAGTCAGAGGGTCACAAAGTCGTGGTCGAGGGTTGTATTAATGCAAAGTATATAGACGGAGGAAATATTCAGGCCAACAAAGACATTGTAGTCGAGAGAGAGATTATCAATTCAACATTGCATACGCTCGGCGCGGTAGTGATACCAAAGGGCCGCATAGTAGGTGGCGAGATAGTGGCTCTTAGAGGTGTTTATGTTGGACAGGCTGGCAGTAAGTCTTATACACCCACCATGCTTGTGGCGGGTGAAGATTTTAGTGTTAGAGGAAAACTAAATTTAAAGAAAGTTAAGATCAAGAGACTTGCACAGGAGCTGGAACAGCTTAAGAATTTTCTAGATAAACTCATGTCAGATTCCGAATCGAATCCTGAACATGATCAGGATGAATATACAGAGAAACAGGCAAGAGTGCCGGAATTGGAACAAGAGTTGGGAGCTCTAATTAAAGAGTCGAAGGATATATCCTCAGAAGCTGCAGAAAGGGCCGGAAAGGTAGTAGTGGTGGAAAACACACTCTATCCTAAAACGACTATTTGCCTTGGCGATGAAAAGTTAACAGTTGCGGAAGAGTGTGTCGGGAAGGTAGAGGCTAAGATAGTTAAAGGAAAGATTGAACTAGAGGAGAAGGATATTTCAGACAATAACTGACATGTGCCCAATATCTTTAATAATGATCTATAGGCATTGTCCGGTTTAATCAATACCTGCTCCTGCCGTTATACCATCCACATGCTTTCTGCATTTCTTTTGTACTTCACTATTACTTTAATAAAACTTCAACATTGGCAGGGTGCCGCAGAATTTCCCCATTTTACACTTTCTGCATTAGAGTGTTGTGGTATAATCCTCTGATATGAAATTGTTTATAGGATTAGGGGTAAGTTATATGGCTCCTATTTTGTAATAAGTTCTGCTTCTTTTCTTCAGGTACTAACTACAGCAATCAGCACACTTGTGGATTGCTGTACGGAGACTTGCTTAAGTTATTAAAGAAAGTGCCGATATAATATAAACAGTTACGTAAAAAGAGCTATTTTGATAAATTGCAAATAACAGAGTTTTGTCAATGAGTGAATATACATCTATATCAGGTGATGCTTTATTAGAAGGCACAGAGGTAGAATTTGATCTCTTCTTGAGGTCTGATGCCGGTGACTCTTCCAACATTGTATTATACTGTCGTAGCGGTGAAGATTTAAGTACGGAGAGAAGAGAAGAGTTATTAAGTAAACATGCAGACCGGCTCTGTATCTCAACAGAAGATGTCGACAAATACATTGAGTATCAGGAAAAAAATCTCAAAACAATTCTTCGTGACGAAAATAAAAGTACTAAAGAGAAATCTGGCATAGTTTACCAGGTTGCAACAAAAGTAGTAGCTGATCTTTTGGAGAACCCGAAATCAGGTAAGAACATGGAACGGATTTCTGAATGGGTAACTAACACCGTTGGCCATATAGTTGAAGACGAAAATACGTTTTCCAGTTTACTTGGCGTGAGTTCCCATACTTACCAGATATATACACATTGTGTTAACACGTCGGTGCTTGGGTTGCTCTTCGGCAAACATCTTTCTTTTAAAGAGGATGAGCTCGCCCGTATTGGATCTGGCATGTTGTTGCATGATATAGGCAAGTTGGCTATCCCTTTAAATGTAGTAAATAAACCCGGTCATCTTACGGGTGAAGAGTTAACGGCGATGAAGAAACACCCCAAAGCGGGTTTGGAAATTCTGGAACACAGGAGTAGCGTTAACGTCCTGTCTCTAAAAATTGTTATTCAGCATCACGAAAACTTTGATGGATCAGGATACCCTTATGGTATAAAGGGAGAAGAAATTCACTTGTTCGGGCGGATTGCAAGAATCATTGACGTTTATGATGCGATGACGACCAAGAGGACATATGCGGAAGCAATGAGGCCCTTTGCTGTACTGTCAGAGATGAAAAATAATATGCCCGGGTGTTTTGACGAGAAGTTGTTAAAGGAATTTATTTACTTTTTGGGGCCCAAAGATCCACGTAGGAAACGCAGGCCTGCTGATACGTTGTATTCATTTCCGTCTGTTAAATAAATATTAGGATACTTCATTGTATATTAAATGTATCCTTGTTGTAATACATGGAGTAAATGTGATTGCTAAAAAGTTATCAATGATTTGTGTTGTTTTTACTGTGGGGCTATTTCTGCCATTACAAGTATTTGCGAGTGAATTAGACAAACCTGATCCTGCGTTCAAGCTGGCTGTTACTCTTTCACCTATTGATGGAGGGAGACTTTATATTGGAGGCATTGATAAGGACAAAAAAACCTTTCGGCTCCATCTCCGCCATATTGGGAAGGATAGTAAGTGGGTTTACTATTACGCCAATGCAAGTGCATTTGTGAACGAGGATGGCGTTGTAGAGGCTGATAGTGCAGTGGCATCTATAGAATATCCTCACTATACAGCCAGTGTTATCGGAAATACTTTCAGGAAGGCAACAGTCAAGATCCTCTTTAGTCAACGTGGTGACGGAAAAGGTTTTTTCAAAGAAGCCGGGCAAGTCATCTTCCGGGAATGCGCTACGAAAACGTTTGAAGCGAAGAACTGGAATTGCACCGGTTGGGAATATCTGGGAACACTTTCCGGATTCCAGTAGAAGTAAAAATCATCGACTCAACCATAACGTAAAAAAGTAACCACACAAAATGCGCAAATG
>CAYTLC010000125.1:0-7934 GCA_964438395.1 uncultured Candidatus Scalindua sp.
ATCTAAAACCTAATTTAACCTTTCCTGAATTTCGTCCGGGAGTTACTACATCCCCACATTTTCTGTCCGCAGTTCTTTCCGTATTGAAAGAACGTACTCCTCATATTACTGTTTTTGAATCTGACGGAGGCAATAATTCCTATCCGGCAGAAAAAGCGTTCGAAACGCATAATCTTTATGACATCTGCGATTCGATGAATGTCCGCCTGATAAACCTCTCACGAGAAGAGCGGACTTATGTTGAAATCCCAACGCCGCATGGAAAGCATGTAATCCCCCTCAGCAAGGAGATTGTTGAACAGGCAGATATGACCATCAGTATTCCTGTTCCGAAAATGCATTTTGTGGTCCGGTATACCGGCGCTATTAAAAATCACTGGGGAACCGTTCCCGACTCCATGCGATTGAGGAACCACCACTTCTTTGATGATGCCATTACCGAAATTATGAAAATCCAGAAATCCGGAATAACCATTGTAGACGGTGAATACTTTCTGGACAAGAATGGCCCTGTGTCAGGGGATCCTGTAAAAATGAATATGGTTATGGCTGCAGACTCTCCTTTAAGTGCAGACATGGCGCTTATGTCCCTTATGGATGTAGACCCTCACAGAATCGGATATATACGTACCGCCTGGAAGAAGAATATGGGTCCGAAATCGATTAATGACATCGAATTTAATTCCGGTCTTGAGAAATTTAAAACTCACTCATTCTCCTATCACCGTGATCCTGTGGATTACCTGGCATTGCTGGGCTTCAAAAGCAGACTTGTCACGTGGTTGGTGTATCTATCTCCGTTGCGAAACATGGTTCACCGGCTTGTAAAATTATTGAGAGGACGTTCAAGGCAGGTAGATACCTATTATACCGGCATTGACAAAGAACACCATCCGTGCTGAATGCAGGAAAAAATACAGAATGAGTCATTAACTTGCTGCATACGAATTTCAATGTTGATAACACTTCGACTCCGCTCAGTGTGACATCGTTCAGAACGCTTAGTCTCGCGTCATCCTGAGCGGAGTCGAAGGACAGTCGAGAAAAAAATAAAATGCCTGATAATCCTAATAAAATTTTAATCATGGAAGCAGGCGGGATTGGCGATATGGTAATGTCAACGCCTGCACTAAGAGCTATACGCGAAAAATTTCCTGACAGTGAAATAGTATTGCTTACGGTACCAAGAACTGCACAGGCTATAAATATTAGTCACTATGCGGATCGAAGCATAAGCTTCAAACAGGAAGCATTCAGCAAAGGACCTTCAAAACCTATCTATAAGCAAATTTTCTCGAATCTCAAATTACTGTTAGAGTTGCGCAGAGAGAAGTTTGACATGGCGATTGATATGGAAGCGATAGAGTCATGGAAAGCATCTTTGCTGAGATGTATATTTTATATGTGTATAGGGACAAAAAGTAAAGTCGGTAGAAATTCTGACGGAAAGGGATTCTTTCTGGATGTTAAGGCAGAGGATGATCTTTTTGGAAAGATCCATGAGGTTGACCGAAAACTGCTGATTGCCGAAGCGTTAGGTGCAGAAACGAAAAACAGAAAACAGGAATTCTATATTTCAGAAGAAGATAGAGAATTCATAAATAAATGGATGGTGGATTTTGGTATTGACGATAACAGTACAATCGTAGCACTTCAACCCGGAGCATTTGTTCCCTCCAGGCAATGGAAAACAGAGGGATTTGTTGAGATAGGAAGAAGGCTATACCAGAAATATAAAGCACAGATCATCATTACAGGTGGAAATAATGATAGCATTGCTTATGAAATAAACAATGATCTCAGGGATGTTCAACCTATCCTGGCAGTTGGGCTACCGCTTAGCAGACTTGGCGCTCTCCTGGAACGAGTCCATCTCTTTGTCTCAAATGACACGGGACCTTTTCATATTGCCGATGCAATAAATACACCGTACGTGGTACTGTTTGGCCCTGAAAACCCCTATCGATACGGCCCCTATGATACAAGATCCGGGAGCCGTATAGTTACGGGCATGGATATCACCTGCAGTCCTTGCCTGAAACATACATGCAAAACTCATGAATGCATGGAAAGTATTTCTACTGATATGGTATGGGATGGAGTTGAATCTCTCTTGAAAGAGAGGGAAAAAGGAAAATATGTTTAGTAAAATTTTACGTCCGGTCTCGGACCTGGTCCGTTATATCCTAGCAAAGCCTGATGAAAGAGGCAACCTGACATCTGACCTTTTTCGTTTCAAGATAAGGGCAAGAGTGAGAGAGCTGATAAATAACTGTAAAGGTTCGTTACTGGATATTGGTTGTGGAGATGGGCTCTTATATGAAAATCTTACGGCAGAACAGAACAGTCTCAGGTGCATAGGTATCGATACTGAATACGAGACGCTGAAGATTGCAAAAAATAGTTTTGCAAAGAGGAAACAGGGTAGATTCAGTTTTTTGAAAGCATATGCACAGCATCTACCATTTCCTGACAAAACAATCGATGCAGCAATCTGCATAAATACATTTTACAATTTCCATACTAAGAGTGACGTCGTTGAGGCGCTTGAAGAGATGGAAAGAGTATGTAAGCGGGATGGTTTTATAATATTCGATATCCGAAACAGGATAAACCCGTTTGTTTTTCTCCGGTTCAAATTTGTGTGGATTTACGATACTCACGTAACTTTAAACGCGTACTCGCTGAAGGAATTAACCACGGTTTTAACATCCAGGGGTCTTGTTATAAAAGAGACAATACCCATAGGATTCCCGATAACAATGTTTGCGCCAATAATCCTGGTAAAGGCGGGATATCAGTAATTACCGGCTTAATATCTTTTTATAAATCTGCCGGGACCGCTTGAATATATCCGGCAGTTAGTCTATAATCCCTGAGTTTCCTGATCGGCCGGAAACACGTTTATACTTACACGCAAAGAAGGAGAATTTATCAGTTTGCTAAAGAAGATTCCAACTACTGCAGTTCCGTTATCAATATTTGAAATAGCTAAAGGGTTCAGATCTTTTTTCGGAAACAAGTCTTATATCGAGGAGTTTGAACGAGAGTTTGCAAGGTACATGGGGTCAAACCATGCTTTTTCATTTAACAAATGCACTACCTCCATTTATATATTCCTCAAGGCGCTGAAAAAACTCTCAAACAAACAAGAAGTAGTTATACCCGCTTACACTGTTCCTACCCTGGTACTGCCCATAAGGAAGGCCGGCTTAACACCAGTACTCTGTGAGAGTTCTTTAGATACTTTCACAATGGATTTAGAGCGCCTGCCTGAAGTTATTAATGACAACACGTTATGTGTTTTACCGATATATCATTTCGGATTTCCTCATAAGATAGATTCATTATTGAAAGTTGCAGGTGAAAACGAATTCTTTGTCCTGGAAGACACTGCGCAGGCACCCGGGGCAAAAATAGGCGGCAAAAAGGTGGGAACTCTGGGAGATGCCGGCTGCTTCAGCTTATGCAGGGGTAAAAACTTCTCTACTTTTAACGGTGGCATGCTCGTAACAAACTCCGACAAACTTGCAAAAATCATAAAAGAGGAGAGAGATTTACTTCCGGAACAGGACTCTTCCTTTAAGATAAAAATCCCGTTCATCCTTACAGCATTTTCATTAGTAACAAGACCTGTAATCTATGGTCCGTTTTATAAGATGATTGCCCCGTTTAAACATACAACAGTACACGCCAGTTTTGAGCCAAAACAGTATTCAGATTTTCAGGCAATAATCGGGATGGGCCTCCTTAACAGGCTTGATGAATTCAACGAAATAAGACTGAAGAAAGGCATGGCTCTATACAATGCATTAAAGGATAACGAGCATTTAATATTACCAAAGATAACAGGAGACAGTACTCCTGTGTTCAACCATATGCCGGTAGTTTTTAAAGAGATAGAGGCAATGGAAAGAGTACAGGCAGCGCTCTGGGACAGTGGAATTGATACCGGAAGAATGTACCTGAAACCCGTACATCATTTATATGACCTTGGATATGATATGGAGGAAGAGTTATTTCCTAACGCACTTTACATTGCCGGGAGATTGTTAACACTTCCATCCCATCCCTATCTTGATGATAACTCTATTGAAAAAATCATAAACGTATTTAAATCAATCTGATTTATGACTGCTATCCCACCAAGATATTTACTGAAGAAGATTATTAAAACTGCAGTGTGTATCATTGCAGCTTGTACGGGGCACAATAGCAAGACAAACAAAAAAGGGTTAACGATTCTGACATATCACAGCATCAGTAACGAAATCGAACTCGATGAAACCGTTACTCCTGAAGAGTTTGAAAAGCAACTGCAGTATATAAAAGAAAATTATAAGGTAATTTCACTGGAAGAGGCAGTAGAATATTTACAAACTGATATTGAAAAGCTTTCCGATTCTATAGTAATTACGTTTGATGACGGATATAGTGACAATTATCATAACGCTTATCCTCTGCTCAAAAAGCATAGCTTTCCGGCGACAATATTCCTGATAAGTGATCTCGTCAATGATAAAGGACGCAAATACCTTTCACGGCTACAAATAGGTGAAATGAAGAGTAACAATATTTCATTTGGTTCCCATACAATTTCTCATAGAATATTGACCGGTTTAGAAAATGAAGAGATTATAAAAGAGATCAAAGGCTCTAAGGATATACTGGAGTCACAGATTGGCAACCGGATAGATTCGTTTGCCTATCCGGTTGGCACAAGGTCAGATTTTGATGATGCAATAACGGAAATAGTTAAGGAGTATAAATACACGTGTGCATGTTCCAACGTGTACGGTATGAACGATGAGAATTCTGACACCTTCGCACTTAAAAGGATCGGCATAGAGACGACAGATAATTTTTTTATATTCAAGCAGAAACTGGATGGTGCATTGAACATTATGTCACTCAAGGACACAAAATTCTTTCAGGAATTAAAAAGGATAGTTTTTAAGCAATAGTCAAAAAGGAGATAAACTTTGTACATCCTTGGTATAGGCGGTTACACACTGGATGCCGCTGCTGTTTTAGTAAAAGACGGAGAGTTAATTGCTGCCGTTGAAGAGGAGCGGTTTACACGAAGAAAGCATGAAAGCGGCATGGCTTTTAAGGCAATTGACTACTGCCTGAAAACAGCAAACATAACGCTAAAAGATATTGACCATATAGGTTTCAGTTATAAACCATGTTTAAGACTATCTAAAAGGATACCATATAGAATATTAAAAATTCCAAAAGCCCCCTTCTATTCTATTGGTTATATTGTCGATGAAATTAACAGCACAGGCCATTACCTTTCCGAACTGAGACAACTCAAACAAAACAAAAACACCAGGATACATTACCTGGAGCATCATGTGACACATGCTGCAAGTGTCTTTCTCACATCGCCATTTGAGGAATCTGCGATTCTCACTTTGGATTATATGGGAGAATGGACAAGTACATTAATGGGTAAAGGCACCGGCAGCAAAATCAAAAAGATTAAAGAGATTAAATTCCCGCACTCTTTAGGGATCCTTTATGCTGCAGTAACAAAATATCTCGGATTCCAGCATGGAAATGACGAATACAAGGTAATGGGGCTTGCATCATATGGTGAACCCGCATACATTGATCTCTTTAAAGATATGGTTAAATTACTACCTGACGGGGAATACCGGATGAACCCGGACTATTTCACATATTGGGCAAGTGCCGGATCGAGGGAAGGTTTTATGTCAAAGAGGTTCATTGATGCGTGCGGACCGATTCGGACCAGGGGCCAGGAGATCGAAAAGAGACATATGGATATTGCGGCAAGTCTTCAGAAAATACTGGAAGATACAACCTTACACATTACTAACTATCTTCATAAGAAAACCGGGGAGAAAAACCTGTGTATTGCCGGAGGTGTCGGTCTGAACTGTTCAATGAACTCCAGGATACTGCAGGATTCTCCTTTTGAAAATGTCTTTGTACAACCTGCAGCGCATGACGCCGGCACGGCACTTGGCGCCGCCTATTATATTTACAATACCATGTTGGGGAATGACAGGAATTTTGTTATCAGGCATGCATACTGGGGACCTGAATATTCAGATGAAGAGATAAAGGCTGAACTCGATCTTGATAAGCTGAAGTATACACACCACCAAAACATTGCTAAAAAATGTGCTGAATTAATAAACGATGGGAAGATTATCGGGTGGTTCCAGGGAAGGGCAGAATGGGGCCCGCGTGCCTTGGGTAACAGAAGTATCCTGGCAAATGCAACGAGCAGCGATATGCAGGACATAGTTAACAAGTATGTTAAACACAGGGAAGATTTCCGTCCTTTTGCACCTGCGGTATTAAAAGAGTTATCCGGAGACTTTTTTGACTTTGATCATGAATCACCTTTCATGCTCTTTATCTGTGATGTTAAGCCGGAAAAGAGAAAACTGATTCCCGCTGTTACCCATACAGACGGAACCGCAAGGGTTCAAACGGTTGATCAGAAGTACAATAAGCTTTTCTATGATGTAATTAAAAATTTTGGGGAGATCAGCGGTATCCCAATTGTGCTTAACACTTCATTTAATGTGGCAGGAGAGCCTGTAGTTACTACGCCAAAAGAGGCTATCCGCTGTTTTTTCTCTACCGGTATAGACTGCTTGATTATGGGAAACTACTTAGTGGAAAAAGATGATTCAACTACGTAATTTAAAAAGAAACCTTTCCAAATCAATTACCCAGCCCGGTTATGCATGGAAGGCATTTACACAGCGGCTGCTATCTTATGCATCCTACGCAATTCACGATGGATACAGCCATTATCCGGAAACGGTTGATCTTTTCCTCACTTACCGGTGCAACCTTAGATGCAAGATGTGCGGCCAGTGGGGCCCCTCAGGAACATCCAGGGAGTTGTCACCCAAAGAGCTAAAGGACGAGCTATCACTTGATGAAATAGATAAAATTATAAACGACATAAAAACATTCAAACCAAATGTAACACTCTTTGGTGGAGAGCCCCTATTGTATTCAAATTGGGAAAAGGTAGTCTCCCGCATAAAGGAAGAGGGTATGCGCTGCAATATAATTACCAATGGAATATTATTGGAAAAGCACGCAGACGCTATAATCAATCTGGGCGTTGACGAAATTATATTTTCACTGGATGGTCCGCGCGAAGTACATGATGAGGTACGAGGTGCAAAAGGCACATTTGACAAGGCGATCAAAGGCCTCAGATTAATTAGAGATATTAAAAAGAAGTCCGGACTAAATAAGCCTGTCGTAAATATCTCAAGCACAATATTTGAGATTAATTACAAACGGCTTGATGAGCTGATCGGTATTGCGGAGGAGCTAACGGCGAGCTCAATCACATTCCATCATCTGATATTCCTGAGCAAAGAGATGTATCGCCAGCACAATAAAATTTTTAAGGGCTACTACGGGATGGTTTGTAAAGATTGGAAAGGTTTTGTAAGGGACAGCCTGCCTGATATTGATGTTGAGCTTCTTATCAGGAAAAAAGAGGAGATCGACAAAAAAAATTCTAAAGTAAAGATTGCCTTTTACCCGAATTTCACTAATGAAGAGGTCAGGAAGTATTATACTGAGTTTGATTTTACCTCTTCCGGCTATGGCAAAAAATGTATCAGCCCATGGATGGTCTCTTATATATTCCCCGATGGTACGGTACGACCCTGCCAGTCACTGAATTTCTCTCCGGGCAACGTAAGAAATGAACCCTTCCGTAAAATATGGAATAATGAAAAATACATGCGCTTTAGGAAAATCACAAAGAAAGAGGAGAGATACCCGGCATGTACAAGATGTACAGAATTATATAGATTTTAACTGATCTATATAATATATTATTCAGCATCTTCGGGAAGATTATAATTAACATACAATTGCTGACAAAATAATGTATAGAAAAAGAAGCCTCTACTCAACTT
>CAYTLC010000126.1:0-2906 GCA_964438395.1 uncultured Candidatus Scalindua sp.
CAGAAAATGGCCAATAGTGTACTGAAATGTAACGCTATTTCCCAAATAACACCCTGGGTTTCAGCATCCAGGAAACCCTTGCATATTACGAGATGGCCAGAGCTACTGATCGGTAAAAATTCTGTTAAGCCCTGTATCAGTCCCAGTATTATTGCTTTTATTAACATTCGCTTAGGGTATTATAAATATCGCTCAAATGAGGCAGGTGAAATGATGGGAAGTATAGCAGTCACCAAATTTAGTGTCAATAAATTTTGCGCAAGTAGTAGTTAAATCAACACTACGAATAGGACAATTAAGGAGAGTGAACAGGGCGTAATTTTCACACTGGCTTTAATTTGATTTGCTTTTTCGAATTTTAAAATAATGTTGACAAAGATACCGAGTGTGTTAGAATTTTTGAGGTATTATCAATCTTTTTTGAGGAAAATAATGTGATGGTTCACATGGAATTATCAAGGATAATGATATCTGAAACAAGCGACCATCAGATAATTGTTCTTAAAGAAAAGGGCGGACAAAGAAGTTTTCCTATCGTTATAGGTTTGCATGAGGCATGGGCCATTGACAGAGCGGTTAAAGAGATACCAACGCCAAGACCGCTTACACATGACTTACTATCAAGTGTGATAATGCAGTTAAGTGGGGGTGTTGACAGGATAGAAATCAGTGATCTGAAGAATAATACTTTTTATGCGAAGATAGTCATTAAGCAAAATGGTACTCCTTTAGAAATTGATTCAAGGCCAAGTGATGCGATTGCATTGGCTATGCAGGACAACACTCCAATATATGTAGCAAAGACGGTTCTCGAAGAAGTCTGTAAGTGGGACAACTTAGAGTAACTTAGATTACAAACGTTTAAACTCAACCTTGTCAGATCTTTCATGATTTGAGAGGTTCAGATTGATAAAAGCGGTTTTTCAGGAGGGATGGCCGAGTGGACGAAGGCGGCAGTCTTGAAAACTGCAGTCCTGGCAACGGGACCGTGGGTTCGAATCCTACTCCCTCCGCCAAAACAAAAAGACGTACTTTGGCTCACAACGTTATACAGGACAAAAGAGATATTTTCTTTTCGTTATCGGAGAGGTGGCTGAGCGGCTGAAAGCGGTGGGTTGCTAACCCATTGTACTGCTTATAGCGGTACCCCGGGTTCGAATCCCGGCCTCTCCGCCATTTATTCATGCCTTGTCTAATCAACTCCTGATTATCTCGGTGTCATTCACTGGTCTGGTATGGATGATTTCTCTAATCTTAAGAGCCACTTCTTCAGGGGAATTCCTGACGAAAATCCTCCAAGTTTTCCATCCGTACGTATTACACGATGACACGGAATTATTGGAGGTACAGGATTCTTCCCGACCGCATTTCCCACTGCCCTGACTGCGTTTATATTGCCTATTTCGCTGGCGATCCATTTATATGACCTGAGCTCTCCGTAAGGTATTTCACTTATTTTATTCCAAACCTTTCTTTGAAATACTGTTCCTACTCTTAAGTCTAATAAAGATTTGAAATTTACTTTATTGTCGTTGAAATAATCAAGCAGCTCATTTATTACATTCCTCAGCTTTTCGTCATCTCTGATCGGCTTTTTTCTGAATTTTTTTCTTAGGAGCGATTTGAATCCGGCCTCAGAGATTTTTGAAAGATTAATAAAGCAGATACCTTTAGATGTTTTTGCAACAAAGACAGGGCCGAATGGCGGGTTGAGGCAGGAGTAATGGATTATATCTTCCATCAGCTTTTATGACCAAAGGTCAGTCTGATTCCCTTTATAATGCCAATTATTATGGAAGTTATAAAGAGGATGGTTAACAATAGTGAAATGATATATGTGACTATTCTCCAGGAGTCTTCCAGCGCTTGGTCCCACCATTTATAACCAAGTAGTGACACCCCAAATAACTCAAGGAAAAACAAAATTGTTCCCAGGATAATAAAACCCAACACTATATACTTTATATCACGCTTATGCGGCGCCATAGATACAGTGAAGATGATAGATGCAATTATGAATAAAATAGAGCTTATACTATGGAATCCGATTTTCCAGAATGCACTAAGTGTCAGCCTTATCATATCCAGGAAGTTTCTTGCATAATCAAATACCAGCGACATGGAAAACGACATCTCATTCGGTAAGGATTCACTCACCTTAATGGGATTTCCGAGGATAATAGAAGTTAAAACCAGGACAAAAGCGCAGCCAAAGATAGGAGATATTGCTATGAAAAAATCAAAGAGATATGGGGCTTTTGGCCTGTCGTGTTGAAAACCACCACTATTCTCAATCCTGAAAATATTAAGATCTTTTATGGTAGTGCCGGTAATCAGACAAAGGAAGGCATGGCTTAGTTCGTGAATTATAGTACCCGGAAAAAGGAACGATTTTACGATCTTTATGTTCAGGTACTTCGACCACAGCTTTTCAATACCGAAGCTTGCGAAAATGATCACAATGAAACCGAAAGCAAAGGCCAAATATACCGTTGCGGGACTCCCAGTATGACGTGGATAAAGTTTATATAGTACGAAAAAAAGTAACATCAATTTCTTGTTTTTACTCTTTTAGTATGGTATTGGCTAACAGATCTGCAGATTAACAAACCTTAATAAAGATGTCAATTATATAATAACACATCTTTAAGGGCAAAAATAAAGGCTATAAGAGGTTTTTTTTGTTAAGTTTTACTTAGATGTGTCGATAATTATAGTAGTTGGTTGTAAGGAACTTGTTGTTCATGGAGGTAGATGACAATGTATGAACAGAATAATACAGGTAATAGTGCCAAATTTACAGTAGAGGAGCTTTTGTCGATGTTCAAGACGGAAGCGCAGTCTATTTGTAAAGAACCTGAAGACATCCTTTCTATAGCAGAAAGTACATTGAGCGATTTTATTAA
>CAYTLC010000126.1:3006-7862 GCA_964438395.1 uncultured Candidatus Scalindua sp.
CCAGTGTAAAATGCACCGGCTTCTATCAGGGCCTCTTTTGGAACAAGGCCAATCACTTCACTTCCGGTTGCCTCTATACCATGTACTTTGGCCTGAGCCTTTATGGATTCAAATACTTCGTGCATGGAGGTTTCTTTGTAATTAGTCAGGTTCAGGGAAACTTGTGTTATGTTGTACTCATTTAGTTCTACTCCTATCGCCTTTACACACTTCAAAAGTCCTGGAATCCTCTTTTTAGTACCTGTCTCGTCAGCTATCATAGAACCAGATTCTCTTACCTTCTTCGCTATCTCGTTTGCTATGCTCACGTCCCTGGTATTGAGGTTTACGTTATAGGCAATCAGGAAAAATCGCGACCCTATTACTGTGGCACCGGATCTTCTGACCTTTTCATTGTATTCTGCGGGTCCGTAATCAGGTATCCAATCTTTCAGTTTCTGTTCCAGTCCTTCGTATTCGCCTTTTCTGATATTTTCAAGGTTTCTTCTTTCTGCTGACCTGGCAGTGTTTTCATATAAATACACAGGAATGCATAATTTCTCGCCTACGTCCTTTCCCAGTTCATCTGATAATTTTACACATTCATCTTTTGTAACATTAGCGACAGGTATCATAGGGCATACATCAGTTGCACCTATCCTTGGGTGCTCTCCCTTTTGCCGTGACATGTCTATCAGATCAGATGCAGTAGATATTGCTTTAAATGCAGCTTCTTTTACATGGAGTGGTTCTCCGGCAAAGGTGATTACCGTTCTGTTGTAGTCCCTGTCAGGTTCAACATTCAAGAGCTTAACATCCCGGGTTGATTGTACAGACGATGCAATTTTGTCTATGATATCAGCATTCTGTCCTTCACTGAAGTTTGGTACACACTCGATAATTTTACTATCTGTATTAATCATTTTATTTAACAGGATCGTATCCTGATCCGCCAAAAGGATTACACCTGATAACTCTCCAGATACTCTTCAATACTCCTACAACAATACCTTTTTTTTCAATTGCCTCTACCGCATATTGTGAACATGTCGGGTAGAAACGGCATGATGGGCGTGTGATCGGCGACAGGATTATCTGGTATACACGTATGAATTTAACAATTAAATATTTCATTTTTTCAGCTTATCGCCAATCTGTACCAGGATTACTTTAAATCCCTCTTCGATGGCATTTAGTGAGAGTTCTGTTAACCCTGGTCTCGGAATTACTACAATGTCTACACCGTTGTTTAACAAGTTCTTGTTTAATCGATATGCTTCCCGAAGGATTCGTTTAAATCTATTGCGCCTGGGTGAATTGCCAAATTTCCTTCCTACGACCAGGCCAAGCCTGGAGACAGAGCTGCCATTTGACAGCGCATATATCTTAAGCTGAGTGTTCCCGAATCTATCACCTTTATCAAAAACCAGCTGAAATTCTTTTCGCTTTAGTAACCGCTCTTTCTTGGAAAACCCTTGATCCATTTCGGCAATATTAATAGTTTTAAATCATATATTCAAGGAGAAACGCAACCCTTCGTTGCTATCAGCTTCAATTCGCATTTTATCTTGACAGCATGTTCTTTGTTGATAAAATATTCTCTTAAGTTTAACTCTCATATTATCTCATCATATCTCCAAAACTCATCATTAGAAAAGACAATAGCAAAGAATGTAAGACATTGTTGTGCTTGTCGTTAGAGGAACTCAATTGGAAACTCTTGAACAAACCAGAATTGAAAAATTAAATAAACTCAGGGAAAAGGGTGTTGATCCTTATGGTGCAGGTTATGACAATTCCACACCTTTGAACGAAGTAATAGAGAATTACTCGGAAGAGGAAGAGGGGAAGAAGGTAAAGTGTGCCGGCAGGATAATGACCATGAGGCGCCAAGGTAAGGCTTCATTCCTTCACATAAAGGACTGGACCGGTAAACTTCAGGTTTATGTGAAGATGAATACCGTGGGTGAAGAAAAATATGAAATTTTTCGCTTGCTGGATCTGGGAGACATAATCGGTGTAGAAGGTGGAGTACTTAAAACCAGGACCGGTGAAATAACAGTATTCGCTGACGACATTACAGTGCTTTCCAAAGCCCTGCTTCCGCCACCAGAAAAATGGCATGGTTTGAAGGATGTCGAGATCCGGTACAGGCAGCGTTACATTGACCTCTCGTCAAATGATGATGTGATGGATCTTTTTTTGAAGAGATCTAACATTATAAAATCAATCAGAACTTTTCTTGATAAGAGAAAGTTCGTTGAAGTTGAAACTCCTATGATGCAATCCATCCCGGGGGGGGCGGTGGCAAAGCCTTTTATCACTCACCATAACGTCCTGGATATGGAGCTCTTTTTGCGAATAGCACCTGAATTGTATTTAAAGAGATTGCTTGTTGGAGGCATGGAAAGAGTTTACGAGATTAACCGTAATTTCAGGAATGAGGGCCTCTCGACACGGCATAATCCTGAGTTTACGATGATGGAACTCTATCAGGCATATAGTGACTATAATGGAATGATGGAGCTAACTGAAAGTCTGATTTCCGGCCTGGCGCACGATCTATATGGAACCTTTGAGGTTCCTTATGGTGAACGAACGATAGACTTGTCTCCTCCATGGCAGAGGAGTACATTTTCTGAGCTATTGTCCAAATATGCTTCAGTTGACTTAAACGATGAAGAGGGGTTGAAAGCGAAGGGCAAAGAATTAGGCATGGATGTTAATGGTGTTCACAAGGATGTTATTGCTGAGCATATTTTTGGAGAGCTTGTTGAAAAAGAGCTGTGGAATCCGACATTTGTTATTGACTACCCGGTCAGCATTTGTCCGTTAACAAAGGCATGCGATGATAATCCTGATCTTGCACAAAGATTTGAAATGTACATTGCGACAATGGAACTTGCTAATTCCTATTCAGAACTCAATGAGCCGCTTGAACAAGGCAAGCGTTTCCATGAACAGGTAGCTGGAAATGATACAGAGGGAAAGATAGACGAAGACTTTCTAAAGGCACTTAAATATGGGATGCCACCTGCCGGTGGTTTAGGAATTGGGATTGACAGACTGGTAATGATACTGACAAACAGTACTTCTATTAGAGATGTGATCTTATTCCCACTGCTGCGGCAACAATCTTGATAAGGTAGGGGAGGGTTGCCTGTTTTGAATTCTCTAAACACTAAATTATTTGAATAGCTTTAAGAGATGACAGAAGATATTGCTGACAATTACCTGAGTGCCAAAGAGATTAGTAAGGAATATACAATTGGCAAATCATCTATTCGGGTGCTCGACAAGGTTAATCTGGACGTAAAAAAGGGAGAGATATTAATTGTCTTAGGGGCTTCAGGTGC
This sequence comes from uncultured Candidatus Scalindua sp., assembly GCA_964438395.1. GTDB lineage: Bacteria > Planctomycetota > Brocadiia > Brocadiales > Scalinduaceae > Scalindua. Next base: position 6,342 of record CAYTLC010000126.1, read on the forward strand.
AGGCAAGAGCTCACTCCTTCATATCCTGGGCATATTAGATACGCCAACTTCAGGTCATGTAAGTTTTAAGGGTGAAAACCTAAGTATTATTGGGCAGAGAAAATTAGCTGAAAAGCGGAACAGGATATTCGGGTTTGTATTTCAGTTTTATCATCTTATGCCGGATTTTAATGCATTAGAAAATGTTCTGATGCCTCGCCTGATCGGCAGAAAATTTTTCAAGACAGTATCTAAAAAAGACTACACAGAAAAAGCGTCAGAGCTCTTGGACCGTGTAGGTCTTGGAAATAGAATAAATCATAGGCCAAATGAACTCTCAGGTGGAGAGAAGCAGAGAGTGGCAATTGTTCGGGCCTTAATGAATGACCCGGAGATATTGTTATGTGATGAGCCTACAGGCAATCTTGATACAAAATCGGGGCGTGAAATTCAGAAACTGATTTGGGATTTGAACGAAAAGACGAAGCAGACCGTGGTGATTGTTACTCATGATGAGAGGTTTGCAGAAACTGCTGGTCGTGTAATCAGGATGGCTGATGGCAGGATTGTTGATTATTCCAGTAACTAAATGGAGCATTATTGCAGGTGGAGCCTAAGGTATACATAAACGGGAAGTTATATCCAAAAGACGAGGCGAAGGTCTCTGTTTTTGATCATGGTCTGTTATATGGTGATGGAGTCTTTGAAGGGATTAGATGTTACAATGGCTCTGTATTCAAATTTACAGAACATATCGACAGACTTTATGATTCCGCAAAAGCTATTTCTCTTGAAATACAGTTGACCAAAGATGCTATGAAAGAAGCCGTTATAAATACCTTGGAAGCTAACAGTTTAAAAGACTCTTATATAAGGCTGATTGTAACCAGGGGAGTCGGAAAACTCGGCCTTGACCCTTTCAATTGTGAAACGTCACAGATCATAATTATAACAGATACCATCCAGTTGTACCCTAAAGAGCTATACGAAAATGGTCTTGATGCAATTATCGTTCAGACAATTCGTAATCATTCCAAAGCACTCAGTCCTACAATAAAATCCATGAATTATCTTAATAATATTCTTGCAAAGATTGAATGTCTTAACGCCGGTGCGGCTGAAGGTATCATGTTAAATACTGACGGTTATGTGGCAGAATGTACCGGAGACAATATTTTCATAGTAAAAAATGGCGAGATTATTACACCTCCAGTTTCTGCAGGAATTCTGATAGGAATAACGAGAAACGTTGTTATTGAACTTGCAAATGAAGCAGGTGTCACAGTAAAAGAAGAGCAGATGACACAGGAAGATTTGTTTGATGCTGATGAGTGCTTTTTGACGGGAACTGCTGCAGAAATAATTCCAGTAGCGAATATAGACGGAAGAAAAATAGCCACAGGAAAACCAGGTAGGATTAATCTCAGTTTATTGAAAAAATATCAGGATCTTACTTCGGCAAATTCTTCTTTGTAAACAACGTTTCTTAAAGAATCAGTCCAACTCCCACACATATTAGAGAATCTGCTATATTAAATGTTG
>CAYTLC010000127.1:0-1960 GCA_964438395.1 uncultured Candidatus Scalindua sp.
CGGGAGTAACCCCTATAAGGGCAATGACGGACGTACTGGAAATTGACAAACGAAACAGAAACAGTGCTAATACCGGTAATGACAATGTATGGAGCACGTCACTGAATAGACAAGATCCGGATTTAGTAGCCAATTTAGAACCTTATGGTTTGCTGCGTGATGATGAATTGTTTGAGAATGCCAATTCCCAACATCCATATATACTTGACCTTGTACCTATTCAAACTCCCTTAATTGTCTCAGGGTTCGATCATCAAAGTCTGACCAGAATGAGTCCCCTATTCGGAAAAATTGGCAGGTTTTCTCTTCACAGCAGCAGCAGTGAAAACGGTGTACCTGAAGATCTGAATAACTTCATGCCAGGTTCAGCTGTTGCAGTCGAAATAATCAGGGGTGATTTGAGCGCTTCTGCTATCGGAACAGTAACATACAGAGATGGCAATGACATTCTCGCGTTTGGTCATCCGATAATTCAAATTGGAAGCACAGATCTTCCGATGGCCACGGCAGTGGTTCATACAGTACTTGCAAGCCGGGACACCTCAACCAAAATGGCATCACCCGGTAAGATCATTGGAAGGATCACACAGGACAGGAGATCTGCTATTGCCGGCAAAATTGGCGAGTATACCCAGATGATTCCCTGCCAGACAGAAATACGAGGATCTTTAAATGTTACGTACAACTTTGAGATTGTTCATGACAGGATATTGACGCCTCTTCTTGTACAAATGGCAGTTGAGAACGCACTACTCGCTACCGAAAAAACTGTCGGAGACAAGTCAATGACGTTGAAGCTTGATATTGGTATTGCCGGCAGGAAAGAGCCTGTCAGAATAGAAAACGAATATTTTGATTCTGGCCCATCCTGGTTTCCAATCTACAACGTTATTGAGCCAATCACAATGCTACTCAATAATGAATTCAAAACAGCTGAAATAGAATCTATTAAGTTAGTTGCCAACATTTCAGAGCAGAATAGTGTTGCATTTATTGATAATGTCAGGGTTAGTAATAAATGGGTCTCTCCGGGAGAGGAGATACTCATAGATGTCAGATTAAAACCATATACGCAGGACCATACTTCAATACCGGTGAAAATTAAGATACCTGACGACGTTGCTCCCGGGAGCAGTATACAGGTAATAATATGTGATGCTATGAATAGTAAGATGCTGGAGATGACAAGTGCACCGGGACATTTTTCTCCATCAAGCTTTGAACAATTAATAGATCATTTTGAAGATGGGGAGCGTAATAATAACATAATCGTCAAAATTAGATTAAATAGAAAAGGTCTGACATATATGGGTGAAGATTTTCCATCGCTGCCAAATTCTGTCTTAAGCATTATGTCCCTGTCAAATCAAAGTGGTGTCACCCCGTTGTGGAGTGAGATGGTTAAACGAATTCCAACTGAATGGCTTATCAACGGCAAACAGACTATCAATCTGTTTGTAAATAATGAGAGTTAAATTTTAAATTTTGGTGGGAACTGTCCACTCTACTGATTAATGATAAAATCCTATAGAAATTACACATTCGCCATCATCTTGATGGCCTTTACTTTCTTCACATTAGATACACAACTTTCCTACGCGGTTACCACTAAAATGTGGGCAAATACTGACCCAGTAGACATTTCAAAGGGAAAATTGCAGAATGTGTCGGTAAATAGTCTTGGGAGATTTACATTATCACCCGGGAAAAATAAAATTAATGAAATACCTGCTACATATGTCTGGTCCCTGGTGGCAGACGGTACTGATTCACTATTTGCCGGTACCGGTAATCCGGGTTCCATATTTAAGGTAGGCCATGATGGAGAAGTCATAGAATATTTCAAGACTCCCGAGTTACACGTTCAAGCCCTTGTTATAGATACTACAGGAAATATTTACGCTGGCACCTTACCTCACGGCAGGATATACCGGATCACATCTAAGGGCGAAGGAGAGAT
>CAYTLC010000127.1:2060-7795 GCA_964438395.1 uncultured Candidatus Scalindua sp.
CAAATGGAAATGCCTCTGTCCTTTATGATGCAGATGAAGATGAAATTCATTGTCTGGCTATTGACAATAATGGTGTTTTATATGCAGGGACTTCATCCGGCCCACCGCCGGTGCTTCGCACACCCGCACAACCTGCACAACCGGAAGCTCAGCTACAGCTACTCATGGAAAATTTTCCCGCTGATCCAACCGATGTCTGGCTGAATGATTTTCTGTCTGAAAATGATATTGAAGCAGCTGCCCTGCCTCTAAAGAGTAATGCCTATGCTGAGAACGGAATAAGGGAAGTGCCTGCGATTCCTGAAATGAACACTATATACCGAATCGATAAAGATGGAAGGGTAAGAAGGATCTTTGCTGTAGAAGGCTTTGTGCTTTGTATGGCAATTGATGACAACAATGAAATTCTTGTTGGTACAGGGAACAAAGCAGCATTGTTTAAGATTAATACCAACTATGAAGCCAGCATGCTTTATGATTTCAAAGAATCTCAGGTTTTAGATATTCTTTCATATAAAGACGGAGTCAATTACATGGCAACCGGTAATAACGCTAACGTGTATCAATTGTCAAAAGCGTACTCTCGTGAAGGCACCTATGAATCTGTGGTTCATGATACAACATATCTCTCTTCGTGGGGATGTATATCATGGAAAGGAAAAACTCCATCTCAAACAAATATCACACTCTCTACAAGGTCTGGAAATAATAGAAAACCGGATAATACATGGAGTGACTGGGCAATGGGATACCATTCAAATGGGGAGAAGATAAAAAGCCCTTCGGCCCGCTTTATCCAATACCGTGCTACCCTTACGACTGACAATGCCGGGATTACACCGTCGCTTGATAACGTCAGCATCGCTTACCTGCCACAAAACCAGCCACCGGTGATAAGGAGAGTTGAGGTTACTACTCCAAGGCACTTTGCTGTTGATGAGACAGGCAATAACAACTCCGTAAACATGCAGCAGACAACTCCCCTCTCACCTGATGATCTATATCTGGAGAGCAGTCATAAAAATCATAAAACGGCCACAAACGAACCCAGGAAACTGATAATCTGGGAAGCGGAGGATCCTAATAATGATAGATTGGAGTTTAATCTTGAATATAAGAGTGTTGATGAAAACAAGTGGAAGAGTCTGAAAAGAAATGTTAAAGAAGTAACTGAATTCTGTTGGAACATAAATAGAATACCTGATGGATACTATCAAGCGAGAATCACAGCATGTGATGGTCTTGATAATCCAATGGAATTTGCACTGAAGGAAGAAGTAGAGAGTGACAGCTTTCTCATAGACAATACAAGACCGGTAGTATTAAACCTTAAAACGGTTATTGAGTCCGACGCTAAAGACAGTCTCGGCAGTCCCGGTTATACCGTAACAGTCTCCGGCACTGCAAGGGATGGAATGTGTAATATAACAGACATCCAATATTCTATAGACTCAGGAGGTTGGCAGACTGCATTTCCGGAAGACAAGATTTTCGACTCAACAGAAGAGACATTCCTCCTTACAATCCCCTACATCTCTTCTGGTGAACATACCATCGTAATCAACGCATTAGATTATGAGGGCAATATAGGCAGTAGCAGGATCGTCTTCAATCCCTAATCAAAACATCTATTGAACTTATTGGTGTGCAGGTAAATTACAATTGAGTAATCAATAAATGGCAGAATTAAAAAAGATTATTGATGGTCTTAAGCACGCATTTGCAACTGATGGTGCCAGGCTTGAGGATTGTGACACTGATTTGATCAGAAAGCTGGCAGACTTTGTAGTCAGGAGAAATATGTCTGTGCCCGCTATTATGTTCCTTGAATCTGTCAGGCCTTTAAACTTTGTAGGTAGCCAGGCCATGGTCTTCTTTAAACCGATTATTTCACGTTTTTTTACAAAAGTAGAATATGATAAACTGGCTACCATTCTAGAGAAAAGAGAAGTCATAGACCTTCTCATAAAAGAGATTGAACAAAAGACAAATCAAAATGATCGAAAATCTTAATATAATCGTTGCCACTGATTGCGGCAGTACAACAACTAAAGCAATTCTTATTGAGAAAAAAGGCGACGAATATAGACAAACCTTCCGGGGCGAAGCGCCAACAACCGTCGAAGCTCCCTTCGAAGACGTAACAAGAGGTGTGCTCAATGCCTTTGCCGAGCTTGAAGAGTTGTCCGGCAGGAAGATACTTGATGGTGAGAAAATCATTACGCCTGCACAAGGTGATACGGGCGTCGATATATACATATCTACAAGTAGTGCCGGTGGCGGCCTTCAAATGATGGTTGCAGGCGCAGTGAAGACAATGTCTGCACAGAGTGCACAAAAGGCGGCTTTAGGCGCGGGTGCAATAGTTATGGACGTAATAGCATCTAACGACAAGCGCCTGCCTCATGAAAAGATTGAAAGAATAAGAGATCTACGTCCGGACATGATACTGCTGTCAGGTGGAACAGACGGAGGAACTGTATCACATGTTGTCGAACTGGCAGAGTTTATAGGCGCGGCTAATCCCAGGCCGCGACTGGGTATGACATTCCAACTTCCCGTTATATATGCCGGTAATAAAGAGGCACAAGACAGGGTCAGTGATGTTTTAAAGGACAAAACCGCATTAAGAATAACTGATAACCTGAGGCCATTGCTGGAGAGAGAAAATCTTGGTCCAGCAAGACAGGAGATACAAAACCTGTTTTTAGAACATGTAATGGCACACGCTCCGGGATATAAGAATCTGATGGCATGGACCGGCATCCCGATAATGCCGACTCCGGGTGCAGTTGGTGAGATGATACAGACAGCTGCCAGGAAAGATAATATCAACGTAGTCGGTGTTGACATAGGCGGTGCGACTACCGATGTGTTCTCGGTCTTTGATGGAGTCTTCAATCGTACTGTGAGCGCTAACTTCGGGATGAGTTACAGCATATCAAATGTTATTGCGGAAACCGGCATTGAAAACATTATGAAATGGCTCCCTTTTGAAATTGAGGAAGCGGACATTCGCAACAGGATAAAGAACAAGATGATTCGCCCCACTACCATTCCTCAGCTGCTTGAAGATCTTATACTTGAACACGCCATAGCAAGAGAGGCGTTGAGGCTTTCATTTGTACAGCACAAGGCGCTTGCTGTCGGACTGAAAGGAGTTCAGAAACAGAAGGATATATCAGAATCATTTGATCGGGCTGCGGACGAGGAAACACTTATTGAAATGAACAGCCTTGATCTTGTCGTCGGCAGCGGCGGTGTTCTATCGCATGCACCTAGAAGGTCCCAGGCAATGATGATGATGATTGATGCCTTTCAGCCTCAGGGTGTTACTATGATAGCGGTAGACAGTATATTTATGATGCCGCATCTTGGAGTACTCTCAACGATAAATGAGAAAGCTGCGACAGAGGTATTTGAGAAAGATTGTTTGATCTATCTCGGACCATGTATCTCTTTGATAAATTCCGGAAAGCATGGATCTCTATGCCTGGACTGTGTAATTACATACCCCGATGGTAAGAAACAGGAAGAATCACTTCTGTTTGGGGAGATTAAGGTTTTTGCTTTGGGAGAAGGAGAAAAGGCAGAGGTTGAGGTAACACCGGCCAGGCAATTTGATCTGGGTGATGGTAAAGGTCAGAAAATAACAAAAGAGGTTACTGGTGGCGTTGTTGGTCTCGTTATAGATGCACGCGGCAGACCGCTTGACCTTGACGGCAGCAAAGGCAAGGAGCCGATAGGCAAAGTACTTTCGAAGTGGAACAGAGCCTTCGATGCTTATCCTGAGTGAAACAATATAACAAAGAGGTTTAAAGATGACACATGCATACACGCCAGGCTTAAGACTGGCTGACAAATTACAAATAAGAAAAGATAGAAACCTTCCTCTTCCCGGTGATGTGATTGTTAAAAAAGGAGATATGGTTAAATCTGATGATATTGTGGCCAGGACAAACCTGCCGGGGAAAGTCCATTCTGTAAACGTAATAAACCGTCTTGCCATCCTGCCGAACGATCTGCGCAAGAACATGTTAAAAAAAGAGGGTGACAGTGTAGTAAAAGATGAGCCAATAGCAGAGACCAGTCCATTTATAAAAATGTTTAAGTCTATCTGCCTCTCCCCTATCACTGGAATTATTGAAAGTATTTCAGACATTACAGGTCAGGTCTTATTGAGAGAGCCTCCTAAGCCAGTCCAGATAAGCGCATATATTGATGGTAAGGTTGTGGAGACCATAGAAAACGAGGGTGTAGTAATAGAGACGAATGCCACTTTTATTCAAGGTATCTTTGGTATAGGAGGTGAGACTACCGGTGAGTTACAGGTCATCGTCAACTCTCCGGATGATATTTTAAAACCGGAGGACATAAAAGAAGAGCACAGAGACAAGATAATTGCCGGCGGTTCAATCATCTATTTTGAAGCAATCAAAAAGGCACTGGATACCGGTGTTAAAGGCATCGTTGTAGGTGGAATTCGTGATAAAGATATTAATGAACTCCTTGGCTATGACTTAGGTGTTGCAATTACAGGATCAGAAGATATTAATATAACAATTATTATAACTGAAGGTTTCGGTCAAATCAGGATGGCACAGAAGACATTTGAGATGCTTAAGCATAGAGCAGGTTCTGTTGCATCTATAAACGGTGCTACACAAATTAGAGCCGGTGTGGTCAGGCCTGAAATCATAGTACCCTATAACATTGAAGACACTGCCGGGAAGCCTGCTGGAGATAGATCAACTGAAGACAATGAATCTGCTGGAATCTCTATAGGTGATCAGGTCCGCATAATAAGGAATCCTAATTTCGGAGTGCTTGGCAAAGTTAAAACCTTACCAAGTGAACTGCAGACGATAGAAACAGAAGCAAAGGCCAGGGTGTTGGAAGTTGAATTCCCAGATGGCCGGAGTGTCATTGTACCACGGGCAAATATTGAAGCTATTGAGACATGAAATAAATTTAGGTATTTGGGCATTTAGGAATTTAGGGATTATAATATTGGGTAATTATAAGAAATTTGAGGAGTTACCATGCTGGCAAAAATCAAAGGAATTATGTAGCGCAGTATATGAACTAATTAATAAAGTTAAATTCAAAAGAGATCTTGCCCTAAAAGATCAGATGTGGAAATCTGCCGGTTCTACAATGGATAATATTGCTGAGGGATTTGATGACGGTTCAACACGTGAGTTTATTCGCTTTTTAGGTTATTCTCAAAGGTCAAGTGGTGAAGTTCAATCCCAATTATATCGTGCTCTGGATTGTGGATACATAGATCAATCAGAATTCAAAAAACGTTTACAATCTTGCAGGTGATTGTAGAAAACAGATTAAGGGTTTTAGAAAGTACTTACGAAATTATAAAATGGAATGAATGTTTATGTGATCTAAGGATTGAGAATTGGTTTTTAATCCTTGAATTCCTGAATCCTTAAATTCTTTAATTATTTTTTCTTATGAATAAAATATTAACTATATTTTTATTATCATTATTATTTCTTTCATGTACATCTACTGCATTTGCCATGGGAGGAGGTAATTCTGAATTTCAGGCCTTTGATACTCCAAATGACAGTGGCAAGAGTATAACGCTAAGGTGGCCGGCTTCTTCCGATGAGTCAGATCATGTTGAATATGTAGTATATGCTTCTACTAACAAAAACGGGCCGTTTGAGACAGAAGCACTTCGCATCAAATCTAATGACATGTATGAAGAGGGTTCG
>CAYTLC010000128.1:0-7691 GCA_964438395.1 uncultured Candidatus Scalindua sp.
TTGCAGTATGAGACAGCTTCGTCTATATCCTTACATAATTTATAGTGCGGGTTTACCGGAAGGCCAAATTCCTTTATCGCTTCTAAGCATTCAATGTGGGTATTAAATTCACTATCTCCATAAAATCCAAAGGAGTATGCAAACAGGCGGAGGGGCCTTTTGGCTGTTGTGTTAGGATCAAGGAGTTTAAGGGAGCCTGCGGCCGCGTTTCTGGGATTGGCAAATTGAGCTTCACCAGCCTCTTCGCGTCCCTGGTTCAGCATCTGAAAATCCTTGTCCGGCAGATAGATTTCACCACGGATTTCAATCTCCGGTGGTATTTCAGTGTGATCTGCATCTAAAAATCTCAAGGGTATATCCTTTACCGTTCTTAAATTCGTTGTGACGTCATCTCCCCTGATACCGTTACCTCTCGTGGCGCCACGTGTGAAAACACCATTTTCATACCACAGCGTAATTGCAATACCATCAATTTTATGTTCTACAACATATTCTATATCATCGACATCTTTTAACATCCGCCTGATTCTTTTGTCAAATTCTCTTAATTCTTCATCTGAGTACGTATTATCAATGCTGAGCATAGGTACTTTGTGTTCGAATGAAGTAAATTCTGAGACAGGTTCACCGCCTACGCGTTGAGTTGGAGAATCAGGTGTGATGAGTTTCGGGTGGGAACTTTCAAGGCTTTTCAGCTCTAGCATTAATTGATCGTATTCATAATCCGCAATCTCCGGCGAATTATCAACATAATACTTTCCGTCGTGGTGTCGTATCTTTGCGCGAAGGTTTTCGATCTTCTCAATCACGTTCTTATTCACACTTATTCTCGTCTTTAGCCGGAAAAACAGGGAAATTTGAGCTGAAATGCCAAAATATGCAACTATAGCCTCCAATAGTCTACTATTTTCTAAATAATACACAAGCTTCAGGTGAAAGACAAAGGTATTCTAGATTCTCCACTGTGACTCCAGAGGTATTTTGCCTTTCTTAATACGCGAAAAACCTTGACAATAAAATCTGTTTTTTATAGACTTTACGACTTATATTTTAAAGATATTTCTAAAGCCATTTTAGGTTACTTTTTTTACCTGCCTTCACATTATTTCCCACCAGTGTGGGCAACATAACCTTTTTAGGTCAGGGACATAGATTCAGGAACGAATTACTCATTTCTGTAATAAATAATCTTAAAAATCTTTCTGTAGCCAATTGTTAATAAATCATTAACTTTACATTAAGGGGTTGTAATGTTTGGGAAAGAAAAAGAGCAAAAAGAGTTTTTTGAAGTATTCAAAAAGCCACACGATGCGGAAGATAAATGTGACAGCAAAGTGCTTCAAAGAGATCACGTAGTTCCAACGGTTTTACCACGGCCTGATACCAGGACAAGTGAACCGGATATCGTGAAAAGTGAAACTGTACCTGAGACTCTCGTAGATGAAAACAGAGAGAAGGAACAACTTGGCTGGATCCAGGATTCGCGAAAAGAGGGAGAGGTTCCGGCTGGTACAGTAATAACGAAAAAACCATCTCGCAATGAAGTTCTTATTAAACAGGAAACTCTGATTTTTGGTGCATTAGGTGCGGTTTTTTTATCACTAGCTTGTTTCTTTATCGGTTATAAGATTGGCATTAAGAACGTACTAAACCCTGAGGCGTTACAGAAATCAGTTGAATATCCTGCTGCTACGCTGGAAGGTGGGGTTAAGTCAATGCCTAAGGGTAAGGAGATAAAGGCTGTAGATTTATCAACAAGAAAACCCTTGAAGGTAGTCGGCGCAAAGGCAGGAAATGTAAAATGGACTCTTCAGATTATATCCTATAGCGATACAAAACAGCATATTAAGAAGGCACGTGATCTGGCAAAAGCTATTAAAAATATGACGAATTACAATACATTTGTGGCAAAGAGAGGTAAGGAAATTGTTGTATGTGCGGGTAAATTTAATTCTAAGGATAGTAATGAACTAAAGAAGGCTTTAAGTGGAATCAGCAAGTTAGAGTACGAAGGAAAGAAGCAATTTGCAAGTAGCTATCCAATTCAAGTACGATAGGTAAGAAAGGGTAAGAAATGAGTATTGACAAAAGTCTTATATCAAAGGGTAAATTGGTCAGACAGAGAAGTGTTCTCACAAGACCGGAACGTATCAAGCATTTACAGGATGAAGGTTTGTGGGATGAGAAAAAATCTGTGTATGGCCTCCCCAAGGTAAAAATTGAAAAGATAAAGAAGAAGGCGAAGGTGAAGAAGAAAGTAGAAGTGACCGAAGGTGAAGGTGCTGTTGCTGGTGCTGGTGAAGGTGATAAGGGAACTAGCTGATGATTGCTGATCGAATGCGTGGATTTGAAGCATCCGGGATAAGAAAGGTATTCGATCTTGCACGGAAGATTAAGAATCCGGTTAACCTCAGCATTGGACAACCGGATTTCGATATTCCTGAAGAGGTAAAGAGAGAAGCAATAGAAGCAATAGAAGGAGGCTTTAACCGGTATACAAGTACCCAGGGCATACCTGAGCTTGGTGAAAAGATTCTGGAAAAAGCAAGAGTAGAACGCGGTATCAAGGCAGAAAGCATAATGATCACTTCCGGTGTGGCCGGAGCTTTGACCCTTGCGTTTATGGTCCTCATAAACCCCGGAGATGAGGTTCTTGTACCGGATCCGTACTTTGTGTCATTCAAGCATCTTGTGAATTTTTGCGGAGGCAAGGCAAAGTTTATTGACACATATCCTGATTTTGAACTTACCCCTGAACGCATCTTACCGCTGATAAGTCCGCGTACTAAAATCCTCATTATTAACAGCCCGTCCAATCCTACAGGTGTAGTTTACAGCCAACAACGTCTTAAAGAAATTAGCGAGATTGCAGAAAAACATAACCTGATAATTATTTCAGACGAAATATACAAGAAATTCGTTTACGACATTGAATATCAGAGTATCGGAAAATATCATGAAAATACGGTGACCTGTAACGGTTTCTCCAAATCATACGCAATGACAGGGTGGCGGTTAGGCAGTGCAATTGGTCCTGCAAAGATTATTGATGAGATGATGAAACTGCAGCAGTATACCTATATCTGTGCTCCCTCATTTGCGCAGGTAGCCGGAGTAAAGGCCATGGATATTAATATGGATGCGTATGTAGAAGATTACAGAAAGAAGCGTGATTTCGTTTGTGACGGCCTTAAAGAGAGTTACAAGTTAATCAAGCCAGATGGCGCATTTTATGCCTTTCCTCAAGTACCATGGGGAACTGATGAGGAGTTTGTTACCGAGGCGATAAAGCATGATTTGCTGATCATACCAGGCAGTGTGTTTTCAGAAAAGAGGACTCATTTCAGGATCTCATACGCCGCAACATTCGATACACTAGGGCGTGGAGTTGAAATACTGAACTCCATGGTATAATGTGCCTTTACGGGTTATTACGAAAAGAACAACTTTAAGGTATCTGCCTCTCTCTTTATACTCTCTTGCAATGTTTGTTGGAATCTGCTCAAGTCGGCTATATTCCAGTCTATACCAAACGACCGGGATAGGTTTATCGCATCACCGTAAAAAAGTTCAGTCTGAAAATACTCTCCTTCTTCATCTTCAGCCTGCATTTCATAAACATGGGTAAGAATATCGGCAATATGCACAATTATCGGAAAGAGAGACTGCTTGTCTGCATCCTGAGGATGGTGATGATAGCCAACTGCGGTTAGCAGGTTTTCCGGAAACATCCATTTTTTCAGCAGCTTCATCCCAACTTCATCATGGGTCATCCCAAAGACGTCTTTCTCTGCTTCAAATGACGTGTATTTTATTTTCAAAGGATTCATGATTTCTAACTGCATCATAAATTCACTCGGAAAGGTGACATACATGGCCAGTTTTCCTATATCGTGGACCAGGCCTGCTACAAACAGTTCATTGCTTTCGATTTCCAAATCGACAGCAATAGTTTTTGCAGCAAGGGCACAATAGAAGGAGTGCTTCCAGAATTTGTTAATATCAAATTTCCCATCTTGCTTCAAATTCTTAAAACTATCAAATGCAACTGTAGATATAACCAGATTCCTGATCTCCTTGAAGCCCAGTATGGTTACTGCATGTTGAAGGGATGAAACTTCTCGTGTAAGTCCATAAAACGGAGAGTTGGCAATTTTAAGTATTTTTGCAGTCAGGGATACGTCCGGGCTGATAATCTCCATGAGGTCATTTGCTGAGCTTTTTGTGTTAGCAGTGATCTCTAAAACACGAAGCGCCACGGCTGGCAAAGTAGGTATAGATTTAAGTCTGGCAATGAGTGTTGACGCTGCTTGAGAGCTCATACTGTAATGTCCTCTAATTTTCAGATAATTTTGTCAAAAACTATGTCTTAATGCCTGTTTTCTTCCTTAATGTTTTCTGCAGTTCTGCATTATAAAACTTCATTTTTTCCCGCACAGTTTTTCACGTGCTTGTTCTAAAACTTCTATCGATACAGAAAAGAGCTCTTGCCTCTCAATAATATCAAGGAACAGGGAAACCAGCATCGGATCAAACTGTGTGCCGGCTTTATCAGCGAGTTCTACGATCATTTCTTCAGGAGATAGTTTGGCCTTATGTAGTCGTCCGGATAACATAGCCGTGGTTGCATCAACCATGGCAAATATCCGGGCACCAAGGGGAATTTCGTTCTCTTTAAGCCCATCGGGATACCCGGATCCATCAAAGTTTTCGTGGTGATATTGAAGTATCGATTTTTCATTGGCAAAAAAATCGAACGACTCAATCAGTTCTGATAGCATATACGGATGGTCCTCAACCTCAACCCTCTCTTCTTTATTTAAAACTTTGTTTTTAGTTTTAAGAGTTTTCCTTAGTAAGATTTTGAAATAGTCGTGAAAATTTGCTGCACGTTTAAAGGTTTCGATAATGGACGGAGGAAGGGCAAGCTTTTCACTGATGAGTGTAATGTATCTCTTTACATCGTGATTATGCTGCCGGTGTTCATCGGTACTTATATCACGGGTTAAAAGCTCTAAAGACTCTATAGATGATTTCTTTGTTTTTTCTAAGACCACTGAAATATTTTCCTTCAGGTGCCCTAGATCGTTGTCTTTACTAATTTTATTATTATTAGATATCCATGAAGGTTTCTTCATGTAAACAGTTATTCTGTTTCTTCCTTCCGCTTTAGATCGGTAAAGGGCTTTGTCTGCACATGCCATCATCTCTTTGCTCTCTATTAGTTGATGCTGTTTTATAGATGAAATACCTATACTTACTGTTACAGTTATTGAATTGTGACCATCATCATATTTTCTCTTTTCACTTGAAGCACGAATTTTTTCAGCTATTTTTTGTGCCCCGGCAATACCGGTATTTGGGAGAAGTACCATGAATTCTTCTCCTCCATATCGAATTGGAGTATCAGATTTTCGTATATTTTGCTCTAAACCAGCAGCAAATTCACGTAATACTAAATCACCAAAGGCATGCCCAAATGTATCGTTTACGTCTTTGAAATGATCCAGATCAAGCAGAAGACAAGACAAATCGTTTTGATATCTCAGGGCACGTGAGAACTCTTTTTCAAGAATTTCTACCATATAGTTACGATTATACAAACCTGTTAGTTTGTCATGGGTTGCCTGATTTTCAAAATTGTCACGTACAGACAAAAGCTCTTCATTTAATTCAATAATACGCTTTCCTGCCTTCAGGCGAACTCTGAGATCGTTATGATTGAATGGTTTGATAACATAGTCATCTGCTCCTGCTTCCATTCCTTTTACAAAATCTTCCTGTTCGCCTTTTGATGTGAGCAGTAGGATAAAAGTATACGGTTCTCTCGCCTGTTCTCTAACCCTGCGACATATTTCCATACCATCAATACCAGGCATCATCCAGTCGAGTATCAGAAGGTGAGGTGCATTTTCTGACTGGATGATCTTCCAGGCATCATTGCCATCCTCACACGACACCACTTCAAAACCCATATCTGTCACAGATTTTTCCAACATGTGCCGTGTTACTATTTCGTCTTCTGCAATTAAAACTTTCATTTTTCTATCCTGCTTCTTCAAGATTTCTTAAATTTCTTAAGCTGCGGTGCAACATGTCTGTCATAACATTCGGGACAAACAGAATGAGTAAAATCGGCATCCGAATATTTAACAAAATATTCTTCAACCTCTTCCCAGTAGTCTTGATCATCCCTGATTTTTTTGCAATACGAGCAAATAGGAAGGATGCCCTGCAATGTTTTAATATGTTGTAATGAACTCTGAAGGTCCTTGATACGGTTGGCTAGTTTTTCCTGTAATTGAAGTACCCGGCAGCCGACACGAATCCGCGCCTGCAGCTCGTTCTGTTCAAATGGCTTTATGATATAGTCATCTGCCCCGGAATCAAGCCCTTTAACAATATCCTCTTTTTCATTATGCGTTGTTAATAAAATCGCGTAGACAGGGTTTTCTGTATCAATCTTACGTAGACGGTGGCATACCTCGACTCCTTCCATCTCTGGCATTGTCCAGTCCAGAATAGCCAGTCTAGGCGCATGCGCATCCTGCAAACTATCCCATGCCTGTTTTCCGTTTGAACAGGAAACTGTCTCATAGCCCCATTTGGTTAGTGTCATTTCAAGATGATGGCGTGTCGTGTTATCGTCTTCTGCGATTAAAACTTTCATTTAACAAATTCCTTCAGTGCATTCACCAGATATTCTACCTCTTTTACTAAAGTATTATAAGCCTCTTCAACCTCGTCCAATCTGTTTTCTCTGCCCATAATTTCTATTTTCAGAGCGGCTTCAAAAGCTGCTTTTTCTGTAAAGTTAGCAATGGCTCCTTTCAGCTTGTGGGCAGATTTCTCCAGATCCTTGCCATTGCGGTTGTCAACAGCTTTCTGTATTTCAGAAAATTGTGCGGGGAAATCGTTTATAAATATCTCTACCAATTCTGCTAAAAACTCTTTCTCTCCATCAAACCTTTCGAGTATCTCATCCTTATCAAATATTCTATTTTTTTTCATTTGCAGTCCAACTAAGATCTAAATATAGTTACCTGCTGAATGTAACTTCGTTCAGCTTAACAGGAGTCTCATTATTCTTCCAACTAAATTTATTATTAGAAACTCTTAAAAATGTAAAATCCTGACTAATCTCTTATTATTCCCGTCTGTGAAATCAATTTCTTACGAATTCCTTCCGGTGGCAGGATATAATCTACCTTTCCGGTGTTAATAGCCGACATAGGCATCCCCCAGATCACACTGGTCTCTTCATCCTGGGCAAATGTAACACCTCCTATTGACTTTATGTATTCAATTCCTTTCGTGCCATCCATCCCCATCCCAGTCATAATAATTCCGATAATATTGTTTTCTGCCGCTTTTTTGACTGATTTCATCGTCACGTCTACGGCTGGTTTTACAAAACGTACCTTCTGGCCGCCAACCAGTTGAATCACCCTGTTGTTTAATAGTTCCAGATGAATCTCACTTGGCGCAAAGTAAACTATTCCGGGTTTAATAGTTTCTCCGTGACTGGCAATTTTAACTTCCATTTTAGTCACACTATTTAATGACTGACAAAGTGTTTTGTTTGCACACTTTATCATATGCTGGACAAGTACGATACTTGCGTTCAAACGTGGCAAGCCATTAAAGAAGCTTTTCAATGTTCTTGGGCCACCTGTTGATATTCCAATAAT
>CAYTLC010000129.1:0-7642 GCA_964438395.1 uncultured Candidatus Scalindua sp.
ATAAATAGAGGTAAGCGAATAAACGATGTTGGCTTACATGCCATAATAGGTTTAAACTCATAGCTACTTTTTTCTATATATTTCGACTCTTTTTTCCTATTGGTACCAAAAAAAATTATGCGTGTACCGGGAAACCGGGACGATATTTCCTGCGCAATGCTTAGACCAGCCATTAAATGACCTCCTGTACCTCCACCGGCAAATACAATTTTCAAGTGGCAACACTCCTATTAATTTCAACATTATCTGCCGAAACATCAGTTTTTCCTGATTGCTTAGCGATATTTAAAAGTATCCCTATCGCCAGCATAGATAATAGTATTGATGAACCTCCCGTGCTGATGAACGGCAATGGTAGTCCCTTTGTCGGTATGGAACCGGTAACCACAGCCATATTGATTGCCGCCTGTAAACCAAGCGAGATGGTTATGCCTAATGAGAGGAAAAAACCAAATGGGTCAGATGTCGCTTTACAAACTCTTATACCCTGCCATGTCAACATGGCAAACATAACAACGATACATGTCGTCCCTATAAATCCGAATTCCTCGCCTATTATTGAGAAGACAAAATCGTTATCACTCATCGGCAGGAAAAACAATTTCTGACGGCTCTCTCCCATTCCCAAACCTGCTATACCCCCGGAACCAAGTGCAATCCATGATTGAATTATTTGATAGCCAATTCCCATAGGATCTTTCCAGGGATCAAGAAACGCCAGTAGTCTGTTGTGACGATACGTTGGAATATTGTGCATAATTTGATAAATATGAGGAATTGAAGCGATCATTGTAAACATCACATAAATTATCCTGGTACCTCCCACCATTATCAAAACAAATGTAATCATTGAGATAAACATGGCCGTACCAAAATCAGGCTCTTTAAGAATAAGCAAGGAAACAACACCTATTAATACAATCGGAACAACAAAACCTCTTACAAAAGTAGACATTTTTTCCCGGTTCTTTGCAATATACCCCGACATGAAAATGATCATTGCAAGTTTCGCAAATTCTGAAGGTTGGTATCCAAAATAGCTTCCAAATCTTATCCACCGACGAGCACCATAAGTAACTGTTCCTATATCCGGAATAAGCACAACAACCAGACCGGCAAGCGCAATTATGAAAATTGCAGTACTATATTTTTGCAGATAATGATAATCAATTCTCATCATGATCAACATGCCTATAATTGCAATGGCGACCCACATAATATGCCTTAAGAAAGCAGTGTTCATTGTATGGGTGCTATCGGCCACTTTCGCAGAGCTTGTACTGTAAATCATAATTATTCCGATTACGAGAAAAGTCGTAACAAGATACATTATGACATTTGTCGGCTCTAGACTACGTATAGCGGCAAAGCTGCTACCTGCATTTTGATCAGATTGCACATCTTTACCATATGCATGTTCACTTCTAAATACATTCATAATTTCAGTGTTATCAAACTAAAGAGTGCCATTATTGCAGCAATTATAAAAAATCTCATCGTAACCTTGGTCTCCGGCCAACCTTTAAATTGAAAGTGATGGTGTATGGGTGCACACAAAAACAACCTCTTGCGTGTGAATTTAAATACACAAACCTGTAATAAAACGGAAACGGCTTCTACAATAAAGATACTTCCTATAAAGAAAATAAGAAGTTCCTGTTTTACAATAATAGCTACAATTCCAAGTATGCCACCCAATGGCAATGAGCCCACATCTCCCATAAATGTCTGTGCAGGGAAGCAATTAAACCACATAAACCCCAGCCCGGCGCCCACCAATGCAGAGCAGAAAATACTTAGTTCACCGGCACCTGCTATGTAAGGAACTTGTAAGTAGCTGCTAAAGTCAACCCTTCCTACAATGTAAGCTATTAACGTAAATGCCATACCCGCAATCACCGTACAGCCAATTGACAGCCCGTCAAGACCGTCAGTAAGATTGACGGCATTTGACATTCCTACTATGAAGAACATTACCATCAACACATAAAATGCTCCAAGGTCAGGTCTCACTCCTTTGAGGAATGGTATTACAAGCCTTGTTCCTTCTTCAATATCCTTGAAATGAAAGTACAGTATTAAGCCTATTATCAACCCCAGTCCGCATTGAAAAAAAAGCTTTGACCCACTGGTTAAACCCGATGCGTGCTTTTGCGTCAGCTTTATGTAATCATCAAAGAATCCTAGAATGCCAAGCCATACAGCCGTAAACAGAACTAACAAAATGTATATGTTAAAAATATCACACCAGAGCACGGTAGAGATAATTATTGCAATCAAAATGATAATACCGCCCATTGTAGGTACGTTTTTTTTATCACTGTGAAGATCTTTTAGTGTTTCAGATTCTGTTTTAGAAGTATCCTCCGAAACATTACGTCTTTTAAGTATCTTTATTACTTTTGATCCCACAAGTACGCATATAAAAAAAGCTGTAATAGCAGCCAGGCCTGCCCTAAATGATATATATCTTATCAGCTCAAGCCCCTGAACATATTCATGTAGAGGATAAATCAATTTATAAAACAATATATTTCTCCATCGCGACTAATAACTTTGTAAAGGCCTACCCGGAAATTCTGTAGATTCAAACCAGGCTCAGCATTGCAGAATTGTTTTCGTCTTTCCTTGAGAAACAATTCTCAATCTGATGTACAACATTCTCAAGTTTCATTCCTCTTGATCCTTTTATCAGAACGGTATCATCTTTCTTTAATTGTGAGGCAACGAAAGAAGATATCTCTTCCGAGGTTTTGCAGCTCCGAGTTCTCTCTTCCGGTATACCATTGGCAATGGCTTCTGCTGCTACAAACCTGGAAAAAGAACCTACTGTCCACAAGATATCGATACCAGACCTGGCAACCTTTGCACCAATTTCTCTATGCAGACTTTCCGCATAATCTCCCAACTCCAGCATATCCCCGCATACGAGAATCTTCCTGCCAGGAGTAGTCAATTGTGAAAATTCATCTAATGCAGCAGACATTGAAGAGGGATTTGAGTTATATCCGTCGTTTATTACTACTATGTCACCGCAGACCTGTTTCTCCATCCGCATAGGTGGAAGCTTAAAATCAACAAGTTTGCCACATATATCTCCCATGCCGATACCTGCTGCATTACAGACTGCTATAGCAGCCATTGCATTATAGATATTGTGTTTGCCTAATACATTTAGTCTGAAAGTAAAAACGTCGTTTATAGTAAAGGCGAAACCTGAATCACTACGTTTAACATTTGATGCCCTTATATCAGCACCTTTGTTAAAACCAAAAGTTATAACCTTTCCGTCAAAACGGTTTGCAATCCGATTACACCATTCGTCATCAGCATTCGTGACCAAAACACCATCTTCAGCTATATTTTCGATGAGTTCTGCTTTCGCATCTGCAACACCTTCAATACTACCGAGACCTTCAAGATGTGTGCAGGATATGTTGGTTAGAACGGTGAAGTCAGAGAATATAATTTCTGATAACCTTCTAATCTCCCCGGGGGCATTAGTACCCATTTCTACAACACAGAAATCCTGAGTGAAATCTGAATCGAAGATTGTTAACGGCACTCCGATATAATTATTAAAACTCTTTCTGGATCTGGTTACGTTTTTAAAATTACGAAGAACATGATAAATTATGTCTTTAGTTGTTGTTTTGCCATTGCTGCCTGTCACTGCAACAAAATCAGTTCTCAAGCTTTTACGGTAGAACTTTGCAAGGTCACCCAAAGCTTTTAATGTATCAGCAGCTTCTATTAAGATGCATTTCTCAAATCCCTTGAGCAATGAATAAACGGCATCTTTCTCACTTGATATTACCGCTCCGGCAGCACCATTTGAAATAGCCTGATCAACAAATTTATGGCCATTAAAATTTTCACCCTCCAGAGCAAAAAACAGTTCCCCTTCTTTTATAGATCTTGAGTCTGTAGATATTCCCGTAATACGTAATTCAGGGCTACCAAGTAACAACTCCCCTTTAATTGCCTTTAAGACATCAGAAATTTCTATATTATTCATTTTTCTTTATCTTCAGCGATTCAAGTTATTATTAGAGTTAATGTTATTCTAACTTCCAAAAGCGAATAGCATGTTTGATTCAGAATCTTCTTTCTGTTTTTCATATCTAGTAAAGAGCTCATAAAGTTTTTTCAAAATACTGGATATTTCTTTATCCATAGCGGGAAGCCTGTTTGCCCTGGTTGAGTGTCTATGAGATATCGTATCTTTATATGACTTCTTCTGCGCATCCAGGAGATATTCAATGAAACCGTAATCCGGATCGAAGTACGAATCCATACCTTGCAAAATATTTAAATTCCTGGAATAAAACTCTATGAAGTTTGCTGACGTACATAAATCAATTAATGATTGATATACCTGCCAACTATCAGGCTTGGACACCAGACTGGACAATCTACAGAATTCTGAGTGTGTAATCGTAAATATAGGCTTTCTAAATTCGGTTTTTTCAACAATTTCCAACGGTATTATTCCATCCCAATCTTTATAGAAGCCCTCTACAATATATTGCTCCCCGGCCCTACCTGTCAGCTGAGACCATACATGAGCTCTGGCGATTCTACTATTTTTGTCGATTACCCAACCCCAGACAATTCTTGTGTTTTTCTGCATTGAGGTTAGATGTGACTCAAAGAGAAAGACTGCATCCTCACAATCACCTTCTTTTGACTTCCTGGTTTCATATGGAGTCTGCCAGACGTCTGTCCTGGGTTGTTCCGGAGTATATTCCATATTGAAAGCGATATCCTTGTATGCTTCATATATATATTTCCCATTTTCGAACATTACTTCGCACCAATTTTTATACATGAAATTGTCACTCAGCTTTCCATCACCATCAAGGTATGAACACACATCTGGCACAGGCTTGTATACCGGTTTCGAAAAACTATCTGCATGAGAATATTCGGAGGTATAAGTTATTCCCGCCAGTATGGATTTGCTGCCCCGGTCAATTCTTTCTGGCAGGAACTGCCCGTCGGCATGCTCTTGCCCACCAGAACAAACCACTTCGACCGGTGGCGATGAATCTGGCCGGTCATTACCAATCGCATATGATAGGTCAAACAAGCTTAACATTATGTAAATGCAATTCAGACTAGTAATTGTTTTCAACCCTTTCGTCATCATTTTCTTACCTTTCAAATAAAAATATTAAAAAAGGCTAAAGGATCAGAACACAACATTTATACCCAATCTTTATTCATGTAACTTGTTCATCACTGTTTTTCGAAAGTATCTTTTTAACTACCTCCCTGTCATCAAATGGAACTATGGTGTCTTTGACTATTTGATATTTTTCATGACCCTTTCCGGCAATAAGAATAAGATCATCATCTTTTGCCTCAGAAAGAGCTTCCTCTATTGCTTTATATCTGTTTGTCTGAATATGAAATGATCGCCCCGGCTTTATTCCCGCTTTTATGTCACCTATAATATTCAAAGAATCCTCTGAACGCGGATTATCATTTGTCAGCCAGAAAATGTCAGACTTTTCGTCAGCAATGCTTCCCATCTGCGGACGTTTTTCTTTATCTCTATCACCCCCACAACCAAAAACAAGCAGTATCCTTCCTTTAACCAGATTTTTTAGTGCACATAGTACCGTTTCAAGAGCATGAGGCGTATGGGCGTAGTCAACAACAACTTTAAAACCACGATCGCAAGGCACGTTTTCCAATCTCCCCGGTACAATAGATGCCGTTTCTATACCCGATTTTATGATATCAAGTTCAAATCCAAGCGAAATTGCACTGGCAACAGATGCAAGTGCATTGTAAACATTGTGCAAACCCACAAAGGGTATTTTCACATCTATTTCTCTTCCCGAATAACTTAACTTGATCGTAATATTACTTGCGGACTCTTTACATATTTCAGCTTTTATATCAGCATCATTCTTTATTCCATACCATAGGATCTTAGCATGAGTTCTATCGGCAAAATATTCACTAAACTCGTCATCCGCATTTAATACCGCAAAAGAATCTTTTTTTAAATTCTTGAATAACTCTGCCTTCGCATCCATATAATTTGAAAATGTTTTATGATAATCCATGTGTTCAGTGGATATATTGGTAAAGACAGCAGTCTTAAAATCAATATTCTCAATCCTGTGCTGAATAGCTGAGTGAGAAGATACTTCCATAACTGCAAATTTCATCTTTGCCGCTACCATTTCTGCGATGAGCTGTTGAAGCTCAACAGATTCAGGAGTTGTTTCCTTTGCAGTCACAATCTTTTTCCCTATTTGATAATTAATCGTACCTATTAACCCTGCCTCATATCCTGCTTTTTCAATTACCGATTTGGTTAGAAATGTAGTAGTCGTTTTGCCATTTGTGCCAGTTACACCAACAAGATTAATTTTTTGAGATGGGTTGTTATAAAAGCAACAACTCAAAGAGGAAAGTGCTTTTCTAGTGTTATGTACAATTATTTGAGGAATATTTGTATCTAGAGAAGACCGTTCCTCACTAACTATTGCTTGTGCACCACATTCAATAGATTTTTTAATGAAATTATGCCCGTCCGTCTTATAACCCTTTATTGCAACGTAGAGATAACCGGGTCTTACCTTTCTTGAATCATTGGTAATACCTGTAATCTCAGTATCACACAGGTTGTATGTCCCCATTGTGCCCAAATGGTGAACCAACGTACTTAATTTCATTAAAAAACCATAATCACTATGTTGAAATTTTTAAAGAAAGGTCAAATTTCTGTATGCCTATTTCATGCTGAGAAACAGAATCGTACACTTGCTTTGTTTTGTTTATTACTTCTATTTCATCTGAATATTCACTATACAATCTTTCCCATACCTCATGATTTTTCCACTTAGCATCTTCGAGTTCTTTTGCATCAGCATATTTACACCAGGTAAGAAAATTATGTTTTTCCAATTCCTTTAACGTCATAGACTCTCCCTTCAAAATGATTTAGAAATTAAATACGATACCCTACACTGACCCCAAAAGATTGGGGCAGTATAGGGTATCAATACATCACCCACTGATGTACCTACCTTCCAGCATTTTTGACCATTAACCACCTCCCTCCGTAACAAGTAATAAAATTTCTCCCCACTAAATTATTTTTGAGCTATCTGTACATAATCCGGTCCAAATTCCATATAACCAAGAGTTCTCTCTATAATATTCCCTACTGCAGGTGCGGCTACTGTACCTCCGTAATAAGCACCATTATTGGGTTCATTTAAAGACACTAAAACACATATTTTAGGTTCATCTACAGGAGCAAATCCCACGAATGAACCAATGTATTTATTAGAATATTTCATTTTATTACCAACTCTTTTTAGTTTCTTAGCCGTACCTGTTTTACCAGCAACCCTGTGCGTAAAAAGCATTGCCCGTTTACCGGTACCTTCTTTTACAACGTCCTCAAGAATAGGAGCCATTACCTCCCTCGCAACCTTTGGAGAAAACACTCTTCTGATTCGCGCTGGGGCTTCATATCTCTTCTTTACTCTTTTACCTGAATAGTCTGTTATTTTGCTGATTATTCGTGGCTTCAGCAATGTTCCTCCATTAGCAATTGAACAGAAAGCGGTTACCATCTGTATCGGAGTAACTGCGGTCTCATACCCGAAGGAAA
>CAYTLC010000130.1:0-7278 GCA_964438395.1 uncultured Candidatus Scalindua sp.
AATAGCTTCCCGCCTTTGCATTCCTTCTTTTATGCGGGAGTTGATACAATCAACAAGAATGATTGCATTGTTTACTACAATACCCGCCAGCATGACAACACCTATTAATACAATTACACTCACAGGTTTTGATGTTATAAACAACGCCGCCGCTACACCTACCAGAGCAAATGGTATAGTAAACATTATCACAAAAGGGTGAAGGAGCGATTCGAATTGTGACGCCATTACAATATAAACCAGAAATATTGCCAAAAGTATAGCAAAGGACATACTCGAAAATGCCACAAGCATCTCACGGCTCTGCCCGCTGACAGATACCTCGTAACCATCAGGCATCCTGATATTTGAAATCTTTTTCTCTATATCCATAACTGAACTGCGTAAGTCCCTGCCAACAATATTTGCAGAGACTACAGCTACACGTTCCTGATTCAGACGCCTTATTTCACCGGGGGTTTTCTCAATGTTAATATCTGCAACTGCAGCCAGAGAAATCGGCCTCTCTCCTTCAGGATTAACTATAAAATTTCCCAAATCCTCGACACTTCCAATATCTTTTTTTCTTGCACGAACACGAATGTCAATTTCCCTGTCCCTATTGGAAAATTCTGTGCTGACATTCCCAAGTACGTTATCACGGACATTGTTAGCAATAGTGTTTAAATCTAATCCGAGTTGTGACAGTTTTTGTCTATCAAAGATGATTTGTACTTCCGGTATTCCCTCCTCCACCGTAGACTTAATATCCGTGAGCCCTTCAACCTCACCCATTTTAGCCATAACCACTTCTGATAATCTCTCGATTACGTTAAGGTTATAACCCTTTATCTCTACCTCAACAGGTGTTGCATAACTGAAATAGGCCGGTCGTGAAAATTTATACTCAACTGCCGGAAGCGGCTTGAACCTTTCTCTTAAATCGGCCATTACGTTTTCCTCCAACCTGCGATTAGATTTCTCCCTTAGGCTTATGTTAATCTCTCCTATGTTCTCCCTCTCTTCTGCTATAGTTCCACCTGCCTGACTGGTCGATCCGGCTATCGTGTATATTGTCTCTATTTCAGGATTATTGCTTACTATATTTTCAATTTCCTTGACAGTTTCCAGTGTACCTGAAAGTGGAGTCCCGGTTGGTTTTCTGACATTGATAGAGAACTCACCCTGACTCAGTTCCGGTATAAGTTCCTTGCCCAGATTTATGAACAGGCACCATGAACCTCCAAGTATTGAAAATGCAGCAATGAACACTATTAGTTTATTTGATAGCGCAAAGCCAAGAACCCCCGGATAAGCCCTCGTAATCTTAGAAAAAACAGAGTTAAACACAAAGAACAATGGATAAAGTATTATATAAAGAATTCTTGACGGCAGTGAGTTGCTACTACTTGCGGAATCATTTTTCACCTCTTTTTGAATATCTATCGTTCTCCTTCGTATGATTCTCACTGAAGACAACATCGGAATCAGTGTAATAGCAACAAGAAGCGAGATCAGGAGCGAGAAGGTTACGGTAAGAGCCTGATCATTAAATAATTGGCCGGCTATACCTTTAACAAAGATTATGGGTATAAAGACACATATGGTTGTAAGAGTTGAAGCAATCACTGCCCCGCCAACCTCACTTGCACCCTTCACGGCAGAATCAATTGTACTATGTCCACTGGTATGATACCTGTCAACACTTTCGAGTACAACTATCGCGTTATCTACAAGCATCCCGATACCAAGTGCCATCCCGCCTAAAGACATTATATTCAGTGATACTCCTGACATATACATGAAGAAGAACGTTGATATAATGGAAATGGGAATTGCAAGCCCGATAATCAGCGTACTCTTAATACTTCTCAGAAATAAAAAGAGTACTATTACCGCCAAAATGCCACCCCAGAGTGCAGTGGAGATTACCTCTTTTATTGAACTTTCAATGAATCTGGATTGGTCAAACGTTATGTCCAACCTGATAGAACCG
Source organism: uncultured Candidatus Scalindua sp. (assembly GCA_964438395.1). Lineage (GTDB taxonomy): Bacteria > Planctomycetota > Brocadiia > Brocadiales > Scalinduaceae > Scalindua. Next base: position 1,976 of record CAYTLC010000130.1, read on the forward strand.
GAAAACTTCCTAAGCTTATTTTCTATTCCACTTAACTGACCCTTCACTAATCTTGCAACCGTAACCGTATTTGCATCAGCTTCTTTAAATATAGCAACTTCTACACTCTCTTCTCCGTTTACACGGGTTATTACATCACGTTCCTTATAACTCTTGCTTACACTTCCAACGTCTTTTACCCGAATAGCAGCTTTATTTCTAAAATCTATGACTATGTCATTTATTTCCTCTACCTGCCGGAACTCATTAAAAGTCCTTACGATATATTCGACCTCCCCCTCCTTTATGTTTCCGGCTGTAAGGTTGATATTCTCTTCACTGAGGCGTTCAATCACCAGAGAAATTGGTATCCCCAGGTTTGCCAGCCTGGCTTCCTCTAAATCGACATGTATTTCCTCTTCCAGCCCCCCGCTTACTCTTACGGCAGCAACACCACTGACAGTCTCTGTACCTGTTATTCCACTCTCTACAGATAAACCCTCAAGAACGGGCTTGAGTTCTTCTTCCGCCAGTATACGAAGCGTAATAAGATTTTCATCCCCGTAGAGAGACAGCCTCATGATAGGGTCAAGAGATGGGTCAAAGCGCATAAGAACCGGCCTTTCTGCATCATCCGGCAGATCTACCAGATCCAGCTTCTCACGCACATCCATCGAGGCAAAGTCCATATTGGTTTTCCACGCAAACTCAATCACCACTTCAGAGACATCAGATCTTGACCTGGAACTCACGCGTATTACATCCGAGATCACACTCACCGCATCTTCAACCGGCTTTGAAATAAGATTCTCTATTTCGCTGGGTGCCGCACCAGGATATTCGGTCCTCACTGTAAGTGTCGGGTACGAAATGTCCGGCAGGAGGTTTATAGGCAGTCGCTTATAGGATATTAACCCGAAGATCACAAGAGTGGCCATTAGCATTACAACTGTAACTCGCCTTCTTGTTGAAAATTCAACTATTCTCAATATCGATACTCCTAATATTTTTTAAGCACAAATTGTAATCTGTGATGAAAGCAGAAAAGAAAGATTTTAGATTTGCGATTTTAGGATTTTCCTTCGGGCTCGCCAAAGCTTCGTTCCAGGGTTTCTAAATCGCAACGCTTAAATCCTGAATCATAGTTTGTTATGATGAATAATTGATGTGAGAATCTATCTGTTTTCTATGGTGGCCCCAATACCGCCGTTGTGCCATCCTCTTTTTCTTCGTTAATAATTGCAACATCTGCACCGTGACCAACGTCATCTTGTCCGACAGTAATAACTCTGTCTCCCTCTCCGAGGCCGGTTAGTACTTCGATATAATTACCTTCTTTAAAACCAAGTGTTATTTTTGTCTTAAACGCCCTGGTCTCTACATCAAAACTAATATTTTCTATCTCTGAGACTAAATCGTCATGATTATTATAGAAAGAGACCTTTTCAAATTCTTGACTTATATCTCCACTTAGAGTCTCTATTGCTTCAATTGTAATATTGTATATTGATTTATCATCATGGCTAATGGAGATATCCACAATATTCCCACGCAGAGATTTACCATCTTTTTTTTGCTTACATTCTGCACTGTCACCCAAAGCCAAACCTTTAACTACGTCAGGACTGACACTCAAAACAACAAAGTTTCTAACAACAAAAACCTCATCGGCTTCTGCCTCCAGGATCAGCGCTTTCTTTGGTATTAACAAAGCATCCTGATGTTGATCTACTATTGTAAAAACAGAGGCAAACATCCCCGGCCTCAAAGCACCACCTGACAAGTCTCCCATCTCTATTGTTACCTTTACCGTACCACTTTCAGGATCAACAACCGGGCTTACCATTTTTACTTTTCCTTTAAATTCTATGTCAGGCATGAATTCAGAAACAACCCTTGCTACTTGCCCTTCCACTACCTTGTTAATATCCTTCTCAGGAATATAAATCCTTGCCAGTATTGGATCAAAATCTGCAATCTTAAATACCATCTGGTCCTTCTCTATGTAGTAGCCTTCTTCTATACTCCTTTCCACAATGACACCATCAAGGGGAGACTCAATTGTGGTATATTCATATTCTAACTGTTTTCTTTCAAGCTCTACTGTCGCAATCTCAAGCTGAAATCTCTTGTCTTCGAATTCGTCTTTGCTGATAATATTTTCATTGAAATTATTCAAAGAACTTTCGTAAACTCTTTCAGCATTCTCTTTCTTCAATTTTGCCTCTCTGAGTGCCAACAGGGCTTCATCATCATCAAGTTTAGCCAGTGGCATACCGGACTGCACATAGTCTCCTTCTTCCACCAGAATGTTTAATACAGAACCGGAGGTTTCTGCGACTACATCAACCTGTTTCTCCGGCTCAAGCGTACAATTATTAACTAAGAAAATCTCAATATTGCTCCTTTTAACCCGTATTGCTTCTACAGGGACAGCCTCATAATCTTTCCTGTAATTACCGGAATATGCCTTATGTCTGTTTTCAATATTTCGATCTTTTCTTTGTAAGTTACCTACCTGTGAACCATAGTAGATTTTTGTATCACTCTTCGAATCTTTAAGATATGCATCAGGTGAATCTTTCCAAGCCGTTAATTTCAACACCAGAAAGGCTACTGCCACAACACCTACACAGATGGAGCCTATTCTAATGGCAAATTTTGATTTCATAGTTCACTACCTTTAAAAGGTTTTAAGTCTTTTATAAGAATGTATGTTTCTGCATTTCCTTCAGGTAACATTTACATTCTCCGGGAACTAACACTCGCTACATACAGAGCAACTGAAACATAATATAAGCCCTGAGGTTGTAAACACTTAAACAAAGCGAATAGTTCCAGAACTAAACCGGACTAAGTGAGATTTTAACATACTGCCTTCCCAATTCAACATCAAATAAGAGTGGGAATGCGAGTGAGTTAGTTTGGGATGAATACATAGAGAGAGATAGTAGTAACGAACTATTTGAAAAAATACTTTATGACTACTATTTAGTTCTTGAGAGGTACGAATTAGATTTTGCTATCAGTCATGAAATTAAGCCACATTATGCACTCTTGCGTAGTTTTTTCGGCACAAGGGATGTTTCCCCTGCTACAACTTCTGGCGTCACTACATAAGTTGCCCCTTTTCCTTCTGTAGGCAAATCGAACATAGCATCCAGCATAAAACCCTCAAAAATAGAACGTAATGCCCTGGCCCCTGTCTTTCTCTCCAGAGCCATTTTGCCTATTTCTTCCAAGCCTTTTTTTGGAAATTCCAAGACTGCATTTTCCATATCAAATATCTTTTGATACTGTTTAACGATAGCGTTTTTAGGCTCCAGCATAATTCTGATCAAATCATCCCGACTATGCGGCATCAGCGTTGTGAGAACATGAAGCCTGCCAATAAACTCACGAATCATGCCATATTCGATTAAGTCATTCATTTCAATTTCAGAAAGAATTTCACCGGTAGATTTATTCACAGCCTGATCCATCGTAGCACCAAATCCGATTGCCTTCTCTCCTATTCTCTTTTTAATTATTTCCTCTATACCACTAAAGGTTCCACCACAAATAAACAGAATATCCTTCGTGTCCATTTGTATGTATTTCTGCTCCGGATGCTTTCTTCCGCCCTGTGGAGGTACATTGATGATAGACTGCTCAAACATTTTAAGCAGTGATTGCTGTACTCCTTCACCAGAAACATCTCGTGTAATTGACGCGCTTTGATCCTTTCTTGCAATCTTGTCTACTTCATCTATATAGACAATCCCCTGCTGTGCTCGATCCACATCAAAATCAGCATCCCTCAGCAATCTTAAAAGTACATTTTCAACATCCTCACCAACGTAGCCGGCTTCAGTAAAAGTAGTCGCGTCAGTAATAGCAAACGGCACGTCAAGAATTCCTGCAAGGATTTTAACCAACAATGTTTTTCCTGAGCCTGTAGGTCCAACAAGAAGGACATTACTTTTTTCCAGTTCAACACCATCATCGGTAATTCCTGAAGCTAATCTTTTATAGTGATTATGAACCGCTACAGCTAATACCCTTTTTGCACTTTCCTGCCCGATGATATATTCATCTAAACGATCCTTGACATATGCTGGAGTTGGTATTTTTCTTTTTATATCAGAAGAGGCCCTATCTTTATCTTTTTGTATAAGAGTAAAGCAAGCTTCAATACATTCGTTACAAATGTATACATTGCGGTCACCCTGTATTAATCTTTTGACAACGTTATAATTTCTACCACAAAAGGAGCATGACATAGACTTACCTTTTTTATCCCTGGCCTTTTTGTCCATTCCTCTTTCTCCACCTATTATCGTTTATATTGCGTAAATTAAATATATTGGGGCAAATGTTAGCAAAAATCCACTTACAAATCCAGTTATTTTGGGTTTTTGAATTTGATTGCCCACTGTACACCTGTATTCAGGCTATGAATTTTTACCTGTAATGACGCGGGCGTTAAGAACTAGTTTTTTAGCCCTTTCTCGCAATTCTATAGCAAATTGGTCCCCTTCCTTCAGGGCATCCTCAATTTTGTCAAGAATATCATAATAAAGTCCCCAGGCTTTTTGCTCTCTTTCATACCTTTCCTTAAGCCCATTTCCATCTCCCATGGACACTTCCCGGATACAAGCACTCAATCTCCTGGTTCCAGTCTCAACAAGCGCGAAACCTTTATATTCACTCTCTTCACCTCTTGTTGCAAAGAACTCTGCTGCCTTGAGTGCAAGACGAAGATATGCAAGATTATGAGAAAGAGGACTTACAAAACTCCCGGTAAAAGGATCTATTACATTTTTAACATCATCCACCTCTGATGAAAGTATTCCGGCATAACCAGAGAAGAACAATATTCTCTCGTAGTCACCCACTATTTTCCCTATGGCCGCCGCCTTAATAGCTTCTTCGGCAAATGCATGTTTATCGTGCCTCATTAATAAACCATTATTATGAAAATACCTCAGAACCGGCTCACTCTCTCTGGGAAATAAAACAGACATAATATAAGCCTGGTCTTCAGCTCTTCCAATAAACACTGGAGTAAAAGGACGGTACCTTCTCAAGGCATCAATTAATATTCCATTAGTACCACCAGTTACATGTATTCTTGATATACAAGAATTGTCACCATCAATATCCCCATTACTATACCTTGTCATCATCTCGGATAAAGTAGATAAGGCCTGTGGTATCTTACTACAGAAAACACTATCTTCACCCCAGAAAGGCGGAGATGGATATGTTACGTCCGGTGTAAAAAGTGAAGTGCTGATATCTTTTTCATTTACCAGAGCACCTGCCATCATACCGAGATAAAC
>CAYTLC010000131.1:0-5369 GCA_964438395.1 uncultured Candidatus Scalindua sp.
AAAAAGAACGATATTAACGGATCACACATGAATAAAAAAGGAAGCTATGCGCGTCGCTAGTTATATACTTGGAATTATCGGAGTGATTGGATTTTTCGTAGCTAGTGTTTTTTCGATACACACAACACTTCCTTTTATTGTGTAGTCTCCATTAGTGTGACTTGTTCTTTATTATCTACTTACTTATATTGGCGTGGCTCAACTGTAAAAGTCAATCCTGAAATTACTATTTACTTAATTAATCGTCATGATGGCTATGGATTCCGATTAATTATTGAAAATAGAAGCAATGAAGATGCGTATAATATAAACCTTACTTTTAAATTAAAAAACAATCAACCGTTTCCAATACAACAAAAAGTTTATAAAGAGACGTTTCCAATTAATATTATAGATGGAAAGGACAGGAAAGAGATCCCAACAATAATTGTTGCTGATTCTGACTGTTCATTAAATGCTACATGGAATTGGAAAAATGAAAGAGGTAAAAAATTCTCAAGAGAAAACATAGTCAATTTCTAACAATTAAAACCTGTCAGAATGTAAATTATATTGTGTTCTTCTCTTTTTCGCTGATACCCAGAAGATAGATTATAGAATCCAGATTTTTTTGTGAAATGTTATAATCGGCTTTTTCTCTCACAGTCTTGTGGGCGTTGAACGCTATTCCTAAACCTGCTTTGTCAAGCATTAGTAAATCATTTGCTCCGTCTCCTATGGCTACGACTTGGTCCAGGCTGATATCTTCCTTATCAGCTATATCTTCAAGAATTTTTGCCTTAAATTCACCGTTGATTATTTCTCCAAGCACCTTGCCGGTTAACTTTCCCTCTTTTATTTCAAGTTTATTGGCAAAGGCATAGTCCAGGCCTAGCTCATTTTTTAATAGATCGGTAAAAAAGGTAAACCCACCGCTTATTACAGCAGTTTTATACCCCAGCTTTTTTAATATTTTTACAAGTTTTTTTGCACCAGGCGTGAATGGAATATTATGGTAAATTTCGTCAAGGACATTTTCGTCCAGACCCCTGAGCAATTCCACTCGTTTATTTAACGACTCATTAAAGCTTAACTCGCCGTTCATAGCCTTACTTGTTATACCGCTGACTTCTTCGCCGTGTCCGGCGGATTTTGCCAGTTCATCTATAACTTCAACCTGTATAAGCGTACTGTCCATATCCATCACAACAAGCCTTTTTGATCTTCTGAAGATATTCTCCTTTTGAACAGCTATATCAACGCCAAAATCAGAACTTATGGAAAGCAACTTCCTTGTCATGTCTTGAACATTTATGGTTTTGTCCGTTTTTACAATCATCTCAATACAGCATAACTCTCCCTGACTGAGTTGTGTAATTCTTTCAATATTGACGTTCTCTGAATATATAGCATTAGAAATTTGAGCAACTACTTGCGCAGTTATTTCCTCTCCCAGACATGTAACCGCATACATAAAATTATTATCATGCTGTAAATGTTCGTCATATGAAGCTATCTTAAAGTCAAGCTCTACATCAAGTCTTTTTGCCTCAAGCAGTAAATCCTTTAATAATGAGATTTGCCCACCCTTGCTCTCTCTTAAGTCCAGCATCATAGACAATAATATCAACTTGCGAATAACAATCTGCTCAATATCAATTATTTTTACGGCATTTTCTGACAGTATTGATGTAATCGATGAAACAATACCCGGAGCATCAGGCCCGTTAACCGTAATCACTATAAAATCGTCACTATTTTCCATTTTCTAAAATCCTGGGTCAGTACCCATATTTATGTTATCTGTAATTAATTGCCTGTCTCTTGCTATCGCAAGGAGCATAGGGCTAGTTGTGTACGCTTCGAAAATAAATCTTTAAGTTTGACAGTAGAAATATCTCTAAGTTTATCCAGATCAATTGACATTGGTTTTTTAACGACCTGCATCAGTGGCGTTTGTGAAGCGTAGCGGAACAAACGTCCATTGGATACACTTGTTAGGTGTATTTAAAATATATTTAATTTTAGGAAGTTCAGGGATCCTTTTATTGGCATTTGGTCTTCAAAATAGACTTCCCATATTAGTTCATACTGGCCAGAATCTACCTTGTCCCAAATATCATAATCAAACTCATATTCAAGTTCGGTTCTTCCTTGTGGCGATACAATTTCAACAGAATCACCTGGATATAGCCTTTGGTCACTACGGTATGATAATTTAATATAATCCTTTCCGTTTCTTTTTACGGATAGACTTTCTGAAAAATTATTTTGTAATGTAATCCTAATGAATGATGGCCAATACAATCTAACTAAAAAATTACTTTTTGCTGGAGGGGCATTGAGAGTAATGCCGAATAGCATTGAATATTTATGTAGATCACTAGTAATACTTTTATTTTTGAAGGAGATATTAACATCAACTGATGAATTTACAATTTCATTTTCGGATGGTCCGGGAATATCTTCCATAGCATTAATCAACTCCCCAGATAGGGACTTTATCCCATTTTTTGTTGTCCCTGCCATTCTGCCAGCCAAAACGGGAGAATAAGCCAAGAGAGATGTTCTCCCAATATTATGCCAAACTGGAAGAATTACCTTTTTTCCGTCTATTTCTTTTTGCATAAGACCTTCAAGCTCATTCTTAGGCCATTCTTTTCTTAAAAAATCAGGGCTCAATACAACTATCCCATATCGGGATTTAACTAAGCCATTGTCGATATTATCTAACAACCTGTCACCGATTTTCAAAACCCATTTGTCATACCATACCTTAATATTTCTTTTTCGCAATTCCTCTGCCAATGGTTCTACAACACCTACCTTATCTTCACTTGCATGTGAAATGAAAGCATCCCAAACGGTATCATTATTCTTAATTTTCATTTTTGTCGCCTAACGCAGAATTGATCGACGGGAGACATGAAACGTATTATCTAGCCCACAAACTAATTCGCACTCCTTAAACTGTGACCCTCCGAAAAAAGGGACCGCTGTTTCACATTTAATCCAATGACTTGTTATCAATTCATTACATAAAATCAAAATCCGCGATAAGGTATATCTAAAGCATTAACCTGAACATCCTTATACCCCATGTCACTCAAGAGTATTTTGCATGCAATTAGTGCTTCCTCTTGGTGTTGCATAGGACCAATCATAATCTCTGTAATTGGCAAAAGAGACAATTTGACATTCTTTTCATAACGCAGTTTTCTTTCTTTCGATTCCCTGTAGGTTTCACCCCATACAATGTCCTGATCTTTTGTATCACGATCTTTGATAAAAAACTTTACATACGGAACTGGTATTTTATAGATAGGATTATCTCGATAGTATATCGGAGGCTGTTTAGCAAACATTGAAGAGCTATTAGGATATGGCTCCCATGTATGATTAGATACAGATATTAGTCTAACTTCCCGTTCATTTCTAAAATGTTTACTTTTATATTTCCTTGAAGCTGCATATATTAGATTTAACGCTGCACCTCGCAGGTATTGATCATCAAGGTTGTCTCCTTGCCATTCTCTTACAGCTTCTTTTTCTTGAATCCACTTTTTAATCTCCTCTTTCTCGTAAACACATTGATAAAAGTTTGAATGGGAACTTTTTAGTTTTCTAGCGTCAAATCCAAGACAGAAGTTGCCATAAGCACGGTATTGATCAAGAGAAGCTTTAGCCTTGCTAAAGGATGCAATGTAACTTGCATGGTCATTATCAGAGTGGTTGATATAATTTTTCCAACTATCTTTGACTTTACAATTATTTAAATCACTATCCGTAAATATATCTTTCTCTTGCTGTAAAGCCTTACACTCAGTTGTATCATTAACAAAGGCAGTATTTGTTAGCCACAGCTCACTATTTTCTATAATCCCCCGCAAGCCTTCAGCCGTTGTATAGTGATAAATTACATCATCTATAGGATCAGCAAAAGCAGCCATTAGATTGTTAAATTGATTTAATTTCTGTTGTCGTTCATCCATATGCTAAATATTGTAAATCTCGATTAATCTTGTATCTTCTACTTGATAACGCCCGCATCAGTTGCCAAAATTGTAGAGCGCAAGCGGCGCAATTTTGGTCCACTGGATGCGATTGATATATTTATGGTTCCATTTGTGGAACAATACCAGCCCAATGATGCATAGCATGAGGCAATTGTTCGATATCAGTTCCTGCTATTCTTAGGATGTATTCAATAAACCCAAATGTTACGTGATATGCGTTAAACGCATCATTAACAGAGAGATTATCAAATACACTGGTGTCAGTTAAACCGTTAACACTAACCTGGCCATGGGAAAACGTTTCATGACTACTTGTAAAGTGCATTAGTTTATTACGAGTTTCTCGAAGCTTATCAAATTCTGCACCAACGCCAGATGACCAATTCACGCTCTTTTTAAGTACTTTAGGCGGCCAATTATTTAGCTTGGATTTGAGTCCCAAAGCATTGCTTCCATTATCATGGCTTAGATCAGATAGAACCATCTCTTTGGAATCAGAATACTGATCTTGCTCGATAAGAACACGGAAATACACATTAATAAAAGTCTCTACTGTATTTATAGCTAAAATAAGTAATAGAGATATTTTATCTTTTTGAAGGTCGGAAGATTCCATTGCTTCTATCTCGCCTAGCAATGTTTCTAGCGATCTAAAGCATCGAGTGACCATTCTGTTTGGAGACGATAAAGTCATTCCTTTCTCACTTAATAAATATAACAGTGCGAATACATGGAAAAATACCAATTGGATATTCCATGTTCAAAATGTTAATAAGTAATAATATGGAAATCAAGAGGAAATCCAAGCCAGAGTCCAATTCACAATGGAGAAGCCACTCTGACACACCGTTTCCCTCTAACTAAATACCAGAAAATATTGATTAATGTCTTCATAGAAAAGTATTTATTAAAAAAACCTTTTTCATCCGTTTTTAATAGGATAATATAAATATATATATACAACTAGAAAACATTCAAGGAAACCAACTAAATAGGAGAAATTGTGAGGAAGAAGAGACTGAAGGAGCATGTAAAGTTTCCGGCCACTTACCGGGTAAGGATTATTGTTATATCGGCTATGGCGTTGTTGTTTGCCTTTCCGGTATATGCACAGGAAACGTTGTGGAAAGAGTTGAATAGTAAGGTGATTAAATTTTATCAAAAGGGCCAATATAGGAACGCAACAAGTGCGGCCAACGAAGCATTGAAGGTTGCGGAGAAAACATTTGGCCCTGAACACCCCAGGGTCGCAACATCTCTAAACAATCTGGCCTTAATATTTAAAGCTCAGGGTAAACAGGCTGCAGCTGAGGATTTTTATAAAAATGCGTTGACAATTTTAGAAAAATCCCTTGGTTCTGATAATCCTAAAGT
>CAYTLC010000131.1:5469-7275 GCA_964438395.1 uncultured Candidatus Scalindua sp.
GCAGGAGAGATTACACACCTCACAGGTCGTATTCTCAGTTCGGCAGGAGAACCAATCAGTAACGCGGTCGTTGAAATCTGGCATGTTGATAATAACGGGATCTATCTCCACACGAGATGTCCCAATCAAGACCAACGCGACAGAAACTTCCAGGGATACGGACGTACCATAACCGGTTCATCCGGTGAGTATTCTTTTCTTACTATCAAGCCTGTACATTATGACCTGGGTGTAAAGCGTACACCGCACATCCACTTCATTGTCAGGAAAGGTGATAAACGGCTGCTCACAACCCAGATGTATATTAAGGGACATCCGTGGAATGAGCGGGACTTTATATTTCAAAGAATTCGCGGTAAAGAGGCCCGTGATGCTGTCCTCGTTGATTTCAAGACAATCAAAGGCTCTAAGACGGGAGAATTGAAGGCACAATTCGATATAGTAATCGGTGTAACTCCCGAAGATACATCAAAAGATATAAACCGAAATCGTGATGGACTCCCTGTTGAAAGGCAATAAAAGAGCCCGAATTATAAATCACAAGGTTGCTGTTAATGCTGTACAGGTAATGGAAATATTATAACAAGATACAGAAACCGGAAAGTCTTGCAAAAAATAATTTTTTAAGGAGTACGTTATGATGGAAATACAATGCCCCAATTGTAAGTATGAAGGAAACGGTAAGCGCATTACCAGAGGTTCCGTTGCCGTGGAATTGGCATTATGGTTGCTGTTTATGTTTCCGGGCTTAGTCTATTCAATCTGGAGGTTTTCAACCAGAAAGTGGGTATGTCCTGAATGCGATTGCAAGAATGTAAGGGAAATAAAAGAGACAAATATAATTTGTATGCCGGGAATGTTTATCAAAATAATAGCAGGTATTATTGGAGCAATTTTCTTAATATATATTATAAGTTTAATTGGTTCTGGCAAATGAAAACTATTTCGACGCTGAATATAAAGCAGAGGAAGTATTATCATTAAAAGCTAAAATATTTATATATAAAAGAGTACAAATTTTACTACGGAGGTAAATATGTCAGGCAAACATTGTAAACGTCTCCTTCTCATTCTTATTTTGCTTTATATGCCATTTAGTCTGTTTGCTGAAACTAAATACGAGAAAGCGACTTTTGCGGGAGGCTGCTTCTGGTGTATGGAACATCCCTTTGAAGAATTGGAAGGCGTTTCAGAAGTAATATCCGGTTATACTGGCGGGCGGAAGAAAAATCCGACGTATGAAGAGGTTTGTGCAGGAGCAACCTTTCATTTTGAATCGATCCAGATAACGTACGATCCTTCTAAAATAAGTTATTCAAAACTACTCGATCTCTTCTGGAGGCAGATAGATCCGACCGATCCAGACGGCCAGTTTGTTGATCGTGGTCTGCAATACAGGACCGCTGTCTTTTATCACAATGAAGATCAGAAGCGCCTGGCAGAGGAATCAAAAGAGCAATTGGACAAGTCAGGAAGATACGATGAGCAAATCGTTACAGAGATTATTGAAACAACTTCATTTTATAAAGCGGAAGAATATCATCAGGATTATTACAAAAAGAGCCCGGTAAGGTATAAGGCGTATAGAAGAGGCACCGGTCGTGATAAATTCCTGGAAAGGATTTGGGGTAAAAAGATGGATACAGAACAGAGTGGCAATTATAAAAAATTTGATAAATCCACTAAAGCGGAAATGTTGAAAAAATTAGATCCACTTCAATATAAAGTAACTCAGGAAAGCGGCACGGAAAGGCCATTCGACAATGAATATTGGGAAAACAAAAAAGAGGGAATTTACGTAGATAT
>CAYTLC010000132.1:0-7231 GCA_964438395.1 uncultured Candidatus Scalindua sp.
TTTTCAAGCCCAGCCATAACCCTCTCTATGGCTTCTTCAATTTCACTCATACAAACTTCATCTTTACTACGCCTGGCAGCCAGCAATGCTGCCTCATTTATTATGTTTGCCAGGTCAGCCCCGACAAAGCCGGGCGTCATTGCAGCAATAGATTTAAGCTTTACGTTTTCGTCAAGCTTTACACCTTTTGAGTGAATTACTAATATTGCTTCTCTCCCGTGCAAATCCGGCCTATCAACAACAACCTGTCTATCAAATCTTCCAGGCCTGAGCAGTGCAGGATCAAGTGTTTCAGGGCGATTGGTAGCACTCATAATTATTACACCGGCATTAGTACCAAAACCATCCATCTCCACGAGCAACTGATTCAGTGTTTGCTCTCTTTCGTCATGTCCGCCAACAGGGTTTGCGCCTCTTGTCTTTCCTATTGCGTCAAGTTCATCAATAAAAATTATACATGGTGCCTTTTGAACGGCCTGGCCAAACATATCTCTTACTCTGGACGCTCCAACACCTACAAACATTTCAACAAATTCTGAGCCACTTATACTGAAAAATGGCACTCCTGCCTCTCCTGCAACAGCCTTAGCCAGAAGTGTTTTACCAGTTCCGGGAGCACCAACCAGAAGTACTCCTTTAGGAATTCTTCCTCCCAGCTTTGTAAACTTATGAGGTGTTTTAAGAAATTCTACTACTTCCTGCAACTCTTCCTTAGCTTCATCTATCCCTGCAACATCTTCAAAGGAAAACTTCAAATCTTCCTGGGCATATACTCTTCCTTTGCTCTTTCCAAATGACATTATACTGCCTGTTGTACCTCCCATTTTTTTGAAGATAAAACGCCATATGAGAAAGAAAATACCTATAGGTAAAATCCATGTAAACAGGAACTGCTGCAACCATGTATTTTCATAGTTTCCTGCATATTGAACACCCTGAGCTTCAAGCTCTTTGACGAGTTCAGGATCATCAACTCTTGCAGCAACAAAGGTTTGTTTTTTTCCGGATCTTAAGTCTTCTGATCTGAGAGTCCCTTTTACAAGACTGGATGTAATCTGGCATGTTTCAACCCTGCCATCTCTAACCAGACTCTTAAATTCGCTATAAGATATATTTCCGTCAGCAGGGTTAAACAGGTATGAGGACAAACTCATAAAGAGAAAGGCCGCGATGAGAATATACCAGATCTGAAGGTTAAACGGTTTTTTTGTAGGTTCTTTCTTTTGTTGATCCATTGCTCAATCTTAACCCTTTGTCTACCAAAACAAAAGGCTTTAGGTTCTCCTATGTTTCCCAAAAGATAATATTATACACTATTCATAGACTAGTACACATCAATTTTTTAGCTGCATACTAATTACATCAACAGGGGAATAAATAACGTTAAATACATTGCTCAAAGCTTATGTTGTCGGCTCTGTACTTCCCTCCTCAGTCTCTTCCCCTTCTTCCCCTTCATTCTTATTTTCGTTGGGATTCACGAGTACATCAATAATTCTTTTGACAGAATCGGTTACCGGTTTTAGCCCAATCATTCTACTCTCTGGTTTTAAGAGTGTTCCAGTTATTTGTACAGTTGTCAGTTTCTTTCTGACACCACCAACCACAAAATCCATTAACCCGCCAATGAATGGTATCTGAGAAAAAGTTTCTTTGCTTAAACCCGCAACTACTGTTAAATCAATATTTCCATCAAAATCTACAGTCCCTACACCGCCCAATTCAATAGAGTTGCTTAATACCTCTAACTCCTCTACATACACGATTTTATCTCTAATTGAATATTTCAGATTCGCAGTATGAAATGATTCTTTATTGGGCAAGGATACACTCAAAAGTTTTAAAATACTTAATACTGCAGGAATCTCAGAAAGGTAACCTTCTCTTAATTTAGCACTTCCTTTGGCAGTAAGGGTATTAAGATCATCACCTTCACCTTGAAACTCAATATACCCGTCACACTCCCCTGTCATGTTTGGATGCACTTTTACAAAACTCTCCAGAGTTTTATGTAAAGATACCTTATCGAAACTGAGCCTTCCCGAATATTCTCCTTCTGGCGTTGTCTTATCTATCTTTACGGAACCACTAACCCTGCCCCCATTACATATTCCATTAAATTTCCTGCTTGTCAGTTTCCCTTTGTCAATATATATTCTGCCATCTATGTCTGATATGTTAAAAGGAAAACTGGTAAAACCAAATTCGCAGCCTTTGGAGTTCACAGTAATTGAACGCCTGTCGACACTCTCCACATCATCAATTTCATCTTCAATGATTACATCTACCCTCCCCACAGGTTCTATTTTGATCGTTTCCGTTTTGAGTAGTTCAGAAAATCTATCCAATACGTCTTCAGTAACTCTTAAATCTGTAACATCGTACAAAACTTTCTTATTTTTATTTATCAAGCTCATAACACCATTACCTGTAACGTGAGAAAGTTGGTTACCAGCAACAACGTATCCTCTCACACTTTTAAACCGGATATTATTCTTATCTATTATCACCCTTCCTACAATATCTGACACCTTAACAGGTAATACTGTCGGTTCAAATTCATTACCCTTGCAGTCAGCAGTAACTATGTATTCATCTTTACTGCTATCTTCATGTCCGGTATACTCAATCGTTAAATCAACTTGCCCAGTAGGTTTATTCTGAGACCATATCTCTTCACCTTTCTTTGGAATACTCTTAATTATCTCTTCTGTCAAATCCAGATTCGGGATTGATACCGCAAATTTCTTCTCTTTGCTTTTTAAATTTATCATACCATCAAACGTAGTAAGGTTGGTATGGGGCCCATTCTGGAGGTAACCGCTCATATTCTTAAGATATATTTTCTCACCATCCATTTTAATGAGTCCAATGATGTTCGATATGTCGTAAGGGAAACTCGGATGCCTTGCCTTAATTCCATTGCAAATTGCTTGAGCTGAATAATCAGAAACTGATTTATCCTCGTTACTTTCATATTTTATTGTTAAGTCTATATTGCCTTTCGGCTTATAATCATTCCATACCTTTTCTCCATCAGGGATCATTTTCATAAGCTTTTTTGTAATGTTAAAGTTTGGAATATTCAAATTTACCCTTTTCTTAGAGTTACCGATACCAAAAAAGGCATCAATCTCCCCATGGGACTGCCTTCCCTCATTTTGAACGTCACCCTCAATGCTCTTTAAAAACACACCTCTTCTGGAATATTCTAATTTACCGTTAATATGTTTTATTAAAAACGGCCATTTTATATACGTTGCATCCCCATCATCAAAATCAAGTTCCAGTAAATAATCCAATTTTCTCTCATTATTCTTATTATTGAAATCAAGAGTACAAGTGAAGTCAAACTTTCCAAGTGGCGAATATGTCTTCCAGAACTTTTCTCCTATTACGGGTATTTCCTTCACAAGCTCTTCCGTCATCGTCTTATCCCTGGTCTGGGCTACTAGCCTCAGTTCGGGTGTTACAAGGTTGGTATCTACATTTAGCTCTAATCCACTCCAAAACCCATCATGGACAATACCTTTGATATGTATATCTCTTAACGAACCCCCAAATTGTTGGCCAAACAAATCTACATTTTCTACATCTAAAACACCATCTCTGAATATTGACTCGTCAAACACGTGAACATTAGCAGACTTAACAATAACACCACCTCTCAGATGTTCTGTTGGATATTTTATATTTGCGTGATCAAGATATGCCTTAACACCGTTGAGAAATTTCCATATTGCACCCTTTTCTCTGAGTAAAAACAGTTCCGGAGAAACAATCATTACGCTATTGATTAAAATCTCCCCTCTCAATAGAGCCAGAGGTTCATATCTGACAATGATCTTTTTGAACTCAACACGTAATCTTTCCGGATCCTTTCCTTCAAACTTGACATCATTTAAAGTAATTCCCTTGGAAAAGTCAAAATGCGCATTCTCGATGATCAACTTGCCTCCTGTATAATCTTCTAATGCACTCGTGATCTTTGTTTTAATTGCTTTATCTGATGTAAGAACTTTCAGGGTTACATATCCACCCACAAGGAGACACCCGAAAACAGAAAATACTATAATTAAAATCAGTAAAACTTTGGATTTTACCAAAAACAGCTCCTATGTTTAAATTAGTTAAATTCTGACACCATAAAAAGATACATCCATTTTATACCTATTTCAAGTATAAATTAATTGCTAATTAGTCATTATCGGTTTACCAATCTAATAGTACGACTGGAATTCCCTTCTGAATGCGATAAAGCGTAATGAGGAATCTAACTGAACAGGATTAAGGCTTGCTCTATGAAGGAGTGAACTTGATGCAATTCATCTACGTAGTTTCAGTGAATAGTAAGTGTTTTGAAGAGACAGCGTTAGAAGTTGTGATTACCTGGAATTCAGGAAGAAGAGAAAAAGCACAATGTCAACTTTAATTCGCAAGTAACAATGCATTATTCTAAATTTGAAATGGTTTATTGAAGAAGAAGGTAAATGTATACTGTGTGACTTTAAGAAAAACTACTCTTCAGGGAACAGATCATCTGCCATTCTCGGATGAAGTGGACGGTAAAACTGTTCCATTTTTTCAGTATTCTCTGCCTCTGATATCAGCCGCATGAGTTTTTCTTGTTCTTCCCGGAGAATTTCTTCAAATGGCTTTTCGTGTTTTTGAGTTATCTCCTCATCACGAATATCAGTTGTAAAAAAGTGAGGAAGAATTCTATTGATTTTCATATTAAAACTCCTTTTATCAGACTCTTCTTTTTATAAAACAGTATACTTCTAGTATCGGATCTTTTGAGAGAAACTTTAGAAAATAAATCAGTTTAGAAAAACACTTTATAGCAAAAAATGTTGCCTTCGCCATTTCCACCTACTGAGCTTGTATGTATATGAATAAAGAGTATAGATTAAGAAGCAAGAGACAGAACTGCCGGAGTACTCGTCTTATAACCTAACCCAGCTACCTTGTTAATCATCTCTTTCATATGTTCATCAATTTTTGTAAAAGCTGTTGCAACACCAAAAATAGAAGTATTTGGATGATTTATCACACGCGTAACTATCCCATCACATTTTATTGACGGAGTGGTTGTCGAAAACCCAATCTTCAGATTTAAAATTGTTCCAATCTTCAAATCGTTACTGGAATTAAAGAAAATACCTCCAGCTCCCAGATCATTGACGGCAACCATATCCCAATCTGTTGAGACTGCACCAGAATTTTCAAATGGTTTAACTCTAAATCTTGCCATATATGGTTTTTCAATCCTTAAATATTTTCTTTTTTCAGCATTATTATACATAGGAAGCTCCTGAAGGTTTCTGTTCCTAGTATTATCGACACATTTGCAATAGTCTTTAACTAAAAATCTGAGGATTTGGCAGGAGTATGTCAATATCTTGATAAAAGACGTGATAAGCGGAGAATGGAAACGTTAGAAACTATTGGATGGATTACAAAAAAACTATTTTCTCAGTTTAAGTGGTTTTGTAGGTGTGGTTTAGGGATAGTAACAAAAGGCGCTGGAATATCAATCGGTTTCTTTTAATTTATTTCTTAAGAGGTCAATATTACCTTTAATCTTTGTAATACGCTCATCTATATCGCTTATAAAAACGCCAATGATTCTCTTTACTTCTACCTCATCAGAATTGGCACGTTCCAACTCTAAACCATTTCGTGTTAATGATAGCGCATCAATTACAAGCTCTCTACCCTCTATTTGAGAATGGATTACTTGTTCTCTGTCCTTTAATGTTTCCCCTCGCATTTGCTTTATAGATTCAGCTACCTTGCTGACCTGTACAAGAGCTTCTTTAGCAGATCTTCTTTCGACTGACGCAACTAATAATAATATAACCGCTGCAATAACAATAAATACGGATATTATAATACCAGTCTTTTTAGTACGAGGTGGCTTGCTTTCATTATAAACTGCCGTTTGAACTTCATCATCAATATCTTCAACATCGGTCTCTTTTGCAAGAATATCCTGGTTGTCTGTTTCCGCAGTGTGGTCTATAACGACCACAGAACTCTTAACATCTTCCTCTTCTGCACCATCCACTTGCTCATCATTCAGGGTATCGTCTACTTTTTCAGTAAAATCTTCAACAGGCTCAGGGTATTCGGTAACAGTTTCAACTACATTTTCATCCTGCACATCTGTATGTATATCATCTGTTTCCTCTATAAGGTTTTCAGTCTCCGCATGGGCTTTTGTTCCTTCCTCACTAGAATCACCAGACTTACTACCAATACTAAATCTTCCAGACAAACGTTTCTTAATGCGATCTGCAATCGGCTTGCCCTTACCGGACAAAAGTTCCTTAATGCGATCAACAATCGATTTGCTCTCAGAAGAGTCTTCAGTAACCATTTCTTCGGCAGTAGACTCAGACACGTCGTCCGTTAACTCGTCTGTTTGTGTCTCCTCTGCCTCCTGAATTAGACTCTCTTCTGGGTTCGAGTCCCCGGCTTCAACAACGGTGTCCGCCTGCTCGTCTTCGGCCTGCACACCTTCTACCACCTCCTCTGCAGGCTTTTCTGCCGCTGCTACAGCTTCAATATCTTCACCCGACGGAGTGTCTTCTGTTTTCTCCAAACTGCTTTCTATGACATCAGCATCCTCACTTACATCCCCTGACTGATCTACTGTTTTAGCATCACCTATTCTCTCTGTTGGATTTTCTGCATCAACAGAGTCTTCCGCTTCTACTATAATATCCGTTTGCTCGTCTGCAACCGGTGATCCTTTTACTTCCTCCTCCTCAAGTCTTTCTGTCTCAGCAGCTGCTTCGAGAATTGATTCAGTTATATCACCCGTCTGGTCATCCGTCTGTGAGGCTTCCAGATCCTCAGCAAGCATTTCTGTATCGGTGCTTTCAGCATTATTTTCAGTCGGATTTTCTGCACCAAGCGTATCTTCGGCAACCGATCCGGACACGTCATCCGTTATCTCTTCTGTTTGTGCCTCCTCTACCTCCTGACCTAGGCTCTCTTCCGTGTCAGAGTTCTCGGCTTCTACTACAATATCCGTTTGCTCATCTTCGGCCTGTATACCTTCTACTTCTTCCGCAAGCTTTTCTGTCTCAGCAGCTGCTTCGAGTGTTGCTTCAGTTACATCACCCGCCTGGTCATCTGTCTGTGAGGCTTCTAAACCCTCAGTAAGTGTTTCTGTATCGGTGCTTTCAGCATTATTTTCAGTCGGATTTTCTGCACCAAGCGT
>CAYTLC010000133.1:0-7204 GCA_964438395.1 uncultured Candidatus Scalindua sp.
TCGTGGGATTGTTTAATTCCATTTACCACCTCGGCATTGTTGGCAAAGAACGTGTCCAATTCTGGCGTCTTTTGTTATGGACATCTCTTCATCGTCGCGATTTATTCCCTCTAGCCGTTACTCTTGCTGTTTATGGCTACCATTTTCGCAGGGTTAGTGAACTACACGTCCTTTAGGGTTCGGTAATAATAGGCAGAGCAATGTAAGGCCATAAACCCCTCGAACCCTTAGTAATCCAAAATTCAAAACAATTGACTGCTATTTCCCATTTTCATGATACGTTCAAGTTTTCCCAGTCGGGTCTGCTTAGGGCATGACTTGCGAAAGCAAGGTTTGTCAGTAATTATCCAATATATTGAGGAAACCGGTTTTTATTTGACTCTATAAAATACGTGTGCTACTATTTTTAATTGGCTATTTCAATAACTTTATACAACAAAAGAACTTGTAATATATTTTAAATGACAATATTCTTATGAAGATAGCTTATTTTGATTGTTTCTCAGGTGCCAGTGGCGATATGATTCTGGGGGCTCTCATAGATGCCGGGTTTAGCCAGAATGAACTCATTGACGAACTCAAGAAACTGGGCATAAACAACTACGAACTTAGTTCAAAAAAAGTACTTCGATCTGCAATTAC
Source organism: uncultured Candidatus Scalindua sp. (assembly GCA_964438395.1). Classification (GTDB taxonomy): domain Bacteria; phylum Planctomycetota; class Brocadiia; order Brocadiales; family Scalinduaceae; genus Scalindua. Next base: position 643 of record CAYTLC010000133.1, read on the forward strand.
CGGAACAAAATTCGACGTATCGATAAACGAAAGTGCTATAAACGATGAACATCACAAGAGAAGAACTCTCAAGGTTATATCCAGGCTCATTAACGAAAGCACACTGAGTGAAAGTGTAAAAAGAGACAGCATCAAAATCTTTGAAAACCTTGCAAATGCTGAAGCAAAAGTGCATAACACGTTACCGGAAGATGTTCACTTTCATGAAGTAGGTGCTGTTGATTCGATTGTAGACATTGTTGGGGCTGTTATCGCCTTTGACAGTCTTAAGATTGAAAATATATACTTTTCTCCAATAAGAACCGGAACCGGGTTTGTGGAGTGTCAACATGGGCAGTTTCCAATCCCTGCACCGGCAACTATAGAAATATTAAAAGGATATCACGTGATAAACACAAACATACAACGTGAACTTACAACGCCAACCGGAGCGGCTATCCTGACAACATTAGGCGTAAACGTAGAAATGTGCCCTGAGATCACATTAAATCAAATCGGATATGGTGCCGGAAGTCATGAAATCCCGCAAATCCCCAATCTCCTGAGGATAATGATTGGTGAAACAGTCACGGTAGCTGAACAGGATGAAGTGTGGATGTTAGAGACAAATATCGACGATATGCCTGGAGAGCATTTCGGTTACTTGCTTGAGAAGATATTAGATGCCGGAGCGCTGGATGGTTTCTTAACACCGGTGCAGATGAAAAAGTCGCGTCCCGGAACTCTCATCAGTGTTCTTGTAAATGATGAATACCTGTCAAAAGTTGAGAAGATAATATTCGAACAATCTACGACATTTGGTATCAGAAAGTACAAGGTAAGCCGAAAGAAATTAAAAAGAGAATTTGTTGACGTGAAAACTGAATACGGCATGATTAAAGTAAAGATAGGCATGCTGAACGGGTGTGTAAAGAATATTACTCCGGAGCACGAAAATTGCAGGAAAATTGCTGATGCAAAGGAACTTCCGTTGAAACTGGTATATAATGCAGCAATAAACGCTGCCCAGTTAATTAAAGATAAAACCTGAATAATTGAAGGAGCTAAACCCTCATGAAACACGTAATCTCTGTCTTGGTTGAGAATAAGGTCGGCGTACTGTCTCGAATCACCGGACTGTTCAGTGGAAGAGGTTTTAATATTGAAAGTCTGGCCGTTGGCGAAACTGAAAGCAAGGCAATATCCAGAATGACCATAGTAGTCAGTGGTGATGAGTCAATATTGGAACAGGTTCGCAAACAATTGGGTAAGGTCATCGACACAATCAAGGTAATAGATTTTGCTGACACAGATTATGTTGAACGCAACCTGATGCTCATTAAAGTTAGCGCTGTTCCGGGGAAAAGAGGTGATATCATTGAGTTGGTTGATGTCTTTAGAGGAAAGATAATTGACGTTGGACTAAAGGATATGGTCATTGAAATTTCAGGCCCTGAAGACCGACTTGAAGCAGTGCTGGATCTAATAAGACCATACGGCATAAAGGAAGTTGCACGTACCGGCAGGATCGCCATGAATCGTGGGCCAAAATAAGATTCTTATACGAAGTTTCAGTAATGACTAATTATAAAAAAATTTTAATCACAAACGGTACTGTTTATAATGTTCCAAACAAAAAAACAGGCGTTTTTGATGTTTTGATCAGCAACTCCAGGATTGAAAAAATCAGTAAAAATATTAGTGATAAAGAAGCTTTAGTAGTAGATGCTAAAGATAAAATAGTAGTTCCCGGACTTGTAGATGTTCATGTTCATTTCAGGCAACCGGGACAAGAGCATAAGGAAGATCTTCATTCTGGTTCGCGGGCGGCGGCTGCGGGTGGTTTTACTACTGTGATAGCAGAACCAAATACTAACCCCCCGATTGATACTCCGCTACGACTTGCCCAACTTCTGAAAACTGCTAAAAAAGAGAGTATAATTAATTATTATTCAAAGTCAGCCACAACAGTTGGGCTGAATGGAAACAGATTAGTAGATGTTGAAAAATTAAAAACTGCAGGTGCGAAGGCGATCTCTGATGACGGGCATCCTGTCGCTGGAGAAAAGATGATGCTTAATGCACTAAAGAAGGGTAAAGAATGTAATATCTTGGTGAACCCTCATTGTGAGGAATCACCTTTATATCGCAAAAGGCAAAACGAGAAAAAAGAGAATCTGCGAAATTTTCCTGATTCTATTACGAAACAGCCGTACACGGCTGAAGCTGATTTTATTATGCGTGATATTGGGCTGGCAGAAAAAACAGGTGCCAGAATCCATATTTCCCATGTCAGCCTTGCTCAATCTGTATCAGAAATTGCTAAAGCCAAAAAACGAGGTGTGAAGATAACTGCGGAAGCTGCGCCACATCATCTTCTGTTAAGTGAAGATGCTGTCAAGAACATTGGTACTAACGCTAAAGTTAACCCTCCATTGAGGACAAAAGCAGATGTCAAGGCAGTACAAAAGGGATTAGCTGACGGCACTATTGATATTATTGCCAGTGATCACGCACCTCATTCGGCAAAAGACAAAAATCTGCCTTTTAACAAGGCCGCTTTTGGGCTTATCGGTTTAGAAACAACTTTAGGCCTTGTGTTAACACATCTGGTTCGACCCGGAATATTGACACTGAAACAGGCAATAGAGCAGATGACTATTTTGCCGGCTAAGATTTTTGGTCTGGATAAGTCAGGAATTGGTAGTCTAACACCGGGAACTAAAGCAAACATAGTTGTTATTGATTTGAAGAAGAGATGGCAAGTAGATGTTAACAAGTTTTTTTCGAAAGCACGGAATTGTCCCTTTGACGGTTGGAAGCTTCAGGGAAAAGCAATAATGACAATAGTTGGAAACAGGATTGTCATGAAGGACGGAAAAATAATAGAGAATATTTAGTTTACACATTAACGGTAGTGAAAAAATCTTTCCACCCGACGGATTGTTTGGGAGGAAGGGTTTCCACATACATTAATACTTCAATTTTAGAAAGGAATGACATGACAAAACTCTATTCAGATAAAGACGCCAGTATTAAACCGCTAAAAGGCAAGACGATAGCAATAATCGGCTACGGCAGCCAGGGACATGCCCATGCGCAGAACCTGCGCGAAAGTGGACTTAAAGTTATAGTTGGACAGAGGAAGGGTTCTCCTAATCACACTCTGGCAGTTAAGCATGGCTTTAAGCCGGTAACTGCAGCCCAGGCTACGCAAAAGGGTGATCTGGTTGCAATATTAATGCCTGATGAAGTACAGGGAGATGTTTACAAAGCAGAGGTTGAACCTCATTTGAAAAAAGGTAAAACGCTTCTATTCTCACATGGGTTCAACATCCATTTCGGCCAGGTTGTTCCTCCGAAAGATGTTGACGTAATCATGGTAGCACCAAAGGGGCCCGGACACCTGGTAAGAAGTGAATATGAAAAAGGTGGCGGTGTACCATGTTTAATGGCAATCCACCAAAACCCTTCAAAGAAAGCGGACAAGATCGCCTTGGCATACGCAGGAGGTATTGGAGGCGGAAGAGGTGGAATCCTGACAACAACTTTTGCAGAAGAGACAGAAACAGATCTTTTTGGTGAGCAGGCTGTTTTGTGCGGCGGAGCTTCTGCCCTGGTAAAGGCCGGTTTCGAAACACTTGTCGAGGCAGGATACCAACCGGAACTGGCATATTTTGAATGCATGCATGAACTGAAACTCATCGTTGATCTCTTCTACCAGGGAGGCCTGACATACATGAGACACTCTATCAGTAACACTGCAGAGTTTGGAGACGTGACAAGAGGGCCGAGAATAGTTACTGATGAGACAAAGAAAGAGATGAAGAAGATACTCTCTGAGATACAGGACGGCAAATTTGCGAAAGAGTGGATTCTTGAAAACAAAGCCGGTCGTCCAATGTTTAATGCGCTTGTCGCAAAAGACAAGAACCATCAACTGGAAAAGGTTGGTGCAAAACTGCGCAAACTTATGAAATGGATAGATTCAAAATAAATTGTAATTGCAGGAGCGTACTGCTACCTGCCTGAAGAGGTGCAGGCTGGTACGCTCCTGCCTTACTTTTGTAAAAGGCAAGAACCATTATGTCTAAAATCAAAATATTCGATACTACACTAAGAGATGGAGAGCAGTCTCCTGGTGCAAGCCTGGACAACAAGGAGAAGCTACAGATAGCGAGACAACTCTCTACTCTGAATATTGACGTAATGGAAGCCGGTTTCCCTATTACATCAGAGGGCGACTTCAAGTCTGTAAGTGCTATTGCAAAGGAGATAAAGGATGTCAGCATTTGCGCTCTCGCACGTGCAGTTGACAAAGATATAGACTGTGCAGCAAAGGCTCTGAAATCTGCCAAATCTCCCAGGATCCATGTCTTTCTCGCAACATCTGAAATTCACAGAAAATTCAAACTGGTTAAAGCAAAAGAAGAGATCATCAAGACTGCAGTAAAAGGTGTAAAACGTGCTAGAAAGTATGTTAACGATGTTGAATTCTCTCCGGAAGATGCGTCAAGAACTGAACCTGATTTTCTGGTAGATGTTGTAGAAGCTGTAATAGCTGCGGGAGCAACAACAGTAAACATTCCTGACACAGTTGGATATGCAGTACCGGAACATTATGCAGCGATAATAAAAAATCTTAGAGATAATGTAAAAAACATCAATGATGCTGTTATAAGCGTTCACTGCCACAATGACCTCGGACTTGCTGTTGCCAATTCACTTGCAGCCGTTAAAGCTGGTGCCACACAGGTAGAATGTACGATAAACGGAATAGGAGAGAGAGCTGGCAATGCGTCTCTCGAAGAGATTGTTATGGCGCTTAAGACAAGAAAGGATTTCTTCAGGCACACTACCGGAATTAAGACAAAAGAGATAATGGCAACGAGTAAAATTGTCAGTGGTCTGACAGGATTACGCGTTCAAAGAAACAAGGCAATAGTTGGAGAAAATGCATTTGCACACGAATCAGGTGTACATCAGGATGGAGTTTTAAAAGAAAGCTCAACATACGAAATCATGAAACCTGAAGACGTCGGACTGCCCAAAACTAATATTGTCCTTGGTAAGCTTTCCGGCAGGCACGCATTTAAGAAACGTGTTAAAGTCCTGGGTTATGAGCTGCCTGATGAAGAGTTTGAACATACATTCAGTCAATTTAAACTCCTGGCTGATAAGAAGAAGGAAATCTACGACCAGGATATAGAAGCACTGATACGTGATGAAAAATCAGAAGTACCACATATTTACGAACTTGAGAGTTTAAGTATTAATTGTGGCCCGGTACCGATAGCCAGTATCAGACTCCGTGTCGGAAAAGATAAAATCATTGCCGATTCAACCAAAGGAGACGGGCCAATTGACGCCATTTTCAATACAATAGATTTATTAAGCGGGATTAAAGGAACACTTCTTGATTATGGCGTCAGATCGGTAACCAGTGGAAAAGATGCACTGGGTGAAGCAAGTGTAGATGTGGAAGTTGAAGGTAATACCTATAAAGGTCGTGCAGTAAGTACTGATACAATTGAAGCAAGCGCGAAAGCATATTTAAATGCCATAAACAAGGTCGCAATAAAACATCGTAGAAAAAAATCTACATGAACAATAATACTAAAACAAAGTTCTTCATTGAATTGATCAAACCATCCCATTACGACGATGATGGATATGTTATCCAATGGCGCAAGTCATGGATTCCGTCTAACACACTTGCCTGCGTAAATGCATTGACACAAGATGCAGCGGATCGAAATGCCCTTGGCGACAATGTCGAGTTCATCATTAACGCTTATGATGAGATGAATATCGTCATACCAGTTGCTGACATTATTCGCAGGTTTAAGGATAACAGCGGACATGGAATTGTCTTTTTCGTAGGAGTACAGTCAAATCAATTTCCTCGTGCCATGGACATTGTCAAGCAGTTCCGTGATGAAAATATTCAGGTTGCAATAGGTGGATTCCATGTAAGCGGCAGTATTTCCATGTTACCTCAACTTCCTGGCGAACTGAAAGAAGCGACGGAATCCGGCATTGCATTGTTTGCAGGCGAGGCAGAGGAAGGACGTCTTGTAGAGGTCTTTAAAGATGCTTACCAAAGAAAATTGAAACCAATCTACAATCACCTGGATAACCTTCCCGGTCTGGAAGGAGAGCCAATGCCGATAATGCCAACAAGTGTTTCCGAAAGATTTGTCAGTAAGATTGGCTCATTTGACGCCGGCCGTGGATGCTCTTTTCTATGCAGTTTCTGTACTGTCATCAATGTACAGGGACGCAAATCACGTTATCGTGATCCTGACGATGTGGAGAAAATGATCCGTTCTAATCTATCAAATGGCATCAACGATTTTTTTCTTACTGATGATAACTTTGCCCGAAACAAAAACTGGGAGGCCATTTTTGATCGCTTGATCAATCTTCGCGAGAATCAAGGGTTTAAACATGTAAAGTTTACTATGCAGATCGACTCGCTTGCTCATAAAATTAAAAATTTTGTATCCAAGGCTGCCAGGGCTGGGTGTAGAAGAGTATTCATCGGACTGGAAAGTATTAATCCTGAAAATTTGCAGGCTGT
>CAYTLC010000134.1:0-4435 GCA_964438395.1 uncultured Candidatus Scalindua sp.
ATTTATGCGCTACAACTATCTCTTTTTATACTTTGTCGCATTACGAAAAAGAGAGAATAGATTTTATGATAATTCAAAAATGAAGAATGGATAAATTTTTGTTCACCGATATATTTGTTACAGATAACTATCAATTAATCTTCATATTTGAAAAAGATTCGCCTTTTCTGCTCCTTTTACTGTATTAACGCATTCATTTCGGTTTAAGCAGTTTTAGATCATATCTGAGATAATACAAATTTTTGACTTCTTGCATCTATTTCCATATGCAGCCACTGTTTACATTGATCGACCTGGTCAGCCTACGCAAAAGATCATTATTTGGTATGGACATTGCTTACTTACAAATAACACTTACATTTTAGTTTATTCGGAGGGGAAATTATTATGGATAATTCCAGGGAGCAGCAATTAGGACCGTTTGAGAGACTCGCTTTAATGTTTGGAGGAGAAGGCGGTAAAGGTACTGCCTGTTTGACTTCCGCAACTGAAAATTACAAAAAATATGTTGCAGAGCTAATGGGGACATTTGCCCTGGTATTCGTTGGGTCAGGGTGTGTATGTGCAGACTACTATTTAGTACAAAGTGGTTCTCAGGGTTTTGGTCTCTTGGGAATCGCTATTGCTTTTGGTTTTGTTGTTGTAGCTGTTGCATATTCGTTAGGTTATATTTCAGGCGCACATATAAACCCTGCTGTTACGGTATCCATGGTTGCTACAAAAAGAATGAAGGCAGGCGTTGGTACCATGTATATATTCTCGCAAGTAGCAGGAGCAACATTAGCCGGTTATCTCTTGAAGATGCTATTTCCGGAAGCCCTTGCCAGTGTATTCCTGGGCACGTGCGTGTTGGGTTCAAGTGTTAGTGTGTTACAAGCAATTGTTATGGAAGCGGTGATAACATTTCTATTAGTATTTGTCGTATTTGCAACTGTCATTGACAAGAGAGCCACACCTGCACTAGCCGGATTGGCCATAGGGTTTGTTGTATTATTTGGTGTAATGGTAGGGGGTGCAATAAGCGGAGGATCAATGAATCCGGCAAGGGTTTTTGGCCCTGCAATAGCTTCAGGTCATTTTGCTAATCATTATGTATGGTGGATTGGACCTATTATTGGCGGTCTATTTGCGGGATTTACTTATGACCTGTTTTTCTTTGAGAAGAAGAAACAACTCTCACTCACAAGTAGAACAGTAAATAAAAAGTCAGTGAATAGAATAAGAAAATCAAATAACGGGAAACTCGGCAATAGACGCCCATCTCTGGCGTAAGTAAAATATTTATTACCTTTAATTTGGTTGCGGCTCTGCCGCACTATGATTATACTAAAAGGAGACAAGAGACAATCCATTACGCAGATAGATTCTATCTGTGAGAAAAGAGTGGAATTATGGAAGCTGCTAAAACCATAGGTGATTATCTTATTCAAAGACTTTATGCTAACGGAGTCAGGCACGTATTTGGTGTGCCGGGTGATTACGCTCTGAGTTTTTTCCACGAACTGGAATCCAGCGATTTGCAGGTAATAAACACATGCGATGAACAGGGAGCCGGCTTTGCAGCTGATGCTTACGCACGTGTAAAAGGACTGGGGGTAGTTTGTGTTACATATTGCGTAGGTGGCTTGAAGGTGGCAAATACTACCGCTCAGGCCTTTGCTGAAAAGTCTCCGGTAATTGTGATAAGCGGAGCACCGGGTACAAACGAAAGAATTAAGTCACCGCTTTTACACCACAAAGTTCGTGAATTTGATACGCAACTTAAGGTCTTTGAACAGATCACAGTAGCCTCAACTGCTCTCGACAATCCCCAGACAGCATGCCGTGAAATTGACCGTGTTATAGATGCTGCTCTATGCCACAAGAGACCAGTATATATTGAACTACCACGTGATATGGTTTCTGCTAAATCGCTGCCAGATTATTTACCTTCAGAAACGCCTTTACCCCATGATGATAATGCCCTTAATGAGGCACTGGCTGAGGCAGAAAAGATTATCAACTCATCCAAAAAACCCGTTATAATTGCCGGTATAGAGTTGCATAGATTCGGGATTCAGGATGATCTGCTTAAGTTCATCGAGAACACACACATTCCCGTCGCCGCTACGCCTCTGAGCAAGTCTGTTATCAGTGAGCACCATCCTCAATACATGGGGGTTTATGAGGGCGCCATTGGCCGTGATGAAGTAAGAGAGTATGTTGAATCAAGTGATTGCCTGATACTTATGGGCACATTTATGACGGATATAAATCTCGGTATGTTTACAGCACATCTTGATCAGGGGCGATCTATATATGCAACCAGTGAAAAAATATATATACGTTATCATGCCTATGAAGATGTGGGAATAAGTGATTTTATTAAAGGACTTTTAAAAATAAATATTAATATGCAAGAGGGTACGTACATTCCTCGTCCGATGCCTCTCCAACCGCTCCAACCGGTTATTGGGAAAAAAATCACAGTAAAATATCTGTTCCAGCGTCTTAACGCCTTTCTGGATAAAAATACGGTAGTCATTGCAGATACGGGAGACGCAATGTTTGGTGCCATGGACATGGCAATACACAGTGAGACGGAGTTTCTTGCGCCAGCGTATTATGCGTCAATGGGATTTGCCGTACCGGGAAGCCTGGGAGTACAATTGGCGAATTCTAATCTGCGGCCTCTTGTATTGGTTGGTGATGGTGCATTCCAGATGACAGGCATGGAACTGTCAACTGCTGTAAGGTATAAGCTTAGTCCAATCGTTATTATAATGAATAATAGTGGCTATGGGACTGAACGTCCTATGCTGGATGGCCTTTTTAATGATGTAAATTCCTGGGAATATAGTTCTATTCCGGATGTTCTCAAGGCAGGTAGGGGGTTCAACATTAAGACGGAAGACAACCTTGATGAAGCACTGCAGCTCTCCGGCAAATATACAGAAGATATCTGCATACTCGATGTGCAAATAGACCCTGATGACTCATCACTGCCTCTTCAACGTATGACGAAAGCATTTGCCAAGCGCATATAGCCCCCGACGGGCAATCACCAAATAATGAATTCCAAATAACAGACGAATTTTTTATAATGGAACATACCGATATCAACAATTCAATAGACGCTTTCAAATCTTCCATTGACAAGAGTATGAATATTGTCGGCTTTACCGGAGCTGGCATAAGTACCGAATCCGGGATCCCTGATTATCGCAGTAAGGGTGGTATCTGGGATCAATTCCAACCTGTTTATTTTGAAGAGTTCGTTTCAGACGAAAAGAAGCGACTGCTTTACTGGCAGAGAAAACAGGAGTTGTGGAAAGACCTGAGCAACGCCTCTCCCAATACGGGCCACATGTTTTTCAAAGAGCTCTACGATGAAGGCAAACTTACAGGTCTCATCACGCAGAATATAGACGGTCTTCACGAGAAAAGCGGATTAGCAAAAGATATAATAGTAAATTTGCATGGTACCAATTTAGAAGTTGCATGTATTGACTGCGGTTTTACCGTGCCATCTGAGTATGTGTTTGAGGGCTTAAACCTGGATGATGGAGTTCCGATATGTCAGAAATGCAATGGCCTTATGAAACCTGCCACTATCTCTTTTGGTCAGCAATTGAGAGCGGAAGATCTGGACAGTGCAAATAAACTGTCAGGCTCCTGCGACCTCATGATTGTAATCGGTTCTACGTTAGTTGTACAACCGGCAAGCTCTTTCCCTTCAATCGCAAAAGAGAACGGTGCTCTACTTGCCATTATAACCCTTTCTGAAACACCTCTTGATTCCTGCGCTGATTTTGTGTTTCATCTAAAGGTGGAAGACTTTTTACGACTACTTAACCATGATTCTCCGCTTTAATCCTGCTCTACTCAAGATATACATTCACCTTGACAAAGATAACCATAACGTTTAAAAAGAGTCATTAATGTGGCGATTAACAAGTTTTATGACATCATACTTTCATAAATTCTTTTATCAAGAGAACAATAAATTAAAGGGGGGGCACACTAATTGTACATAGGTACTATTCTCAGGATACAGATTGAAGGAACCAGGAGACGGCTTTCGTGTGAATTGATAGGTGTTGAGGATGGTAAGTATCTGATCGTTAAAATGCCATCTTTACATATAATGGAAAGCGTTTCAAACCTTTTGGTAAATGGAAATGAAATTACCGCAAAGTACATGCACAAGGGTACAATGTTTGGTTTTCAGTCCACGATTATTGATCTTATTCAGAAGCCATTCAAATTATTTTTTATTAAATATCCTGACAAAACAGACAGTTATGATGTGCGCGGTAATAAAAGAGTTGAGTGCTTTTTGCCGGCTAGCCTGAAAATTGCAGAACAGATATTAGAGGGATCTATTACAGATATCAGCAGAGCAGGGTGCCTGTTTACTATTGATACAGATGAACATGAAAGCCTCATAAATATG
>CAYTLC010000134.1:4535-7142 GCA_964438395.1 uncultured Candidatus Scalindua sp.
AAAGAAAACTCAATAATACTCTTTCAAGGTGACAGTATAACTGATTGTGGTAGATATAGAGAAGATCCGGATAGTCTGGGGGAAGGATACGTCAATCTGATAACGGAAACAGTTGCAGACAGGTATTCACAGTCTGATCTGAAATTTGTAAATCGTGGAATCAGTGGTGACAAAATAAGAGACCTTCAGCTTCGTTGGGATGCAGACTGTATTAGCCTGAAACCTGATATATTATCAATCCTGATAGGTGTAAATGATACTTTAATCACACCTGCAGAACTATTTGAAGAAGAGTACCGTATGCTCTTGAAGCGAACATCAGAAACACTGGACTCTAAGATTATATTGTGTGAGCCATTTCTTCTGCTGGGAGATTCTAACGCATATAGAGATGATTTAAACCCAAAGATTGAAATAGTACACAAGCTTTCAGAAGAATTCAGTACTCACTTGTTACCATTAGATAAAATATTTCGTGAATCCTGTTCGCTGAACCCACCGGAATACTGGGCCCCAGATGGCGTACATCCTACGCCAGCCGGTCATGCCTTAATTGCAAAATCGTGGATTGAGTATGTTGAAAAAGCTCTTTCATGATTGTAGAATTTGCATTTCCTGGTTTGAAGAGTCTGTTTTTATTAAGAATTGGAATTTTGATGGAAATCGCCGATAAATAAATTATTGTATTACTCTAATTTCGGGTATATAATGAAATGATTACCGTTAAGTTGTATTTATGATTTTTGTTCCATAATTTTTACAGTCAAGCCGTCTGCCAGGCAGGCGGCTTTTGCTATATATAGGTAGGTTAATAATGTTTAGAAATCCTCTTATTGCGGTTCTGGTTCTATTGATATTTGTAAGTCCGGCCTTTGCAATTGAAAACAGATCCAAACAGATATCAGAATCAAAAGGCTTTAGTGTTGATCAGGTAATTAATGACGTGTACGCACTTGTCGATTCTGAGAATATAAAACTATTTGACAAAACAAATGAAGAGATGGACAGAGAGCTTAGAGAGCTTTTTGATACATCTATTCTCAGGTCCAAGCTTGAGCAGTTTTATACCATGCTCTATCATATATCCCGGTATGCTACAATCGAAAAAGATGAGTTTAATATCGATCGTGATCTGACAATTAAACTTTTGATCTCAAGTAGAGTTTTTACTGACAGAGATTTCCCGAAAAACATTTCTAATGTTTTCCTTTCCAGAATAAATAGAGATAGACCTTCATATAAGGTTTTATTCAACGGTGACAGGATAGAGCTCGGTTTGAATTACGGTGACGGGTATGGAATTGCCAAAGTGGGGATGAAGCAGGAGGCACAGGCACTGGTATTTTACGGTGGATTCTCTTTTAAACTAAGAACTAAGGGCGAAAATGTAGAAGCGTATGATTTTGATGGAGTAGACCTTTATGGAAATTTTGGGTCACGGGGTATCGTCAATGTCGATATAAACTATGTGGCTGTGAAGTCCGTTGAATTCCATAAAGCGTCGGAAATGGCTCTTGTCAAGGCAAAGGTATCCAGAAAAGAGTTTGAAATAAACAAGCACACATGGCTCCTCGGCCTTGTTACAAGATTCGTTACGGATAAATCACTTCAGCCGCTTGATTGGTAGAGCCTGATTTTAATAGTGGTTATTATCCTCCTGAGAAATCACTTCTATCAAATCTCCTCTTAACGTTATAATCATAGATATACTAGAACATTTATAAAGGTGAAACAAAATGTCTACAATGGGGCGAATACTTATCGCAGATGATGAGGACTTTTTCTTAAAACCAACGACTGATTTGTTGAGTAAAGAGGGCTATGAATGCAGTAATTCACACGATGCTGAATCTGCTTTGGCGAAACTGAAAAAATCCAGATTTGATCTTTTAATAGCTGATGTCCATATGCCGGGAAATTCCGAACTGGAACTATTTAAAGAGTTACAGGAAATTGCAGAAGGTATGCCGGTTATTCTAGTCACAGGCAACCCCTCACTTGAAATTGCAACGAAATCCATACAACTTCCGGTTACAGCCTACATGACTAAGCCTCTTGATTTTGAGATGCTTCTGAAGCATGTCAAGAGTTCTATCAGTAATTACAAAACCTATTGTTCTGTTCAAAATACCAGTCAACGTTTACAGGAGTGGCAGAAAGAACTGGCGAGCATTAAAGATTTAATTAAAAGAACATCAGATGCAACGTCCTCAATACCTATTCAAACGTTCTTCAAACTTACGTTTCGGAATATTGCAGAATCCCTGTTGGACATGGAGCACTTAATTGAAGGGCTTGACTCCGGCAGTGATGAACAGTACGCATGCAATCTGCTTGATTGTCCCAGCTTAACAAAAATGAAGAGTGGATTGGTAGAAACAATGGATGTCCTGAGGAAAACTAGAGAGTCATTTAAATCAAAGGAGCTTGCAAAACTGAGGAGCAAGCTGGATACAATTGTTAAAGAGGTGAAATAGATTATGAATAGAGATATAATCACCATTAACTGCAGGCAATTTATTACTAAGCACATCATTTGTTAACTTTGCCGATTTTATCGTATCGGCAATAAATAACCTCAATTATCCGTTATCACTTTCTGTAGTA
>CAYTLC010000135.1:0-7015 GCA_964438395.1 uncultured Candidatus Scalindua sp.
TCTATCTTTATATATCTTATTGCCTCTGCCTGTATATCCTTTTTGTTTATAACTGCTCTTCTATTCTCAAACGATATAATCTCAGATCTCTCCTCTTCTGCACATATTGTTATCTTTGCGCTTGCGAGATCATCCTTTGCAAGTACGCCTATTGTTACGTTTGACTCTTTGCCGGCAGGCCGGACTATCTCGATTGTGAAATCTTCTGTCTCCATCTTTCTATACTCTTCACCTTGGTCTGTTTTAGAATCCTGTGCGCCTTCGAAGGAGAAGCTTAATGATCTTCCTATATCAAAAAGGGCAATTCCAGCTCTTGCGGCTTCCCGTATTAAATCCTTCCCCTCTTTTTCGATAGATCCCATTCTTGTCGGATGACCCATTATAAACCTGGAAACGAGACAACTCTTCTCTGCCAAAGAGACTTCATGCTCCAACTGAGTTATTAATCTCTTTACCGCGAACACATCATCAAGACAACTGCTGCAACCGGCCAGATGTGATATTATTCTTTTTTTCTCTTCATCATTGCATGCATCATTAATATACCCTGATATCTCCCTGTTTGCTAAGTGTACGGATAGACCGGTCTTTACTGATTCGCCGGAATCACGGCTAAAGTTCTTCATCCCGGCCCTTAGTGAATCAAGAAAGCTCAGATCAGATACACATTTGTCGCATTCGGCCAGATGGTCTTCTATTGTTTCGTCTTCTTCGACTCCAATGGGGTTCTCTAAATACACAAGGAGTTCTTCAATTGTTTTATGCTCGGTTTTCATTATTGATCTTCCTCTCAATCAAGAAACTGCCCAGAGCCTTGAGCATGACTTCACTATCGTATTTCAGGTCCTGGTCTTCAAAATAGTCTTCTATCTCTTTTCGTAATGGTTTGATACCTTCTTCATTTAGATTTCTCATTACGGTAGTATGATCAATGTCAAGCTTTTGACCTATCTCTCTATAAGTAGATCTGTTTGAAAAGTATTCAATCATTATTATCTGTATCCTGGAATCCATCTTGTTGAATCTGTTTGCCAGGATACCTGATAGCTCTGACGCATGGTATTTATCTTCCGACGATATCTCACTGTCTTCAACTAAGTCTCCTATAGTACCGGAATCTTCATCACCGTCACGGCTAAGAGGTGTGTTAATTGAAGACTCTTTCCCCTTGTCTCTGGCGATTGCGACCCTGACCCTCTCTTTAACATACCTCCAGAGATATACCTTAAAATACTTACCCTTTTCTGGGTCCCAGTTGTCACGAAAAGCCAGAAAAGCCTCATTAATCCCCCACTCCAGATACTCCTGAGAATGTTTGTATGACAGGGAGCTCAGAATGCGCTTCATGGTATCTTTTATTGCTTCACAAAACCTACCTGCAGCAACTTCGGCCTCCGGCCCACCACCTTTGATAATCCTCTGTAGTTCAATGAGTTCGTCATTATTCATATTTAAAAGGGCTTTACTTATGCTTTATGAAAAGGACAAACACCAGTGACTTCTGTATACATCATTATAAGTATACCTTCTGGTGCATAAAAAATTACTGATGACGTAAAAAACCTTCTAAGGCCTATGCTCCTGCCAAAGATATGAAATTAGCTCTGTTTTGGCAAGTATTAAATCCGCCAATACGAGTAACAAATTTTTTCTGCACCATTTTGTGATTTGTACCTGATATAGGAGTTAGAGAATATGAAGAAACTAACCACAAAAAATAGAGATTTATTTTGTGCACCACATGGCAGACATCATCTGATTAGAAGGTTAGTGGCAGAGGAAAATGTAATTTGTCACATGGCCTCGCTGCCATTAGATCAGTAAGGATTAAAGATATTAGTTGTCAAAAGTGAAGATACTTATTTTTTATATTATTTCTAGAATTGGAGGTGACGCATGTACAAACAGGGATTAGTAATTCTTATTTTAGGATGTGTTGTTGCTGCCGGTTGTAATTCCACAAGGATGTTCAGCCGCGGTGACAAGTCTATGCAGAACGGAAGGTATAAAGAGGCAATTACCTATTACGACAAAGGCCTGAGGCGTTCAGACAATCATGAAGCTTCCTTGAACAAAGGTATAGCTCAGTGGAAAATCAGGGAATACTCAAATGCTGAAGTCTCTTTTTCCGAAGCAATAGAATCCAGTCCGGAATATGCCCCACTGGCATATTACTATAGGTCGGAGCTGGAATTTAAGGCCGGTAATGTTTCAGATGCACTCAATGACGTAAACAGATCTCTCGGCCAGAATTCCTTAAATGTTCAGGCGCTCAACCTGAGAGGCAGGATTCACACCATGCAGGGCAGGTACACAGCGGCAATTGAGGACTTAAGTGCAGCAATTGCTATTGAAGGTGAAAGCCGTATAACAGGGTACTTATATCACAACAGAGCAATAGCCTACATAGGGAAGGATGATTTCAAATCAGCCAGAGACGATTGTGAACAATTTGTCAGGTTCTTAAAAAAGAATGATCTCCCTGTTACAGTTGAAGATAATTACCTGCTTGGAGTTCTTCAGTATGCTGTAGATGATGAGGATGGTGCTCTCACCAGCTGGAAGCATCTGCCGACAGAAGAAAAGGCAAAGATAAGACGTATCGTTGGAAATTATAATTCAATGGGTCATTTTAAGGAGACGAAATAATGAAAAAGCTATCGTTTTGTATAATATCTTTCCTGGCTTTGTCGCTTATGTTTGCAGGTAACGTAGCCGTACAGGCATCGGTTGATGGCAAGCCGGCAGGTGATTATCAGGGTAAGACCGGATTCCTACCTGATATATCCAAGTTTAAGATAGACATCGAAAAGCCAAAGAAAGAGATTCACCACTCTCTGGACTCTGCAAAGCCATTAAGAGAATCGTTCAGACAGGCCATCGGTGAGATCCAGACGTCACTTGAGGCCGTAAAGCAAGACAGAACACCGGAAACTCAGAGACAGCTCCATAATGTATTCTCCAAGAACATTCTCAGGATAGAAAAGAAGATGGTGGGTGTAACTAAGGAGAAGTACAGAATAAAGGACTCTTTCGAGGAGATAGACAGGGAATTTGTAAGGGCTGAAGATTCGCTTAATACTAAGTTGAAAAAGCTCTCAGACGAATCAAAGATGAATTTAAAGACACTTGAGGATTTACAGAAAAAATCCGGAGAGCTGGCAAGAAGACACATGGAAGATCCATCGGATGAGTTGAGAGACAGACTGGACGAGTTAAGAAAAGAGATGGATTCCGTCAGCTATAAGAACAAACAGATACCAGGCCAGATAGATGGAATTGAGAAAGCTGTGGTAATGATCGATAAGCAGGGAACCTACTATAACCAACTTGGAAATCATGTAGATCATCTTCTGGATAAGCTTGATGTACAGAGGCAGAAATTCTCAACTGTTGCAGATGTTTATAACATGCTTGTAAACGTCTCTGAGACTACCTGGTCATCTACTGGAGATGCAACTCCAACGGAGTGGTATGCTGAGGTACAGGAAGTTTGGACTATAGTAGATAGCTTCTCAGATATTATGGATAAGGTAACCGATGAGTTAACCAGGTTTTCATCTGACTCTATTAACGGGAATTCCATTGAGATAGTTGAAGTAAATTACAATGAGAATCTGGACGACTGGATCAAGGGCCAGGCTGAAAAGTATTACTGAGAACTATTGACACGTTATCTGAAATTTGCTTACCAATTTACAGATTTGCCAATCAACTGTTAGAAAGGATTATATTATGAAAAAGATTATGTTAGTACCACTGATTTTTATGTTTTCATGCCTTACTGCGTATGGCGAGTACGCCTTTGAAGTAGTCAGCAAAGACACTGATAATCAAGTTGTAAAAATGAGACAGGTCAATGATACGAAGATTGTTGAAATGAAACCGGCTGGCGATACGAAAGTTGACATGAATACTGTTGTAGAGAATTACAAGAAGGCAATGTCTAATGACAATGACTTATATATTGTCAGAAACCAGCTGGCTTACAATAAGAATAGAGAAAGAAATATCATAGCCAGTATTGATAAGCTGGAAAAACAGCTGGATTCGCTTCCTAAGATCGTAAAGAGGGAGTACCAGCAGTTTGACCGCATGCTTAAATCAACGGAAGATGGTATTGCAGATAATACATGGATCTCTTTCGACGATGCTTTCAAGAAAAGACAGAGAGAGCTGGAGAACAGGTTATCGTTACTCAAAGGTGACCTTGTGACGGTACGAACACGTATCGCTCAATTGAAACTTGAACTGGAAACGCAGGAGACGGTAGCCAGTATTTCCAATCCGTTTGAACAGCCGGCCGAAGAGGACAGCGTAGACGACAATGCAAAAAGGGCATTAAGGGCAAAGAGCAACCTGAAGGATGTAGTGAAACAAGTTACTTACAATGAGACAAAGGATTTGTTGGGAAGTGTACAGCACAACACAATTGGTATCTGTGAATTCTCATGTGGAAGAAGTAATTGTTATGCATGTAACCTGCTTTATGGAAAAAAGCAAAGCAGGTGACTAGATGCAATGTTTAATACTTAACACTGGAGAACTTTAATAATGATAATGTTACTCTTGTACTTAACATGGTCTATGGCAGAAGCACCAGCAGACAATGGATACATGAGGGATATTGAGAGGCCAAATATTGATATTGTCAGGCGGTTGAACTACGTACATCGCACGTCAGACAATCAATCCGGTACAACTCCCAATGTCAATGCGGATGCGAGACTCGTGAACACAAACAACAACATGTCTGCTGAAAGGATAAATGAATTGCACAAATACATCGCCAGCAAGACGAAGGGAGTATGCGACTTCACGTGTCACAAATGTTATCGTTGTTCTCTGGTTCACGGCAAATTGAAAAGTAACAAGACAGAAGATTTATTCCTTTATGAGTAGACTGATGATTTATTAATTCAAGTATTAAGGGGTTGTTAATTGGCGTTTAGTCAATGGCTAATAACCAATGACGAATTATAACTGAAGGAGTTTTATTATGGAAATTTTGGACAAAGTTCTGGGTAATAGTGGTCCGATTGGTGTATGCCTGATTTTCCTATGGGTTCTATCACTCAGTGTAATCCTGGAGAGGACTATATTCTGGCTTTTCCTGAGCATGAGAAGAAATCACATTCGAGAGGCCAAGGTTATGAAATGTGTAAAAGATGGCAAATTCAGTGAAGCATGCAAATTAGCAAGTAAATCAGGAGATGTTTTCATCAGGGTCTTCAAATATCTCCTTCCAACAATGCCACCAGCCAGGGAGATGGATAGTGTAATGACAATCGCATTGGATAAGGAGTTTGGCAGATCCCATAGTTTTCTGAGAATTCTAAATGCATGTGCCGCCTTAGCTCCTGCCCTGGGCTTGCTTGGTACTATCACAGGTCTGATTAAAGCTTTTGGAACTATGAGTGAGACTGTAGACATGTCTGCAATAGCATTGGGAATCTCCGAGGCAATGACCACAACGTTTCTCGGTCTGGTTGTAGCAGTAGTAAATCTGGCAGCGAGTCATTTATTCAGTGGTGTAGCAGACAGAGCAATCTCAAAGATAGAGTCTAAAATGAATGAGTTTAAATTAGTAGCAATAGTTAATCGTTAATATTCCTGTATTGAGGGATTAAAAAATGAAACTTTCAAGAAGATACTCTGGCGTACCGGAATTCAATATGCTCGCGCTATTAGACATAATATTTCTTGTCGTGATTTTCTGTATTGTCGGTATGACCAGGATGGTCTTCCTTGAAATAGTTGATGTTAAAAATCCTGAGTTAAGAATAACAGAGAAAGTTGAGCCGGAAGATTTTGTAACAATTACGGTTACAAAGGACGGCAAGCTCTTTTTCAACAAAGAGCAGCTTTCATCCGATACGGAACTATCCAGAAAACTGACAGAAAAGAAAAAGACTGGCAATGATGTCACCATAATAATAAACGGTGATACTGATGCACCTCTGGGAGATGCACTTCATATTCTGCAGGCAGTGCGAGAGGCAGACCTTCCGAAGGTTTTCTTTAAAACGGATTCTTCCGGTAAGGGGTGAATGGTTTAATATTGAAGATTAGCGATTATCGGCAGGCACCTCTGTTAGTTTGGAGTTGCGAGTACGGAATAGTGAGTTGAGAGTGAACAGTACTCGTACTTTATTTAAGGATCACGTTAAGGAGAAGTTAAAATGAATCGGCTCGTTAAATACTTTATTATTTCTATGATATGCAATCTAGTAATTATAGCCTTTATATTCCTACCACATAAGGAGCCAGGACCGGAACCTGTAAATAGCAACAAACCAAATAAAGGTTTTTCACTACTCCCGGCTAGCATTTGTACCGGGTTAGATGAAAAGAGTATTAATGAATCAATGGACAACCGCAGGTACAGGCCTGCTGAAGTCACTGAGGATAGCAATAAGAGTGTAAAGACCAATCAAGACAAAAAAACAGATGAGGATAAATATGTAAAGTCAGAAGAGGTTGTAGAGATTCCTGATCTTAATAAGAAAGAGAAGAAGTTTATGACTCCTGATGAATATGAAAACTTTAAAAACTCTCTTAAGCTGGATGGAACAATCGTTACAGAGATGCGCGTTAACTTCCCTGAGAATATTACTGAGCGCACCATAAGGGAGATTATATCTTTCTTTGGTTTTAAGATAGTCGCGTATCCTACTCAGAACCCAGACCACCTTCTGGTATGCAAAGGACCGGAATTCAGATTTGAAAAACTTAACACCAGTGATCAACTGCAGAAATTTTATAGTAACAATTCTAACCGAACCATTGAACCGGAGAGGGAGCTTCTCAATTGGGTAAGATCAGAACTGGCAAAACAGGGAATTAACACAAGTGGCTTAAACATTTCTATTCTGTTGGGAAATTCAGCGGGATACTTCCACTGGAAAGAGATGCTTGCAGCCAAGAACATATCCAGACCAATTACTGACGTACGTCACACTGAAGCCAGTATTTCCAGGACTCCACAGGGTTACTGGCTGCTCCTGGTTGATGG
>CAYTLC010000136.1:0-1805 GCA_964438395.1 uncultured Candidatus Scalindua sp.
ACCCATACAAAACGCGACTGCGACTTACTTCCCTTGTAAGCGGGAACCCGGAAACGCCTCACATGAAGGCCACAGCCCCCTACCATGAGCCGTTCAAATTTTTTACTCGGCTCCGCTGCCCATACAGCCAGGCAGCCATGTTTGCGCAATGCGTGACGACAGGCCATAATGCCTTCATAACTATATAGACGGCTGTTCTCTGAACTGGTCATCGCAGTAGGACCGTTATCGATATCCAGCAGTATCGCATCAAATCTATTCTTGGAGCGTAAGATAAGACCTACGATATCTCCCATCTTGAGGTCAACTCGCTTATCCTCCAACGGCTGTCCGTTGAGTTCCCCGAGAAACTCACGATTCCATTCAACCACGGCACTCAACAGTTCACTTACCACCACTTTGGCATGAGGGTTGAGCATATCGAGAACCTGGCGCAGAGTATATCCCAAACCCAGGCCGCCGATCAGCACACTTGGCGCCTTACTACCAACCAGATGTGCACAACCCAACCGCGCAAGCTCCAGTTCTGACTCGTGCTGGCGGCTGCTCATCAAATCTTGATCGTTGATCTTGATCGTAAAATCACAGTCATGCTGAAAAAGCTCCATTTCGCCTCCATCCGGAGTTCGGGCGGTGTCAATTTTTACTATCGGTTTCATGGTAGTATCCTGATAAATATAATGTTTAGTTAATCAATTCAGTTTATAGTATTTGGCTAAACGTCTAATTCTGCTCTTACCTTGTCAACATATCAGGTTTGACCCTGACTTGTTCTGTACAAATCTCCCCTAATATTTTTCTTCACGATTTTGAACTCATTTTTATTCTCTCTTTTTGTAATAACTATATGGCTACTCTCTTCTGAACATATATCGAACGACACACTATGCTTTGTATAATTTGGCCTTGATATTATTCGCTTACCATCATAATGGATTGGATGTTTAGACATTAGTAGATACGAATATTTTTCATACTCATAACCCAACACACCATTCTTTAAATGCCTCTGGATACGAGATCTATCTATCCTCTCAACAAAATGACACCAATCAGATTCAGAATCTCTCAAAGGACAAAATCCGTTTGATACCGTACATGGTGCAATAGTACTAAATCCTTTTTCTATTAATTTATCTCTCGTTTGAATAATATTATTAAATCCAGATGGTGTTCCTGGCTCTATTATTAAAACCATATTCGAGTTTTCAACTAAACTCGATAAACTATCCAGAGAGCTGTCACATTCACAAAAAGTATAGGAAAATACACAAAGATCATTTGTAGGAATATCCTGGGATTCCAGCCTTAAATAGTTACAACTAATCGAATCTACATATGTATGAGGAACGGACGACGAGAGAAACTCCTCGACAAGAACATTCATAATGCCAATAAATGAATCACTCCGCTCTACATTAGTATATTTATTTATTGTTTTAAATTTACTAAGGGCAAAAAGAAATGTCCCCGGCCCTCCGCCAAAATCAACAACAGACTCAACATCATGAAAAGTCTCTAAATTCTGGCTAATAATTTTTTCCATCACACCCATAATAGGCCTGCCCCTGGCAATCATATATAACGCAGCCAGGCTATGATCATTTATATATGTATTTCTACGTGCCGGCGATTGGTACGCATAAAACAGTTCTTCAAGCTTGTTCTCTTTGGAATAGTTAACTAAATAATTAGAGTAAATAAAATCCTCCAAACCATATTGTGTCTGTCCAACATGAATCTTCATTTTCTAAGTTGTCTCCAGGCTACTTTTCAGCATCGAAACTCATTCATATTCAAAATTT
>CAYTLC010000136.1:1905-5188 GCA_964438395.1 uncultured Candidatus Scalindua sp.
ACTGGAATAATTGTTTGAATTTAATTTAGTTTTACCATATCATCCACTGACCCTTGAAAAGGTTGCCATGTCCTCTCGTAATCTATTTTATTAAATGTATAAAAGCGGTGAAAAAGCCTACGGTACTAATATATGATGCAGAGTGCAGCTTATGCTGCGGATGCATGAACTGGATAAAATCACACTCAATAAATACAGATACATTTGAATTCATCGCATGCCAGTCAGATGAACGTAAGAGCAGATTTCCGGAGATAAGAGATGAAGTGTGCCTGGAGGTATTACACCTGGTAACATCTGATGGACGTATCCTGGCAGGTGACAAATCGTTACCAGAGATACTATATAATTTACGGTATTTCAGATGGCTGGTAATTTTCTTTAAGATGCCGATAATCAGTATACTATCCTATTTTGTATATCGCCGGATAGCAGACAATAGATACATTATCTCGCAAACCATCTTACCCTTAACCCGGAAAAAAGTATGATAACATTTTCAGCTTTTTCTATGCTTGATCATCAGGCATAGCTGTCAATTTGAGGTCCATCAAGCCAGCCCGTTTCTTTAGTCGGGGCTTTCTGCACTTTATCTATCTTCTCTTCTGCTTTAATCAATGTTCCAAGCAAACAAGCATCACCATAGCCTTCAGGTGTCCCTGCAAAGTCAAAGACCAATGTCTCATGAAATGGCCAGGCGACACATAGCCTTGGAATTACCTTTGACGCTCTCGAATTTTTTTCAACATATTCAGGGCTTTCAAAAAGACACCTGATGTACTTGCGACCGACTTTGTGCAGAAGATGCATCTTCTCAAAAAGGTCATCCTTGCCTAGTACCTGCAATAAAATTATTTCCTGATTCTGGTTGGAGATACTATCTACATTAGTCGAAATCTCAAAATAATGTTTTTTGGTTTTCTCATCCTGGCTTAAACCCATCTTTGACATATCTAAATTAAGTGTTTCAGGCAAATCACCTTTAGAAAGAGAATCATTGTCTAGAGATAGAGGTTGAGATTTAAAAATACTGGTTTTTGATTTAATAATTCTGCTAAAAATGGAATTAGCTTGCACCCCACCTATTTGTATGAAAAGATTCAGCTTTCCATATACAGTTCTCTCCGCCTTATAATTTATTGAATCAGCGGTCACAAAATGATCAAACCTGACTCTATCAACTTTTCTTCGTTTTTTGCTCTCTCCAAATTCCAGTGTCTTCAAATATCCCGTATGTCCAATTTCACTCCTTTTTTGTCCCTCTTTACTTCTTTTGTTGCTCCACATTTCAGCATACATCCTGTATGCATTTAGTTCACTTAGATAGGAAATACTATTAGAGTAAAATTTGGGCAGAATTTCAGATAATGCCCCTTTTTCAATCTCACTTTGATCTATGTTCATTTTTTTATTATTCCATTCTAGTCATGCCAGAAAACATTTAAGATCTACAATCGAATTTAATCTAGGCATAACCATCAATTTGAGAATTTCCAGACATCTCTACGCTTTCAGTTCTATTTCCATTTACTCTTATCAACGTTCCAAGCAGGCAAGCCTCTCTATAGAATTCGAGTGTCCCTGCAAAATCAAAGACCAATGTTTCATGGAATGGCCAGGCGACACATAGCTTTGGAATTGCATTTGACTTACCCATATTTCTAATAACAGTTTCAGGATTTTCAAAAAGGCACCTGATGTGATTACGGCCTACTTTGTGCAGAAGATGCATCTTCTCAAAAAGATCATCTCTACCTAGTATGCGCAATAAAAGCTCTTTCTGATTCTGGTTTGAGATACTATTCACATTAGTAGAGATTTCAAAATAATGTTTATTGATCTTCGCATCCTGGCTTAAATCCAGCTTGTCCAGTTCTAATTTAAGTATTTCCGGCACATAACCTTCTGCGTGAAAATCACTGTCGGAATGTAGAGATTGAGATTTAAAACTGGTTTTTAGCTTAAAAATATTATTAGTTTGTGCTCCCCCAATTTGTATGTAAGTGCTTTGTCCTCCGTATACATTTCTTGCTAGCATGTAATCTAATGAATCGGCAGCTACAAAATAATCAAATCTAATCTTATCACTTTTTCTCTTCTTTTTCTGCTCTCCAAACTCAAGTGTTTTCAGATATCCCGCATGTCCTATTTCCATTCTTTTTGCATTTGCCGCACTCTTCTTATTACTCCAGACTTCAGCGTACATTCTATAGTCGTTAAGTTCACTTAAATAAGAAATACTATTGGGATAAAATTTGGGCAGAATTTCAGGTAATTGTCCTTTTTCAATATCTCTCTCATCTATATCCATTTTTTTAATTCAAATATTACAAAAAATTTAAAACTCCACCAAGATTTTACAAACAGCAAGGCATTTATCAAGGGAAAAAAGCAGGATAATGATTAAAGAAATGAGATGCTAAGCGGTTGCATTTTCTTCAAAACGAGGGTCTTTGATCCCCCACTTCAGCTTCAGTTCCATGAGTCCACAATAACAGCAGGGAACGATAAATATGGCTATCACTACTACAGCCATTCCTCCAACTGTGGGAATTGCCATCGGCTTCATTACGTCTGAACCCCGACCGGTAGACAGGAGGATAGGCATTAGGGCAATTATAGTAGTAGCGGAGGTCATCAGGCAGGGACGGATACGTTTAAGACCTGCCTGCACAGTTGCTTCCCTTGCATCTTGAATTGACTTTATCTTTCGTTTCTTAAATGTCTGGTCAAGATAAGTTGCTATGACAACGCCATCATCCACTGCAATACCAAACAGAGCTATGAAGCCAACCCATACGGCCACACTCAGGTTGTAACCAAAGATGTTGAGCAGAATAAATCCTCCAGCCAGTGATACAGGAATTGCAAAATAAACGAAGAGTGTCGTCGCTACGGACCTGAATTTAATGTAAAGAATAAAGAAGTTCACAAGAAGACATATAGGCAGTAAAACAGCCAGACGTTTGTTAGCCCTTACCTGATTCTCAAACTGGCCTGCCCACTTTATATAATACCCTTTCGGCAGATTCAACTCTCCGGATGCTATTTTTGCCTTTACGAGTTTATCTGCATCTTCAACCACACTTACCTCATCCCGCTCCCTGGTATTAAAGGTGACATATCCCAGCAGGAGAGTGTCTTCACTCTTAATCATGGAAGGACCTATTGTATATTCTATGTCGCATACCTGTGCAATGGGAATTTGTGCTCCGGAAGGTGTAGGAACAAGTATCCGTGGCAGCATATCAAAATCGTCCCTGATCTCTCTCATATACCTGGC
>CAYTLC010000136.1:5288-7013 GCA_964438395.1 uncultured Candidatus Scalindua sp.
ACCTGACTGCAGCATGATAACCCGTGTCTGTATCGGTTGAAGCCATGTGGGTGCTACACCGGGCATATCCGTTGCGCCACGTAGTTCCTCCAGTATCTCATTTTTAGTGATAGTTCTCTCCTCCGACCACACCAATCCCAGGATACTTTTCGTCCATCGCGGTATGTACCAGTTTGAATACCATCTTTCTGTAATCATCGTTCTCCATTGGTCCTTTGGTTTCAGATTCACGATTGTCTCAATCATGGCAGTTGGGGCCGGGTCAAGCGCAGTCTCTGCCCTGCCCATCTTACCGACAACCATATCCACTTCCGGTATCTGCTTCATTAATAAATCCTGTTTCTTCAAACCTGCCATCACCTCTGTCAAGCCTGCAGCAGGTAGAAATGAAGGCATGTACAAAAAAGACCCTTCATCAAGAGCGGGCATAAACTCACGACCTATACCGGGAAATTTGTGTTTAAGTGCGGCCCAGGGGCTTACTTTATTTAGATCCAACTTAACGTAACTCAAACATTTTTCAACCGGATAGGCCATTCGGCCAAAACCCAACCATAGTGAAAATCCACTGAAGATTATAAATGCGGGAATAATCAAGAAAAGAATTTTGTGAGAAAGTATCCATCTGAGCGTGGGTTCGTAAACTGCATAAATACCTCTGGATATAACGTTTTGTACTATTGGTTTGAGTCGCTCCTTACTCATTACGTAAATGAGACAACCTATAATCAAACCTCCGATTACTGAATATATCCATGCAGTAGATAGGCTAATAGTTTCATATCTACCAAATATCAGATAGCGAATTATAAATATCAAGCATATTCCAAAGGAACCACCAAGGATTATTGAAGTCCTCCTTCGCCAGTTTACTTCCCTCAAGAACAGGTTACTGAGCACAGGCACAACTGTAATAGCAACGATAACCGAAGCAAACAGGGCAAACGTCTTTGTGTATGCCAATGGTTTAAAAAGCTTACCCTCCTGACTCTCCATAAAGAAGACGGGGATAAAAGATATTATAGTAGTCGCCACCGCCGTAATAATGGCGCCGGCAACCTCTCTGCTTGCTTCATAGATAACCTCTATTCTTGTCCTTGAACCATCAGACTCTGTGAGATGGCGGTATATGTTTTCAGTCATTATTATGCCCATATCCACCAATGTGCCAATAGCAATGGCTATACCAGAAAGGGACATAACGTTTGAATCAACACCAAATCTATACATTGCTATGAATGCCATAAGCACCGCAAGTGGCAGGGTCATGGCGACGACGAGAGAGCTTCTGATATGGAGAAGGAAAATCGCGATAATGACTATGGTAATGATAATTTCTTCTGTAAGCGCTTTCTTTAATGTACCAATAGTTTCATGAATAAGCTGTGTCCTGTCATAAAAAGGAACGATGTGTACACCATCCGGCAAACCTGGTTCTATCTTCCTGATCTTCTCCTTCACACTATTAATAACTCGCAAAGGGTTCTCTCCGTACCTCATAGTTGCAACTGCGCCTGTAACCTCAGCCCCTTCCTTATCCAGGGCACCACGCCTGAAATCAGGCCCGAATGTCACTGTTGCAACATTCTTTATATACAGCGGAGTTCCTTCTGTAGACTTAACAACAATATTCTCTACATCTTCAATCGTCTTTATGAAACCAATACCACGGATGATATATTCCATCCCGTAATTCTCTATGACTTTTGCGCCAACATCTACGTT
>CAYTLC010000137.1:0-6723 GCA_964438395.1 uncultured Candidatus Scalindua sp.
ATCTTTTTTACCCAGCAATTCCAGGAGTCCATGGGGAATAAAACGGTCATATGCGTTACTGATTTTTCCTGAGTCTTTCATATTATCCTTTTCTTTTTTGATTTTTCATTGTTTAGCCTTCTCCTTTGCTAAAGTTACTAAATATTTATTTTTTCTCTAAGACGTTTGTCTCATTGCATGTACTAAGCGTGTCGCTTAACAAGTTATTATAAAGTTTCTGTATAATACCACTATTGTAGTTATATCAAGAAAGGTAAAATTACTACTTTATGGAGGGACATTTGGTAAGTTTATATATTACATCATTTCAATAATAAACTTAATTTAAGACAATGTATCCACTTCACAAGCTGTGGTATTGTTTTCTATGTTGGTTGTACTATGTGAGATTTAATAATAAAGTAATACAATATTGGAGTCAAGGAAATGCTATTGTCAGACTTTAAAATTTTAATGTTATGACAAGTTTTCCATTTATAACTTCTATAACTTTTAGATGTTTCTTTGCTAATTTCTCTTTAAAAGTATCATCTTTGATTTTATAGACAGGAATTTTATCTATTTTCTCCGAAATTAATTCATGAATCTTTTCTTTTATTTTAGACTCAAGTTTTTCTATTATATGTCCTTCCTTTATTGGAATACTATCCTTGTCGTAAACATCATCACTGCCTATACTGAGATCCTTAAAATAAAGCGAATGATTAGTTGGATTATAGTCTATCCCGGTGCTAAACTGAAGATCTCTTTTTATTTCAAAAGGCTTTTTGCGTAATATAAGTTTAGCATAAACTTCCCCAGTGATTTTACATCCAATTCTATTAGAGCCTTCAGCAAGGATAACTACCGGATTTTTAAGAATAATTCCCAGTTCTTCGATAATTTCATCTATATGATAATTTCTCGAAATGTCATCTTTAAATATTTTATTTAAAAATCCTTGAATTGCTTTTTCGTCAAATTCTTTTTTGAAATCACAACCAGAAAGAAACAAACATATTGCAATTATTACTACTACGGAAATTTTACTATATATTGCATTTTTCAATTTGTTTCCTCCTTCTTAGCCTAATAAGTTATTATAAAGCCTCTGTATAATACCACTATTGTATTGATATACGGCAAGATCAGTCAATTACTTTAAGGAAAACAGCGTGAAAGTTCATTTCTTTTTATCCATTCAGATATAAACCATTTATTCAAGATAACGTTACCATATTTTCGCCTTGTGGTAAGTTTTTATGTTGATAGTAAGTATGAAATGGGATGATAAAGCAATACGATATTTGAGTCAAGAGAAATGATAATGAATGGGGCCACACCTTGATTTCTTCGGCATTGACTAACGTCTGAGGTGAACAATCAATACTTTAATACGGAATCACAGCACTACTCACTAATCAAGGTGTGACTCCACTCTGATCCCACTTCAAATAATTCAAATTTGTATTTTTACTGCTATTTGGCTTGATGATTACAGTGACTTTACTATAATTTCTTTATCCTATATTCTGCATAAGAGTAGTAATTTTTTGTGATAGCGATCCAATTTCTATCATGTGACAATTTATAAAGTGATATAAGGAATGTCAAAAATATATTCGGAAGTAAATGATTCCCCGCGCAAAACGGTAACAGCATTGGCTGTTCTTGTTGTTATAAGTATGGCTGCCCGGTTATTGTTTATGGGGACACATTTGGAAGGGTGGGATAGTATTGATTTTGCTCTGGGTCTCCATGATTACGATATTGCATATTATCAGCCTCATTTCCCGGGTTATCCGGTGTATATGTCCTTCTGCTGGCTGGTCTATCTCTTTACCGACAGTGATGTTGTCGCGCTAATAGTACCGGGAGCGGTGTTTGGCAGTATTACGTTAGTGCCGTTGTTTTATCTGGCAAGAAGGATGTTTGCTGAAAAGGTTGCGTGGCTTACAGCGTTTCTATACATTGTCAATCCATTATGCTGGCTGCAATCGGAGAAGGCGCTTTCGGATTCGGCAGGTCTGTTCTTCATAATAGTGTCAGCCCAGTTACTCTATTATGCATCTACTTCCAGGGTGAATGCACTACGATATTTGATCTCAGGCAGTGTGATGCTGGGTATCTGTCTGGGTGTACGGCTCAGTTATTTTCCGTTTGTTATCCTGTGGTTTTATACACTGTATGTTTCATCAAAGCATGATGCATGGAAGAGGACGATGTGTTATGGAGTGTTTGCTTTTATTATTGGAATTTGTGCCTGGTTTATTCCTCTTTCATGTTATACAGGACTGAAGCCACTCATGGCAAACGGTTTCAGCTTTACGCTCGGACATTTTGGTGATTGGGGAGGTTCGGTAGCAACATCACAAAATGTTCTTGCAAGATTTCCGGATTTTGTGTGGTGTCTCTTTTGTAACGGGCTTGGTTTCTGGTGTTATGACACAACACTCTTTCGTGTCCTGCCATCCGTCATAATGGGTACCGGTATAATTTTTTATTTAAGGAATTTAAAATGCTTAAGATATTCGGGGCTTGATTACAAAACGAGATTCATTACATTTTATATGCTTCCGTATTTTCTGTGGGTACTCTTTGGTCAGAACCTGGAGAAGCCGCGTCACGTCTTACCATTTATCCCGGTGATCATAATCTGTATATCTGCGGGTCTGGTACGGTCAAGAGATCATCTGTGTAGTTACTTGATTTTAAACAAATTAAGGTATAGATTTTTTTCTCCTTACAATTTATTTATTGGTATTTTGATTGTAAGTATGAGTATCATATCCATAAAACTTGTATATACCCATAAGAACGAACCTGTCGCTCAGATACAGTTACTGGATTATGTTGGGCGTAATTATGACGGCAAATCTACCCGAGTTTATTGCTGGGAGACGAAGAGGTTGTTTGAGTATTATAGCCCTTTATTGGATACAAGAAGGGTCAGAAACATCGAAGATTTACAGCATGATGTAGGGGCTTCTCTGATTGCACCTGAAGTAATATTATCGACTTCTAAAGTTAGTGGAATCAATTCTAGAACAAACAGTGCAAGGGTAGTTGTTGAATTTAAGAATGATCGCTATATCAATAATCCATATCACAAACTGACTCTTTATGATATGAGTGCGCTCAAATGAATAACAAAGACCAAAACAAAAGTTGGTTCTCAATCTTTCACCCGGAAAAATTCCACTTGATGCTGTACTACTCCATTACGAGTTTTATAGTTATAGGTATCGTAAGCTTTGTAGTCGGTGAGGTTTTTTCAAGGATTGAGGAGAGTGATCTGATAGAGAGAAGCGAGAAATACGCGGGGTATATAGTTGATCACATTAATCTGGAAATGTACGAGGAGTTTTTCACACCGGCTATGAGTAAGCATGGATATGTTGATCTTGACAATAATCGGGAACAGTTTGACAGTCTCGACAAGGTAATAAAGAGTGACATCTACGGTTTCAATCTAAAGAAGGTCTATCTCTTCGATATGAACGGTCAGATTGTATACAGTAATATTCCTGAACACATAGGTTATGTGCTTGAACGTGGAGAGAATCTGCAGTTGGATTCTGCTTTAAATGGAGCGCCAGCTTCCGCACTTCAGGAAGCTGGAATGAAGGATTCAAAAGGTGTGCTTGTGGATAAATCTCTTCTGGAGAGTTACTATCCTGTTTACGAATATAAGGGGGGGGCAGTTAATAGAGAGAAACAGACAGGGGTCATGGAAATTTACCAGAATATGGAGGAGCTGGACATTCAGATAGCGAGTGCACACAAAAAGGCTGTAATAATTACCGGTTCCAGTATGGGGTTACTATTCCTTATACTGCTTCTGATTATTAAGAAGGGGTCCAACGTGATCCGGTTAAAGACTGATCAGCTTGTTGAGGCAAGGGATAACCTGGAGGAAAAAGTAGTTGAGCGAACACAGGAGATTAAACAGACTTATGAAAGACTGCAGGAGACACAAAAGCGTTTGAGCAGGTCTGAGAAGCTGGCCGGGATAGGGACACTGGCCTCAGGGGTTGCGCATGAGATAAACAATCCTCTCGCCTCTGTCGCAAGTTGTGCTGAGGGCCTTTTGAACCGGATGGATGGTGTAGATTTTAAATCAAAAGATGATGAAGAGGTTTTTCCTGATTATCTGAAGACTATTTATGACGAAACCTATAGGTGTAAGGCCATAATTTCAAAGTTGCTGGACTTTTCAAGAAGGCAGGTGCCTGTATTTGGTGAGGTGGACACAAATGCTCTGGTCGCCAATGTCGTTAAGTTGATAGGGCATCAGAAAGAGCTGGAAAAGTTGAGTATCGAACAAAATTATAGTTCCGAGCCAGTTATAATCTATGGCGATGTCAATCAACTCCAGCAGGTTTTTCTGAATATGATATTGAATGCGATTGACTCGATAGCAGGTGGCGGTAAAATTAGGATCTCTACAAAAGGGGTTGATAACTTCGCTCAAATAATTTTTGAGGATACTGGTTGCGGTATCGCCCAGGACAATCTGGATAAGATATTCGAACCTTTTTTTACTACTAAATCGCCGGGAAAAGGTACCGGACTGGGGTTATCCATCTGTTACGGTATCATAGAAGAACATAAAGGAAAAATTTCAGTCAGTAGTAATGGAATCGGGAAGGGTTCGGCATTTACAATCTCTCTGCCGGTATATGTTAAAAGAGTTTGAAGTATCTAAAGTTAGAAATAAAAAGATCTGTTATTTTGTCACAACTTTGGATACTTTTAACTTGTTATCGAACTCTTAATTATGCAGGTGTCCTTTCTCGTATTTATTCATAAAATCCTTGTAGTTTGAGAAAGAGAGATGGAAGGTCTTATTCATCAAAGATTTTCTAACCTGAACCATACCATTTTCAGCTAAATTATCTGACAGGAGCAGTTGAAGCTCTTTAATGGTTTCAATATCCACGTCGGTATCCTCTATAGATTCTATATGTTGTAGAATCGATTGAATAAACAGGTGAAGAACTTCTTTTTCGTCAATCATCAGTTTCCTCGTATAAAATATAATGGATTTCTCTGTCCTGTTATTATCGGTATATTGGATATATTCTTTAGAAAAAACATATTTTATTACCGTTGGAATGATGATTGTTTAAATGCATTGGTGAGCAATACCTGAATAACATGTATAAAATCGTTGAAGAGATAGAATATAGTGATATATAATGCTCGGATTGCAGTGATGAAATGAAAAGATTGAAGTGCCTACCTGTCCGCCAGTTTGTTAGGCGGGAAGTTTAAAGAAAAAGATCTGTTTTCTACCCGATTCCAGGCCGTAAAACACTAATATGAAGAATAAAATCAAGCTTCTATTTGTAGATGATGACAAGACTTTCGGTAAGGTTATGAAGAAGGAATTGACCCGCATGGGGTACTCTGTCGTTTGTGCCGATTGTGGTGAGAAGGCCATTGATACATTAAAGAAACGAGACTTTGAGTTAATAATACTCGATATTAAGATGCCTGGCATTGGCGGTCTTAATACTTTGAAGGGCGTGAAAGAGATTGATCCGGAAGTAGAGGTAATAATGCTTACCGGAAGAGCTACCATTGAGAGCGCTGTTGAGTCAATGAAGATGGGTGCGTATGATTACATTACAAAACCCTGTAGGCTTAGCGAATTAGATATGCTTTTGAAGAAGGCTCATGAGAAGAGACAGATTTCTAAAGAAAATATCTCATTGAAGAGGTTGGTGACCAGTAAGGAACGGGATAAAGTCATGATAAGCCAGAGTGACAAAATGAAGCCGGTCTTCAACCTTATAGACAAAGTTGCTGTAACGGACTCTACTGTACTTATTCAGGGTGAGAGTGGTACTGGGAAGGAGCTTGTTGCCAGGGATATTCATCAGAAAAGCAAACGTAACAAATATCCATTTGTCGCTGTCAACTGTGCTACCCTTCATGATACACTTCTTGAGAGCGAACTATTCGGTCATGTCAAGGGCGCATTCACCGGAGCTCATGAGGCACGCCAGGGACTGTTCGAGGTTGCGGATAAAGGGACTCTGTTTCTTGATGAGCTTGGTGAGCTGCCAACAAATATTCAGGCAAAATTACTGAGAGTGCTTGAATCCGGAGAAATTCGCCGGTTGGGAGACAGTAAGGTAATCTATGTTGATACCCGGATTATAACGGCTACAAACCAGAATCTTAAGTCTATGGTAAAGAGAGGTTCTTTTCGAGAAGACCTGTTTTTCAGAGTTAATATAGTTCATATATCCCTGCCGCCATTGAGAGACAGGCAAAATGATATTCCGTTACTTGCACAGCACTTCCTTAAAACACATAAGATTGATACAGCGGAAAAGAAGTTTTGTCATGACGCGCTTGAGTGTATGAAGAGATATTCATGGCCCGGTAATATAAGAGAGCTTGAGAATTTTGTAGAAAATATAATTATTGTTTCTGATGATGAAAAGATAGGTGTTTGTGATATGCCAGAAGAGATCAGAGGATATGTGACCGATGGTTATGTTCTTGATGCTGATGTCTCTCTCTCTGACCTTGAGAAGCAGCACATAATTAATACTCTCTCAAAGATGAATGGAAACAAAACACATGTTGCTGATGCTCTTGGCATATCTATAAAAACTCTATATAATAAGTTGAAAGTTTACAATATCCCTTACGATTTAAGATGATTAGGAGATAATATTATGTCAGATTATTTTGATTGTCCCAATTGTGGGGCAGAGGTACCGATAA
>CAYTLC010000138.1:0-2926 GCA_964438395.1 uncultured Candidatus Scalindua sp.
GCATGGAACAGTCATTCACCTGGGAGGCTTTAGAAGCGGAAAACATACAATCCTACCAAGGACAGGTCTCCCTGACCATACGATACCTTTCAGCACAGAAGATAGAAACAAAATTGATCCTCCCAACACCACTGCCGCTACAACTGACAAATCCACTCATGCATAATCAATTAAAACCGTGTGCGACATGACCAGCTCCTTAGACCATCCCCCCATCATATAGTGATGGGGGGATGGCGGACATCACAAATCAAACAGATATCATTTGATGCAATTAACGCACGGCAAACCGCTTTTGAACAAATCAACAGATATAGGAGAAATAGAAATGCAAAAAAAGAGGAGATTTCTTAAATAATGAAGCATAAAAAAAATTACAAAAAAATAATTTTTTTATTTTAAAAAAGAAGTTTTGTAATAAAAACTCAATAAAAAAAGAAAATATTGAAAACGATAACTGTTCACCAGAACACTAAAAAAAAGATGCGAACACATAGAAATTTTACGACAATGATATGCTCTCCATGCTACTGGAGGAATTTAGTGAATGATCTTCTTGACAGAATGCAGTACTACCCTTTTGAAAAGACTTCCTTTACCAATGCCTGAACTTTTTTGCCATCAGCAACCTCTTTATATTTACCCATCACAAGCTTCATTGCCATTCCCATGTCTGCAGGTTTTTCTGAATCCAGTAGTTCGATTACTACTTTTTTGAGTTCTTCATCTGACATCTGCTTTGGCAGAAATTCTTCAACTATATTCAGCTCTTCATTAAAGGATATTATCTTATCTTGAAGATTTAAACGCTCGTACTCTTCAATGGCTTTTTTTAGCTTCTTTGCATATCCTCTTATAACATCAATCTGCTTAAATTCCTTACCGGACTTTTCAACATTTATGATATCGGCTTGCAGCATCCGTAATACTGACACTCTCAGCTTATCGCCAGACTTCATTGCATTCTTTATCTCTTCCGTTATTCTTCCTTTCATCATAAGCCCTTTGTATACTATACCTTGCGAACTAGATGCCCACAGTGCGGACAGTAGTTTGGACTACCAAAATAGACCTTACTGCAATGTTCACAGGCAGTTGACGACATTGCCGGACGTTTTGCTCGCTTTGCTTTAACAATCAAGTAAAAAGGCAGAAATACTATCATGAGCATGAAAACGCCTAACATCCATCCAATAGACATCTGCGTGCTGTAGTTATTCTTTTTCGCATCCATATACACCCATATAGATACTGCAGCGGCGACAAACAGTGCTATTTGTTGAGTATTCATTTGTTTCCCATCATCAATTATAAAGTAGTTTTGAGACTTCAGATCTCACTTTTGCCACAACATCCATTGACAATTCCCTATCTTCTTTATCAACCTTCGGAAACTCAAGCGGCTTACCAAATCTAAAACCGATGTCCCTGTACCTGGGATTGCTAAGAATACTGCTTTTCGGCAGGTACCCTCTACTTCCCATAATGGCCGTTGGAATTACCTTTCTTCCTGACTTCAGGATAACCATTGAAATGCCTCTCTTAAACTTTCCGAGCTCCCCATTTTCACTTCTTGTGCCTTCAGGAAAGAAGATTATTGATTTACCGCCATCAAGTTTCTTTATAACTTCATTCAAAGTTCCGTAAGCATTTCTCTCGTCACTTCTACGAATACCAATATGGCCTGAAGTTCTCATATATTTTCCAAGTAATGGTATTTTGAAAAGAATATCCTTAGAGATAAAGCTGAAATTTCTGGGAATAGCGGCTATTGAAAGCTTTACGTCTATAAAACTTTGATGATTTGAGACAAATATCACTGGCTCATTTTCAGGAATATTTTCAAGACCTTTGACATGAAAGTTAATTCCCAAAAGCCTGAATGAAATCTGAGTAAATTTTCTTTCTATAGAGTTGTATTTATTCTCTTTGTCTTTAATACCGATTGTAGAGACGATAGAGACAACATAACCACTAGACCACAGTGCAACATTTACAATCCACGCATACACTGTATAAAACACCTTAATAATCGTCATCATTTAAAATCCTTCTGAAGGCAACTTAACCTATTCCCTAACCATAATGATGAAAAATGGTATCAAAAACACCTTTTATATTCAAGGCTTTTGTAAAGAACAGGCAATACCATCTCCCCGATTTATTTCATTGACAACATACTCTATTTTGATTTAAGCTTACCCCAACTTAAAGTAAAATTTCTGGATATCACAATGCAAAACAAACCTAAACTGTCAATAGTTATTCCCGTTTATAACGAAAAGGACACTATTGATGAAATCGTAAGAAGGGTGCAAAATGTCGAATTTGAAAAGGAAATAATCATAGTAGATGACTGTTCAAGCGATGGAACAAGAGACAAAATAGAGCAAATAAGCGAAAATAACATCAAGAAGCTGTTTCATGAAAAGAACAAAGGCAAGGGCGCCTCACTAAGAACCGGGTTTCAACATGCTACTGGAGATATCGTTATAATCCAAGACGCAGATCTGGAATATAATCCCAACGAGTATTCAAGCCTGATTGAGCCAATCGTAGACGGAAGGGCCGATGTCGTATACGGCTCTCGTTTTCTAGGCGGACCACATAGAGTATCGTTCTTCTGGCACTATGTTGGTAACAAAATATTGACTACTCTATCAAATATGTTGACAAACCTGATCCTGACAGATATGGAAACATGCTATAAGGTCTTTAAAACAGAAATAATAAAAGATATTAATATTCGATCAAATCGTTTTGGTTTTGAACCTGAAATAACGGCAAAACTGGCTAAGAGAAAATGTGTAATATACGAGTTGCCAATATCATACAGCGGAAGAGATTACGATGAAGGCAAGAAGATAGGATGGAAAGATGGTGTTGTTGCTCTATACTGTATAGTAAGGTTCAGATTTTTTGATTA
>CAYTLC010000138.1:3026-6653 GCA_964438395.1 uncultured Candidatus Scalindua sp.
TTTATCCTCTTCTCAAGACCATTTTGAGCACTTCCTGTGTACACATAATAACCTTTAGGAAAAACAAATGTACCAAGGCGACCAATCTCGATCTCTTTCTTTTTCGACAGTTTTATAATGAGAGTATAAATCCCCCCTTTTTGCATAGAACCTTTTATCTCCACACACAATAACCAATTATGCCGATTCCCCCTGTTTCTCTCATAAAACTTTCTTAAAAACAGCAAAATGCATCCTTGCTAACGTTAATTTATAAACCCCATTACAATGAATGTCAACATTGCACTATTTCATTCATGAACTAAACTGCATATTGTCTTGACTTTAAAAAAAAGACTCGTAAAATCACAAAAAGTGGATGGCACTTAAAATTTATCCATCACTTTCTACATAACAAATCTTTCAGGTAGGTTTTACAAAATTAAGACCTGTTACCCTCATATAAATGGATATGCCGGAGGTACAAAATGCCAAGAAAGTTTATATCACAGCTTAATGGCGGAACCACAATTGACGAAATCTTTTTAGTTCAGAACAAGGATTTAAGAACCACAAAGAACGGAAGTTTATATATTCAAGCACAGTTATCCGATCGCACAGGAATGATTGATGCAAGGATGTGGGACGCAAGTACTTCATTCTTTGAATCACTCGGCGATGATACATTCTTAAAGATCAAGGGAAGAACAGAGATTTACCAGAACAAAATACAGTTAATAATCAAACAAATTTCAAAAACCAGCCAGGAAGAGATAAAACTTGAGGATTATCTGCCAGGTACAGAACAGGATGTAGATGAAATGTTTGCTGAGTTAAAACAGATAGCCAGCTCAATCAAACAACCTCATCTAAAAAACCTTCTTAATCTTTTCTTCAACGACAAGGATTTTTGCAGAGGTTTCTGCTCGGCACCAGCTGCAGTACAATACCACCATGCTTTCCTGGGCGGCCTATTAGAACACACCCTGTCAGTAGCAAAGCTGGGAAGTAATATTGCACCGCTATATCCCAATTTAAACAGGGATCTGTTAATCTGCGGGATAATACTTCACGACATAGGCAAGATCAGCGAACTTTGCTACGAAAAGAGCTTTCATTATTCAGACGAAGGCCAGCTTATAGGGCACCTTATATCCGGCGTACTCATGGTTGAAGAGAAAGCCAAGCAGATAGATGACTTTCCCAAGACGTTGTTAGACCTGTTAAGACACTTGATTTTGAGTCACCACGGAGAGTATGAATGGGGATCGCCAAAACTCCCGATGACATTAGAGGCCCTGGCGCTTCATTATCTGGATAATATAGATGCAAAAATACACGCCTTTGATAAGGCGATCTCAAGCGATAAGGATTCCAGTGATAACTGGACAAATTACAGCAGAATGTTGGAAAGGAAATTATTCAAAAAATCTCATGAGTATGTTTAACCGGAACCCTGGCTGTCTCCAGTTTTAAATTCGGCTTCTATTTGCTTATTAACCTTTGTCATTAATTCAACGTAATCGGTTTGAACTTTTAAGAAATTTTGTATGGATTGATTAGATGCAACTTTTTCCTTTAATTGATGGAGTCTCTTTTTATCCTCGACTTCAACGGGTTTTAAGTCCTTTTCCAGCCCATGGATTTTTCTACTCTGTTTTTCCAATTCCTCTGAAATTTCTATTGCCTCATCATCTTTTTTTAACTGTTTTTCAGCTTCCTTGAACATTTTATATCTATTATGGTTTGCTATGGCTGCACCTAATTTTGACGCTATCTCTAAGATTTCTTCCATATACTCCCTTTTCTAAAAAATTGTTTTTTCTTTTAAGAATTATATTCCCAAATCTTTTTTTATCAAGGATTAGTTAAAAACATGGTTAATGCAACAAAAATTATACAGTTCATATGCAGCAGGAAATATAGTCCTATGAGCGCATCAGATCTTGCCGAATATTTCGAAGTTGATGATACAGAATCTCAACAATTTTGCACCCTCTTAAAAGAGCTGGAACTAAAGGGAGAGATTGTCCGGATTAAAAAGGAACAGTACGCAAATCCGAAAAAAGCCAACCTTTTAGTAGGCACACTCGACGCCAATCAGAAAGGTTTTGGCTTCGTAGTCCCCGCTAAGGAGGGTGTTTCTGATGATATATATGTAAATTCAGAAGGACTAGGGAGCGCCATGCATGGCGACATTGTAGTTGTAAGGTTACCTTCGGAGAAAAAGAGGAAGAAAGGGAGAAGGCAAAGAAAAAAGGAAAGTAATACCGGAAAAATAATACGTGTTCTACACCGCGAAAATGAAACAATCGTTGGTACACTCAAAAAAAGCAGGCATTTCGACTATGTAGCACCAGATAACTCAAAATTACCCAGAGACATTTATGTCTCAATGGACGACCCAAAAGGCGCTGAACATGGCGATAAAGTTATAGTCAAGATTGACCAATGGCCAACCAGGCACCTCCACTCGGAAGGTACAATAGTCGAGATCCTGGGAAAAGACGGTGAACCTGCCGTTGATATTAAATCCATAATACATCAGTTCAAACTACCTTTTGAATTCAACGAGAGCACCATTGCCGAAACGCAGGATCTACAACAGCCTATCAGTCCCACCGAAGTTGACGCAAGGCAGGATCTTCGTAGCGAATTGATCATAACAATTGACCCTGAAGACGCAAAGGACTTTGATGATGCAATCTCTCTGAAGAAAGACAAAAAGGGAAACTGGCTCCTTGGCGTTCACATCGCTGATGTTTCCTATTATATAAATGAAAACTCTTCTATAGACAAAGAGGCGAGAAAAAGAGGCACCAGCGTATACCTTCCCGGCACTGTCATACCGATGCTTCCAGAAGTATTATCAAATGGTATTTGCAGCCTGAAAGAGAAAGAAGACAGACTGACCAAAAGTATATTTTTTATCTATTCAGATGATGGCACGCTAGTAAGTTCTGAGATCAAGCATTCAGTAATAAATGTTACAAAGAGATTAACCTACAATATTGCGACTAAGATATTAATGGAAAGCGATGAGGACAACACCGACCCTGTAACAATCCTTCTGCTTGAAGCAGCCAAACTTGCCAAGTTACTATACAAAAGACGCATGGCAGAAGGCGCACTTGAGCTGAACCTGCCCGAGATAAATATCAGGGTCGGCGAAGACGGCAAGATAGACACCATAGAGAAAACCACAAGAGATATTTCTCACATCATTATCGAAGAGTTTATGATTGCGGCAAATCAGGCTGCAGCAACATTTATGCACCTGAACAACCTCCCTTCAGTAAGCCGAAGCCACCCTGAACCGGATGAGGATGAGATGCATGATTTTGCTGAATTTATTTTCAATTGCAAGAACAAGAAAATAGACCCCTTTAACAAAAAAAGGCTACAGGCTTTTCTGGATGAAATATCTGACCATCCTGAAAGTTATATAATCAACCTGATGCTGCTCCGATCAATGAGGAAGGCCGAGTATTCTACTACCGACTCAGCTCATTTTGCGCTAGGATTAGAACATTATGCACACTTTACCTCCCCCATACGCCGCTATCCTGATCTGATCATACACCGCCTTTTAGACCTGTTCTTCCAGGGACAACTAAAATCTAAAAATGTTAAAGCCTCATGGAATGA
>CAYTLC010000139.1:0-6566 GCA_964438395.1 uncultured Candidatus Scalindua sp.
CGTTTCCACCGACAACAATCAATTTATGACGCTGCTTCTCCACATATACTTCCGCAGATATATAGTAAAGTTCGTCGCTTCTTGGCACAAACTCCTTTACCACCACAGCCACTCCATGCGGTATCTCCTGCCTTACAGACAACAGTACCTGTTCACGGATAAGCTCAGCAATTGCCAGCTTATCCTGTTGGTCTGTTACAGTGCCTTCCGGATAGTACGCAGGGTTCTCCGGCATCAGTTCAAAAATCTTTTTGATCAGTATCGGAATATTAATCTGCGTTATGGCAGAAACAGCAACACCGCCTACAAAATCCCCAAGCTTTTTATACTCTGCAATAATTGCATCGAGATTTGGTATATCTGCAGCGTCTAATTTATTAATTACCAGCAGGATATCCTTATTAACATTACGTATCAGTTTTGCAGCACGTTTATCATCGCTATGCGGAGGCGTGGTGCCATCTACAACAAACAAGACTACATCAGCATCTCTAAGGCAGGAGCGTGCTGACTTAACCAGATACTCATCCAGTTTCTGTTTTGGTTTCAATATCCCAGGAGTGTCAAGAAACACAAGCTGCCCCTCTTCCGTCTCGCAAATCCCAGAAATCCTATTCCGTGTGGTTTGCGGCCTTGGCGTTACAATAGCGACCTTTTCACCAACAAGCCTGTTAAGAAGTGTTGACTTTCCCACATTTGGCCGTCCCCATATCGTTACAAACCCTGATTTATAATTTTTATTTGTTTCTTCAGTCATACAATCATTTCCTAATTTGATTATGTATAATTATCTATTTTTAGATACGGATAATAAAATATTGCATAGGTCACCTACTTTCTTGTCCACACACTATAAGTACCGATCTCTCTCTTTATAAAGTGTGTTTGCAATACTTCTTGTACTCTTGGATTATACAAAGTTTTCTTAAATTGGCGAATATCATTGTGAGCAATACTATAGACAACATTTAAAACCTTATGATCTTCAATTTTTTTCAAGAATTTTTCAGGTTTATACCAGACAGCATCTGGTAAGAGTGGTTCGTTCATATAATATGAAATATCACGAGTCGCTAATGTAACACCATCTTCTCTTTTGTTCTTTTTAAGATATTCTATTAATTCCCAAGTACCGGCCTCTCCATAACAATATCTGGTTAAATAAGGAGACTTTGCCTGAATTATATCCACTGCCGTACTTGAGGAGATTAAGGTTATCGCCAATGAAGTAATAAAAGTAGTCTTAAGATTATTCCAATCTGTATATTTTTTTAGGAGAAACAACACAACAATAAAAAACAATACCACGTATAGTAATCGATATGTAATACCTTGAAGCACTTTACTGCTTTCTAATGGGTTTTCTACTACAATTTTCCGCAAAACAAAACTGAATTCGTATAAAATATCTCCCACAAAAACAATATTGTAGATTATACCAATTAATACTATCACGATAAAAAGATAAAAGTTTTTTTTTGAAAAAGAGGAAATGCTGTTGATTATGTATACTGAAATCACAGCTGATAATACAGGCATCATTGGATAATGATATTTTGGAAATCCGAATAATAAACCGCCAACAACAATGTATCCTATAAATATAGAAATTGAATAGACGAGTAATAAGTCAAATATCTCTAAACATCTATTCCTAAGAAAAACCTTTATTCTATCTATGCATAATAAAATGATAAAAACTATTATGATCGGAGAAATCCATAACCCTAATCTAAAAACCCTTCTCACAAAAAGAATTTTATTATACTTCATTGATTCGTGCATCTGGCCAGTAAAGCTTTTCAGAAAGTATACAAGAGGATGTAAAAAGGGAAGGCCTTCTAAATAACTCACGATCCACCATGAACACAAAAATATTGTACTACCAGCAAAGAATATAATTATTATTTTATTTAAATTAGATTTGAAGTCTTT
Organism: uncultured Candidatus Scalindua sp.; assembly: GCA_964438395.1. Classification (GTDB taxonomy): domain Bacteria; phylum Planctomycetota; class Brocadiia; order Brocadiales; family Scalinduaceae; genus Scalindua. Next base: position 1,936 of record CAYTLC010000139.1, read on the forward strand.
ATTGAAAATAAAAAACAATAACATGCTGAGTATGATTAAGGGAGGCAGAGTAAGCTTGGACCATAATGCAAGAGAATAAAGTAAACACAAGAGAATAATGTTCTTAACATCCAGGCAATCCCGAACTTTTACAAAACAATATATAGTTAACATCATGAAGGTAGTCAGTATTGTATTATCAATATCAACTATTAAAGAGCCCTGAATCACCATAGGATTACAGGCATAAATAATAACTGCCAGTGATGCTGCTAGATATGATCTGACACCAGGCAGGTCTTGCCTGTATACCACATTGGCAGTCGACCCATTTTGAATGTTGTCTTTACCTTTTGCCCCCGAAATTATTGATGTTACTCTCATAGTATTGGTAACCATTGATATTTCTTTGGCCAGAAGGAAGGTAATTACTATTGTAGATATGTTAAACAAGACACCGATAAGGCGTGCCGAAACCTCATTTGTATCGAACAACCAGAATGATAAAGTCAATAAATAACCATACAACGGTGGCGACCATAAATATTTGGCAAAGTCTCCAGAAAATTCACCTTTCTCAATAAATACCGGTTTACTGTACCACCACACCTCATCCGGAGTTATAGGGTCTCCAATGGATGGAATCGCAAAGGAAAGATAAATGCAGATACTAAGCGGGAGAAAGAAATAGAATGAAGCTAATTTAAAGTCATATCCTTTGTCTTTCATGTGGTTCCTTATTCTTTGATACACTTTTTAATTCAATATATAAAGAAAGTTTGATTTTTGTAATTTCATCTTTATTTATTGCATTGCTACCAATAGTACCTGTAATCGGCATGCGCATGCCATTATAGATACAAACCAGCGTTGTAGATTATCTCCGGAATAAGTTGCCTTACCTAACTGATAACTCTCCTTTGTTCTCAGTTATTATAGAATATACATCTTCAAATTTCTGGAAACAGATTCCAAATATAAAGAACTAAAGTTATTCGCTCAAACCTAATCAAACCATCGAATAATGTCAAGTTATTAGCAATTTTACTAATAATACGTAATACCTTAAAAAGGATTATGATTACCTATTTTATCTTGACTTAATTAATATACAGCATTATTATTCGATCATATTCAATTCAAACTATTTAACAGCTTAACATATCCCACTAATGCGTAAATCCATCAACCCCACTTCAACAGTCTCCTAATTATCAAGCAAAGTAGGTATTTTCAATGCTATCTATTAAAAAAATAAGCACGCAAAACGAATTTTCAAAACTGAAAAGAGAATGGACAGCTCTCTTGAAGAAAAGCAGAGCCGACACTCTTTTTCTTACCTGGGAATGGTTGTATACATGGTGGGAGTGTTTTCAGGAAAACAGACAGCTATTCATCCTGGCCGTATACGACGAAGATGTAAAGCTGGTCGGCATTGCACCACTGTGTATCAGTAAAAAAAGGTTAGTTGGCATCCCTGTTCTGAAATATATAAAGTTTCTTGGAACTCTTCCTATCTCTTCCGATCATCTTGATTTCATCATTTACAAAGGGATGGAAAAGGAGATCCTTGCGGCATTTGTTGAGTTTCTGTTTCAGGAAAGCAGATGGGACTATTGCCTCCTGAGCAATATCCCAACAACATCTTTAACAGGCAGATTACTTAAAGGGATTATAGGGGGCAGGCCATTTCAGTCAGAAATATCTCAGGTTTGCCCTTATGTACTCTTACCAACTCAATTTGAAAGCTTTCATTCTTCCTTAAGTAGAAAAATGAGAAGCAACACAAAGAGAGAAAAGCACAATTTAATAAAAAAATATCATGGTCTTGATTTAGTAATATGGGAAAATCCAAAAGATTTAGAGAGCGCCATGAAAAAATTATTTGAACTACACGAAAAGCTATTGAAGTCAATGAAATATAATAGTAATTTTATTAGGAATAATGTCAGGCAATTTCACAAAAAAATTGCCAGTTTATTCTTAGATACCGATATGCTGAGGCTCTACTTTCTCAGGGTGCAGGGTAAAGACGTGGCGACACTATATGCATTTAAATATAATAACAAACTTTTCCACTATCAATCAGGACGTGACCCGAAATGGTCAAAAGAGGGTGTCGGAGGTATACTAATAAATCTTGTCATAGAAGATGCAATAAATAAGGGATATGCAGAATTTGATTTTTTACGTGGTATGGAAGATTATAAAACTCGATTGACCGATAAGAAAAGAGAAGAAATTGATATATTTATAGCAAACTCATTTAGTGCCAGAATATTTCTTCTTTTAAGAAATCTTTATCATAAATTAAGGCATCTATGAAGATTTTATACTTAATCGTATATCTTTTAATTCTGAATCTATGTAAGACATAAGCGCATAGATAAAGATCACAACGCCTGTCATCTCCAGTAATTCTTCTATAGTAGTGAGCATGATAACAAGTGTTATATTATCAGCGTGTAGCTTGGAATAAAATTCCCCAATTATCTCCATACCTTCAGCACCCGCAACATATACTGATCCGGCAATCAGAAACAAGATGCGCGTTTTTGAAGGAAGATTGAATACAAACTTCACATACACCAATAAAAAAATAATTAATGAGATACTATAGGGTATAACCCATGCTGAGTAAAAAGATTCAGATGTGTGCAATGCGACTTGTACCTTACTCTTTAAACTCTCATGAATCCCGATTAATTCATCCACGGACAAAAACAGAAAAACAACTGCCAACCCTAGCCAATATATATATTGCTCACCACTCTTTTTTTTTGCAAAAGTGATAATTGCAAGGAGTAATGAACAGAATAGCAATGATACTGTAGCATAATATGATGGAAAGTTGAGCTCTTCATCTAGATCAAACCATACGACAATAGATTTGTGTTCACCTTCAAGCCCAAGATAAAAAGCTGCCCATTGCCCTATAATGTGAGCAAGAGTTAAGAATATAACAATTAAAGCAAAAAACCAGGTTATCTGCTTTGTTTTTAGAACAATATCCATTTTATGAAAACTCCCTAGAGTCACCGTTTTCTATACATTTCACATACCGCATCGCAAGTTCTCCTCCATTAAATTCACCTCTTTAAGTTATTGGGTTTGACAATAAAACAAACCATGGTACAGATATCAAATAGGGCATCTTGTTATATAACGATATAATCTGACCTGAAACCTCAATGAAATACTTATTATTTGTTATTTGTTTACTGGGCTATCCTACCTGTACGTCAGTATCATTTATATGGGTACTTCCACACGTCAAATTATACTCATTTAATAAACCCTAATTTACCAAGGGGTATCTGTACTGCTGAGAAGAAAACCTTCCTGTCATATTCATCCAGGTACCTGACGACAAAGACACAAAGCAGATACGTTCCTGAAAAAATAACTCCCTTAAGGCTGAGGTATACAAATGAGCCAATTCTCTCTGACGGGTAATAATTAATAAAATGAAATAAAAAATCTATTACGAATGATACCGGAACAGCAACAATACAGGCAAACAAAGGTTTAAGACATACATCTTTTACAAAAGACATTATTGTCCTTTTTATATGTTTATGAAACCTAATCATAAAAATTGATGAACCTATAATAGCAGATGTACTTGTACCTATCAGGGCTCCAATGTAACCAAATAGAATTATCAGGATAACACTGAGTAAAATATTCAAACCCAGAATTATCAAGGCAGACACCATTTCGTATTGTGGCAAACCCATACCCCTTGCCATCAGTCGACCTACACTGTTTATCAGAAAAAAGGAGTAACCAATTGTTAAGATTTGAATTGCCAGGGCAGATTTTTCATACCCAGGCCCACTCATCCAGAATTGCATGATAGGAGATGCGTTTGTAATAACAAATATTGAAAGGGGTAAAGTCAGAAACACAATGTATTTTGTGCCTCTAGTGTAGAGAGTATTTAGTCCCCTTGCATCCTTCGCTGCATCCAGCTCAGATGATGCTGGTTCAATCGCCTGCAAGAAAACTGCTGGCAGATTACCAACTGTAAGCGCCATCTTTGAGCCAAGCTCATAAAAGCCCACTAACCTAACATTCAGTAAATAGCCTAATAGTATTTTATCAAGTTGTCTGTTTATAAATTCTGAGAATCCTGCTATCTGTACTTTAAACCCGAATTTCCATAATTTTCTTAATATTTCCAAAGAAAAAAATTTCGGGTGAATAGACATTTGTGGAAAAATTTTATAAGCACAAATTGTGTAAGAAATAACAGTAACTAACGCAACCAGAATACTATTACATACCAATCCCTTAAGCCCAAATCCAAGGCTTAGAAACAAAATTATGCCTATCGAACCAGGAATAGACACTAAAACAAAAATAATGTTTGTTATATCCATCCTTTGTAATCCGGTTAGAGTTGACTTAAAAACTGTAAATGCATAATTTATAATAAACACCACCAAAATACCGAAAAATGTAAATAAAATATCTTCGTAATGTTCAGGTGAAAACTTCAGAAAGCCAATGATAAAATTCTTTAAAAGCAAATAGATACCAAGTACACACACACAAAATAGTAACGAAAAGATAAATCCCGTATTAATAACTTTATTAACTGCTTTGTAATCGTTCTTCGTATTATATTCAGCAATATATTTAACATA
>CAYTLC010000140.1:0-3276 GCA_964438395.1 uncultured Candidatus Scalindua sp.
CTGAGCGATCCGGACAAAAAAGCACACAAAGCATATGGTGCCTGGGGAATGAAGAAAAACTATGGCAAAGAGTACGAAGGGGTAATCCGGTCAACCTTCATCATTTCTCCGGGTGGTAAGATTGCTGAAATATGGAGCAAAGTAAAAGTCCGTGTTAAACGCAAGGACGGAGAAACGCGACATGTAGACATTGTTAAGGAACGGCTTAAAGAGCTTCAGAATGAGTAGAGCGTTTTACATATCTGCCATGGCGTATGTTTAGTCTTTCTGTATTAAATAAACGATAATAGCCTTTCCTTCGATACACTGCCTTCTAATTAGCGGTACTTCGCTAAGTCAAATCTTTCCATCTGGTTTATTATATACGATCTTGCGAAACAGAGTATTGTGATCTAAATAGACTGAAGCATATGACAAAGTAGTGAATTTTTTTTTATATTTATGTTATAATACTGCTTCAAAATATAATCATGTGTGTGCTCCGTCTCAGACAAATTATTTCGATTATACAATAGTATGGAGAAAATATGGATCTAGAGAACGCAATCAAGATAGTAAGAGAATATGGAAATATTCTGAATGAACAATCTGCTAAAAATGTTCAGGGCCGATTTATATCACTATTGCCACATGACAAAGAGACGATAAAAGAGGCAATTAAGGTTGAGTTGATGTACGTCGGTACTGCAGAGCCGAGAGATGATGAGATGTTTGGGACTCTTCAGTTAAGTTTCCTGCAACTCGCCAGTTTTCTTCCTGATGATGAGGTAGTACCTGCGTTTGATGTTGGAAGTGCACTTGAATCAGACGATGTCTGTCACAACTATTTCCAGTACCTTGACAGAAGCAAAAAGGTAAGCAGCTATATCCTGGAGCAGACGAGTATATTGGTAAGCGAACTTGACAAATTTTGTCAAGATAATGGATTGTAGCAGAGGGCAGAAATTTTGTATTCTTTTATTTTAATACGGATAAGTTATGGATATTGAAAAGACCTGGGAGAGAGCTCTTAAACATACTGAAATAGTAAGGCCACGGGTAAAGCCCCTTGATACTCTCAAGACCACACATTTGCCATACATCTTTTTGGCTGAATCCTCGGTAAACCTGGGAGATTGTGTGGTTCGTAAGGGAGAGATATTGGTGGAAAAGCCCTCGCTCTTTCTTCCACCGGGTTCGGCTCAGCTTGATGGGTTTGATTTCAGGGATGATTCCAGGAAGCAGCAGGAGATGATTACCAATTTCTTTCTTGTTCGTGGTATCGAGTTTCCATCATTTAAATATAATAATAAAACATACTCACTTGATGTTTTTGAAGGCCGGCTGACCCTGGCAATTGAGAACTACACGCAGGAACTGCAAAAAGAGGAAAATGTTACTTGCGGCCTTATCATTGGCCCGGAAGATTGCTGGCAATTCTCTGTTTTTATCTTTATCTGCATGCAGATCTTACGCTCTGCAGATAATGATATTAAGAGCTTTATGGACAGATGGGACAGGTAAAAACCACATGCAGTTTAAACCGTTTCCACCTGATGGTGTTATCCTTCAATAATAAGAAGTAGTCCGCAGTCAGGACATTCCTTTGCATCCTTACCAACATCGTGGCCGCATGCGGGGCATTTGTCCTGATCAGCCCATTCCTGTGATTCCCTGAGTTCCGGGTGTACGATCATGTAATGTTCTTCAATATAGTCATGTGCCGCCTGGACATCCTTTTCGGCAACCAGGATAATGAATCTGCAACCACACGTTCCCGCGCTGCATCCCGGGGCGAGTGTCATACCGGCAGGTATGCCTTTCCCGGTAAGCATGTCAGCCAACTCCTTCATCCAGTCCTGATCACCTTCCTTGACTGCCACCCATTCTGCATAGTCCTCTTCGGGATTTGGTGTTTCCATATTTCAGTACCTCTTTATAATCCGGATAAAATTCTGTTTTCAACCAATAACATATAAATTATTTTGTTTCATAAAGCAATATCTAATTTTTGCGTCAATCATGGCAATAGTTTTCTTATAACCTTCATAGCGAGCATGAGCAAATGGCCGTCATGGTTTTTGATAGATTCTATTAAAGCGCCATCGCCACCTTTGCTTCCTGCTATTGTTTCCAGTCCTTTTTTTATCTCTCCATCAGATTCTTTTCTCTTAATTTTATCCAGTATGTCACATATTTCTGATAAATCTGTGCCATCCAGAGAGTCCCATAGCTTTGATATTAAAATATGAATGTTATCTTCTGCTACGGTGCCCATACGCTTGGCAAGGTTCCTGTCCACCAGCTTTCTATTAATCATTTCGTCTACCTCTTCGAGTTTATCAAAGTGGATACCTGCCTCTTTCTCCCATGACTCAAGTTGTTCTGCTGATAAAGCCATCTCTATTTATTCCGTCCTTTCGTTTTATTATATTTTATAAATGCGTCAGGTAAGTATTCAATGATGTCGGAAGCGATCATTGAGAGTTCTCCTTTTTTATTTGCCGCAATATCTCCTGCCAGTCCATGGATGTACACGCCAAGTTGTGAGGCGTCAAATACATCATATCCCTGACCGATTAATGATACGATGATTCCCGTAAGGACGTCACCTGTACCGGCCGTTGCCATTCCGGGATTACCCGTGCGATTTACGTATACTTTACCACTGTCTGCAACTATCGTTTTATCACCCTTTAATACCAGGGTGAGTTTTCTTTCGTTATTTAATTTTTTCTGGATTGATTTAACAAACTGTGATGCCGTGTTCAGCCTATCTTTTTGCACATCCTTTGACGAACCAAGACCGGCCAGGCGTGACATCTCTCCGGGATGAGGCGTTAATACTGCATGTCTTTTAATCTTGTGCAGTACCTTCACTTTATCCGAAAGTGCGTTAAGCCCATCAGCATCGATTACCATGTTGCGATCTATATTTTGTATTAACCAGAGGATGAGTTCTCTTGTCTCCGGTTGTTGAGAAAGGCCCGGTCCCAAAGCAACGACATCGTGAGATTCACACAACTTCATGATCTCCTTTTTCCCCTTATTGGATAATGTAGACGCCTTTGTTTCAGGCAGGGGATGTGTCATCACGCAGGTAAGTTTTGCCTCCATTACAGGATTCAGGCTCTCAGGTATTCCCAGGGTGACTATGCCAGACCCGCTCCTCAGCGCGGCTTTTGAGCAGAGATATGCGGCTCCTGTCAAACCGGGTGAACCGGCAAGCACCAACACGCGGCCATAGCTGCCTTTGTGTGTCTCTCTTTTCCTGGAATTTAATTTGGGCAGTTTTTT
>CAYTLC010000140.1:3376-6519 GCA_964438395.1 uncultured Candidatus Scalindua sp.
ACGTAAGCAGCGCCAAAGCCGTTATCAATATTAACAACAGTAACATTTGCGGCACAGCTGTTTAACATTGCCAGAAGCGGAGTAACACCACCGAAGCTGGTACCATATCCCACGCTCGTTGGTACGCCTATAACAGGTCGTGCCACCATTCCTCCTACCACACTGGCAAGCGCCCCCTCCATGCCTGCCACTACTATGAGCACCTTGGCCGCATCAATATCCTCCTTCTTGCTGAGCAGACGATGTATACCGGCGACTCCAACGTCGTAAAGCACCTTTACATTGTTTCCCATAATTTCCGCGGTTTCCTTTGCTTCTTCAGCGACAGGAATATCTGAGGTTCCGGCAGTTACAATCAGTATTAAGCCTTTCTTCTTTTTTGAGCGGGAGTTCTTAATAACTATTGTCCGGGCTTTGTCGTTATATCTGGCGTTCTTATATTGTTTAGAAACACATTTGTATATCTCTTCGTTAGCGCGTGTTGCCAATAGATCGGCTCCGTGTTTGATGATCTGTCCGGCAATTTTGAGAACTTGTTCAGGGGTTTTGCCCTCGCAAAATATCACTTCGGGAAAACCGCAACGTATAGTTCTGTGATTATCAACCTTGGCAAAACCCAGATCTTTATATGGTAATTCCTTAAAGCTCTGCAAGGCATTTTCTATTGTAAGGTTGCCTTTTTTTACATTTGTTAATAGTTTCTTGATTGTGTTATCATCCATTTTTAGTACCTTTTTTCTATTCTCAACTCATTTCCAAACTGGAGTCCGGAAATGAAAATATATTACGGTATTGCTTCTACTTCAAGGTTGGAAAATTCCTTTTCTCCATACTTATGGAATGCCAGTCCCGCTACCATAGCCGCGTTATCCATACATAATTTCTTCGATGGATAAAAAAGTGGTATATTACGCCGTTTTGCTGCATCCGTAAGTTTCTGCCTTAATCTTGAGTTGCAGGCAACACCACCACCAATGATTATACTTTTGGACGAAAATTTATTCGCCGCAAAAATAGTTTTGTCTACCAGTACATCAACAACCGCTTCCTGAAAACTTGCAGCAACGTCTGCAATTTCCTGATCTGTTAGTTTTGGTATTTCACTGGTGCTCTTTGAGTTCTGGCCCATACAGTGATACAAGACTGCTGTTTTTATACCGCTAAAACTAAAATCAAGAGATCCTTTTTTCAAATAAGAACGGGGAAATTGTATTGCTTTCTCATTCCCTTTTTGCGCAATAGCATCGATCTCCGGGCCGGCAGGGTAACCCAAACCTAAAATTTTACCAACTTTATCAAACGCTTCTCCTGCCGCGTCATCTATGGTTCCGCCAATCGACTCGTAATCTGTTTCACCGTGTGTCAGGAACAGAGATGTATGTCCTCCTGATACTACAAGGCTGATAGCCGGGTAATCAATATTTTTATTTTCAATCTTACTCGCATAAATATGTGCATGTAGATGGTTGACAGTTATGAGCGGTTTTTTCAGTATCCAGCTTAACGTCTTGGCTGCTGTAAGTCCAATTAATAGCGCACCGATAAGCCCAGGTGTATTTGCTATCGATATTGCGTCTATGTCACTCATCTCTATGTTGGCTTCTGCCACCGCTTTGTCAATTACCGTTATAATTGTTTCGGTGTGCGCGCGGCAAGCTATTTCGGGTACTACACCACCAAATTTTGAGTGAAGGTCTTGTTGAGATGCAACTATGTTTGAATGGACTTTATTACCATCTTCCACTAGAGCAGCGGACGTTTCATCACAAGAGGTTTCGATACCGAGAATTATCATAATATCAGATGTATTTTATCGGAGTTTTCTGGGAGTGAATATTGTTTTCTGCGTTGTTTGTGTTTATACGGGGCTGCTAAGTTCTAGTTGTTTTTAGAATAAACACTTATACCTTTCAAAACATCAATTGCCCTGGAAAGCTGTGCATCAACAAATTTTTCTTTTTCATCGTTAGCTTCTACTGGTTCTTCTCCGTTTTTCGTTCGTATGTCTGCCGCATTAACCCTGGCCAGATGCCTGTGTAAACCTCTCACTTCCTTTTGGGTAAGATCCACCTTTATATCTGGCTCAATACCTATTCCATGGATCAGGGCTCCAGACGGCGTATAGTATTTAGCCGTTGTCAGCTTCAGTGCCGAATTTTTATCTTTTATTGGTATCAAGCTTTGAACCGAGCCCTTGCCATAAGTTTTAGTTCCCAGCAAAAGTCCACGTTTATGGTCTTTAACCGCTCCTGCAACAATCTCCGAGGCGCTGGCGCTACCATTATTAACCAATATGATCAGTGGGAAATTTTTATATGTTTTTGATTTACGTGCTTTATATTCGTTGTGCTGTGATTTGTGCCTGCCTTTTGTGGATACAATTAAACCTTTTTTAATAAACCTGTCCGCCATGCTTACTGCAGTAGTCAAGAGGCCACCCGGATTAAATCGAAGGTCCAGAATCAGGGATTCCATTCCTTGTTCCTCTAATTCTTTAACTGCGACATCCAGATCATCTACAGTGTTGTCTTGAAAACTGGTAATTGCGATATAACCTATCTTGCCTTCTTCATCGACAATCCTTGTACCACGCGTACTGTTTAGATGGATTTTTGCGCGTTCAATAGTAATGTCAACCGGCTCGCTTTCTCCCTCATGTATAACCGTTAATGTAACTTCCGTATGAGTTTCACCACGGAGCATTTCAATCGCCTCACGAATCGAGATATTTTTTGTTGATTTTCCATCGATCTCGATTATTACATCTCCTATATAAATTCCTGCACGAAAGGCAGGTGAATCAATAATGGGCGTCAAAACCCTTAAGAATCCGCCTTGTAAAATGACCTCAATGCCAAGGCCGTCGAACTCGCCCTCCGTTTCAATCATTAACTCTTTAAGGTTTTTTGAGTCAATGAATTGACTATGTGGATCCAGGCCGGCAAGCATCCCATTGTAAGCGCTCATAAGTAATGCTCTCAGCCCAACCTCATCGACGTATTTATTCTGTATCTCCTTTATTACGCTTATAAACTCTTCAAAATCCTGATAAAACAGGTCCGGGTCACGTTTCTCCTCTTTCTGTGCATGCAAATAGCATGGATTTAAAGAGATAATAAAGATTACAATCCAGATAATTTTAA
>CAYTLC010000141.1:0-6422 GCA_964438395.1 uncultured Candidatus Scalindua sp.
TTATGTCTTCAACGAGTTTTGCACCGTCTTTGATAAGTTTATTGGTGCCTCTGCTATAATTGTTGTCTATGTTACCGGGAATCGCGAATACCTCTTTGCCATGCTCAAGCGCCCATTTTGCGGTAATAGCAGAACCGCTCCTGAGTGTAGATTCCACTACCAGTACTCCAAGTGATAACCCGCTGATTATCCGGTTTCTGGGAGGAAAATTACGATTATTGGGAGGTGTGCTCATTGGCAATTCAGAAATCACAGCCCCATTAGAGGCAATTTTCTCAGATAGGTCCTTATTCTCACTGGGATAAATTACTCCAAGGCCACTCCCCAGTACAGCTATCGTCCTGCCTTTTCCTTTGATTGCCCCCGTATGTGCGTTAGTATCAATTCCTCTTGCCATTCCACTTACAACACAGAATCCTACCTGTGCCAGCTGCCGACCAAATCTTTCCGCCTGAGTCAGACCATAGTAGCTGCTTTTACGCGCACCCACTATAGCAAATGCAAGTGTATCGCTCTTTATTATTTCTCCTTTAATATAGAGCAGCAGTGGCGGATCATATATTTTTTTGAGGTTGTGTGGGAATTGATCGCTTGTGAAAGGAACTATTTTTACGTTATTCTTCTCTGCCAGTTTAATCTCTTTATCAACATCAGCCGCCTTTGAACCATTTACTATTCGTGCAGCTATTTTAGGCCCTACACCGGGTATCTTCTCCAGTGTACTTTTCGGACACTCTAATATGGACTTAGCAGAACCAAGAGAACCCATAAGACGGCGATAGGTTATAGTTCCTATGCCGCTTATCATATTTAAACGAAGTAGACCTTCAAAATCATCCATGATTGATACCTTATTTCTCTTGGCTCTCGAAATGGAATCCTCACGAAAGTGAGGAATATGCCCAGTTTTGGAATCCTCCAGAAATGGAGAAACATGACCTTACTCTCGTAAGGAGTCCGTGATAAAAAACTATTCGGTAAGAGCGTTTAAGATAGTTTGTTCACTTACACTGTCGTCAATTATGACATTTCCGATCCTGGTAGGTAGAACAAATCGCAGTTTCCCGGCAATCGTCTTTTTGTCCTGATATAATTTACTGACAATATCCTGAGGATCCAGTTCAGTGTCCTTCAGACTCAACCCTAATTTCGTAAAGAGAGATTCCTGCCTTTTTAATACGGTTTCATCCGCCAGATTCATTGATCTGGCTATCTTACTCACATATATCATGCCCATAGCCACCGCGTCCCCATGTCTATATTTCTTGTATGATGTCAGGGCCTCCAAAGCATGCCCGATCGTATGTCCGTAATTTAGAATAGCCCTGATTCCCTGTTCCGTCTCATCAAGCTCAACTACATGAGCCTTGGTTTTGCACGAATTATATACAGCTTCCTCTAAAGCATCAGAATCAAGCGACAGAATTTCTGAAAGATGTTTGTCTACATATTCAAAAAAATCGGCCTCCTTAATCATTCCGTATTTCATTACTTCAACCATTCCCGCTGTTATCTCCCCCTTTGGCAGTGTTCGAAGGGTGTCAGTATCGATAATAACAGCCTTTGGCTGATAGAAACATCCGATCATGTTCTTACCTCTCGGATGGTTTACAGCAACCTTGCCCCCAACGCTACTATCTACCTGCGCCAGCAAAGTAGTAGGGATCTGAACAAAAGGTATTCCTCTCATAAATGTCGCAGCAACAAAACCTGCCAGATCACCCAGCACACCACCCCCTAACGCAACTAAGAGAGATTTTCTGTCCATCTCATGATCGAACAGATGCTCGTAGAGTTCTTCCGCCTTTGCCAGAGTTTTCTGCTCTTCCCCAAGAGCTAATGAAACCAGCTTGACATCAAATTTACATTCAGATAGGCTATCAAGAACAATTTTTCCGTAAAGCGGCTCTACAATTTTGTCTGTTACAACAATAGCCTTACGTGGAGAGATTACCTTCGATATGAGGGAACCAACCTGATTGATAATACCCTTATCAATGGTTATGTTGTAGCTGTCCGCACCGAGATTGACGAATATTTCTTTCATGATGGTAACGTTGTAAATTATGTTGATTTTTTTGTCAAGCAAAAAGGCAAAAGACAGTCCTCACACTAAGGCGCAAAGAGCACAAAGAAAAACTATAATGTAGGAAATAAACAAAAGACAAAATGATTTTAACCGCTAAGGAAAGCAGGAACTCAGGAAATAAGCCTTTAACTTTAGTCACTTATTTGCAATGAAATCAAACACTTTCAGTACCTATAAACAGGCAGAAGAGTTCTTACTACAGACGATAGACTTCGAGAAGCTTACACAGTACAAATACGACACCTCTACCTTCGACCTCAAGAGGATGGAAGAGATGATGCTTCGTGTAGGAAATCCTCATAAAAAGAGAAGAGCTGTTCACATAACAGGCACCAAAGGCAAAGGTTCCACGGCTATAATAATTGCCTCTGTCCTGAAGGGGCTTGGTCTGAAGACCGGTCTTTTTACCTCACCACATCTCACGTATCTGGGAGAAAGGATGAAGGTCAATGATAAAACAATTTCACAGGAAACATTTGTACAATTAATGAATATGCTCAAGCCGTATATCGACAAGATTACGGCTGAAACTCCCATACTAATGCCTACATTCTTTGAAATAGTCACTGCAATTGCGTTTCTCTATTTCGATAGAGAGGAGACAGATCTTTCAGTCCTGGAGGTCGGTATGGGAGGCAGACTTGATTCTACCAATATTATTCTGCCTGAAGTTTCCGTCATAACGCCTGTGGGTTATGACCATACTGAAAGGCTGGGGAAGACACTGGACAAGATCGCATTCGAAAAAGCAGGGATAATCAAAGAAGGAATTCCCGTTATTTCATCAATACAGGAACCTGACGCCCTCGCAGTAATTTCAAAAACTTGTAATGAGAAGAGGTCGCTTCTGTATCTCGTGGGGCAAGATATTTTGATCTATGATATTAAGGTTGCACAGAGAAACGGAATTTATGGAACAGAGTGCGTAATAGAAACATGGAGAAACTGCTATAAGGATATCTTTCTGCCCCTGGTAGGAAGACATCAGGTTGAAAACTGTGCCGCTGCAATAGGTACCCTGGAGATCTTGTCTGGAAAAGGCGTAGTAAGGGTTGACAATGAATTGATCGTCAACGCATTGGCAGAGATCAGGTGCCCGGCAAGGATTGAAGTAATATCAGAAGACCCGATAATTATAGTAGACACGGCACACACCGTAGCCTCAATGAAGATATTGAGAGAATCTATAAATGAGAACTTCTCTTTTAAAAATTTAATTTTGGTTCTTGGCTTGTCATCGGACAAGGATATTGAAGGAGTACTGAAAGAGATAGCATCTATTGCCGACGACTTAATCCTTACAAGAACAGGCAACCCTCGCGAGGCAGAGCCTGAGCAAATGGCTTCTATAGTAAAGAGTTTCTTTCATAAAAACTTGATGGTAATTGAAGATATTGGTGAAGCAATGAAAGAGGCTAAGAGGATTGCGGAGAAAGACGACCTGATCTGCACAACAGGCTCTTTCTTTTTAGCAGGAAAGGTAAAAGAGTACTTGATACATAAAATAAGTGACTAAAGTGAGCTAAAGTTTAAAGTGACTAAAGTTATGGTGGTCAAAGAATTAATATTGAGCTTTGACATTAGTTTATCTTTTGCTTTTCACTTCAATATTTTACATTCCTTGTTCTATATTCGATATTCGCTTTTTCTCTGTTTTTCTTTGCGGCTTTCTGTCCTCGGCGCGGTGAGTATCTTTTACAACTTTAGTCACTTTAGTTCACTTCACACTTTAGGCACTTAGTTGATTTAGTCACTTATTTCACGCCTCCAGTACCTCTATTGCCTTTTTCAGATTTGAAACCCAGAAAATCCCTATAGAAGTACCATCACCGGGAGGGACGCTGCCATACGCGTACTCAATATTTATCTTCGCTTTAGATAGCTGCCTTGTTATATCTGCCATGGTCCCGGGTTTATGTGGCATCTCCAACGATAATACGTCAGTGAGAATAACATTCAACCCTGAAGCGGCAAGCACTTTTGTGGCATGTTCATGATCATCAACTACCATTCGGACAAGGCCAGAATCTATTGTATCCAGGACTGACAATGCTAGAATGTTTATATCTTTACTGGCCAGGTCTGAACATACATTCGATAATGCACCCGGTTTATTTTCAAGAAGAAGTGTTAATTGTTTCACGATCGGCATTTAATTTTCCTCCTCATTGAGATTCAAATTATTAATGTTCTTTTGTGAAATTTTATAACTTACGGCAAGCCCCGCACCAACCGGCTTCCCCTTCATCAACCAATTGCCGGTTCCCTGCTTTTTTGCCCAATCAAAATCTACAAAGGCACTCCCATAAGATTCAAAATATCTGGAAGATTCTATATCTTTATACTTGGCAAAAATAATTGCATCAGCACCTACCTGAACAGCTTGATCCCTCATGCGCTTATTTATCATCTCCTTCGTTAATGTATCATTTCCGAAAACAAAGGCTACTCCAATTCTTTCGTAAACCTGATCAGAATCTCCGGATGATATCGGGATCACAACACTCTCGCTCTTTGGCAGATGCCTGTTACTGGATATCCTGGCAAAATTCGTATTCGTACAACCAACAGAATAGAATACAAGCAAAAAAAGCATCAGTATATATTTATGGATCTTCATTCATTGCCCGTCCTTGCTGATAGCATTCTGTCTGAAACTCCTGGTAATGCAATATTCTGGCACAAATTATTTGATTCTTGAGAAGTCAACCTCATACTTCTCGTCTCCAAAATCCTTTAAAACCAGGATTGTAGTCCTCTTCTCCAAATCGAGTTTCGAATACGGAAAACTTACCGAATAGAAGGCAGCATGGCCTTTTACATCATGTTTGGACATATCAGGCCTCAACATTCTTACAGATTCTATTAACCTGCCTCCCTGGCTCAATTTGATTTTGAAAACATCATCACCACCTCTATAGCTGATAGTTAACACATCTGAGCCCATCATTGCATGCGCGTCTTCTTCTTTAAAGTTCTTCCTGGCTTTTCTCTTCATAGCCGCCATCACAGCAAGATCAACCAGCTTAGTCTTTATAAGGCCGCCGCCATATTCTGGCCAGTTACCAAAGATTGCAGATTTTACAAGATCAGTCTCGAATATTTTCTTACCCGGATTTTTTTCGCCCAGCTTAATTGTTTCTTCAATCCGTTCATTAATTGGGTTTAATTCGATGCCATGGGAAACAGCGGAGAATGCGACACACATCATCAAAGCAAGCAGGAACATGGAACAACTTATAGTCTTCTTCATCCTTCCTTCAACCCTCCTTTCAAAAACGGTTTTCGGTTAAGAATACAAGAAATCTGTTTATTTATCAGGTACAATAATGTATCAGGGAAGTGTATCACTTTGATATTATGCTGTCAACATATGATGTCAAAATATGTACCATAGTATTAGTAAAGAGCTACATGCAACTTGACATTATATGGTAAATAAAATAGAATTTTGCTACACAAATTGAGGAGGTAATAATTTGATCACAAGAAGAGGGTTTTTAAAGTCAGGTATCGCTGGGACTTGTGCACTTTGCACAGGTTATGAGCCCTTCGTGTCAGCAATTAGTGCTTCCGGTTCATATGAAGATGAATTTCCTGCAAAAGAAGCATTGTATTACAAGAAGCTCCTGGAAGCCCGTGTAGAGTGCGAACTCTGTCCCAGAGGTTGTAAAGTTGCCGATCTTGAAAGAGGTTATTGCGGTGTAAGGGAAAACCGTGATGGGATATACTATACACTGGTTCATTCCCGAGTATGCTCTTTAAATGCTGACCCCATAGAAAAGAAACCCTTATTCCACTATTTGCCCGGCACAAAGGCATATTCGATAGCAACAGCTGGATGCAATATCGAATGTAAGTTCTGCCAGAACTGGCAGATATCACAATTTCGACCTGAACAGATAGACAGTATTAGGATCACACCAGAAGAAGTGGTAAGATTCTCGAAGGAACGTAAGTGTAATACTATAGCTTATACATATTCCGAACCCGTTGTATTCTATGAATATATGTACGATACTGCCAGACGTGCGAAACAGGCAGGCGTCGGAAGTGTTATGATTTCAAACGGATACATAAAGCGTGACCCTTTAATTAAACTGTGCAAAGAATTAAGCGCTGTAAAAATAGATTTCAAGGCATTTACAGAAAAATTTTATAAAGAGACCTGTAGTGGCGAGTTAAAGCCTGTACTTGAAACACTTACCACTTTAAAAGAGACAGGTATATGGTTCGAAGTTGTAATGCTCATGGTACCTACACTGAATGACAGTGAAAAGGAGCTTAGGGATATGTGCAAATGGATAAACAAAAACCTTGGTCCAGATGTACC
>CAYTLC010000142.1:0-2517 GCA_964438395.1 uncultured Candidatus Scalindua sp.
CTTAATATTAATAGTACTATTATTTGAAGTTACAACATTTTCTTTGGCTGCTATCATAAATGGATTATCATTTGCGTTTATAGCTATGAGTATTTGCCCCTCTATTAGGTCAAGATTCCTGCTCTTCACAAACCTAACCTTGGTATTAACATCCATCATGACATAAGTACCATCTTTGAGGAGAAAGGATGCTTTGCTGTCTTTTTCTGTCTTTAGTGTGGCACCGTTGTGGATTTTGGATTCTGATGATAACGGCTGCCAATGCATGTTGGCATGTGGTAGTATTTTAACACTACCTGTAGATTCCAGGAAATTCGCTTTCGTCGGCAGTGTGAAAACTAGATAAATAACATATACCAGCAAGATACCGAGGGCTAATAAAATACCAAATCGTTGAACAGCTTTCTTTGAAGGTCTAATGGCAAGAATTCCTACTTCGTAGAGAATTATCATGGGTAATGCAGTCATAACCTGTGTAAATGGATCTGGTGGTGTTATTACTGCAGCGAGGATAAATATAATAAGAATTGCATACAAACGCCATTTAATGAAATCTTCTGCCTTAAGCATTCCGATTTTTGAAATAAACAACATTACAAGTGGAAGCTGAAAAACAACTCCGAGTGCGAGTGTCAGCATCGTGACCAATGAGATGTACTGGCTCATTGTTATCATTGGCTGTACGCCTCCTCCCAATATTTTTATCAGGAATTGGAGGCCGTAAGGTATTAAGAAATAATACCCGAATAATACGCCTGTCACGAATGCAATGTATGAAATAGGAGCAAAAGTCTTTACGTACCTGCGCTCTTTTTTGAATAAACCTGCTTCTACAAATCTCCAGACTTGAAACAAGATTACAGGGTACGCCATAAAAACAGAGGTTATTAAGCACAGTTTTATATAAGCATAAAACCCTTCCTGATAACTCAGTACCTGAAGCGATTGTGACAGCCCCAGATTTTTCATAGTGATGCTATGAGGTTTCTTGATGATGTCAAGAATTCTTGACTTAAAGAACCAGTTGATAAAGAATAATCCAATAACGATGATGATCGACTTTATGATCCTCGATCTCAGCTCTTCAAGATGTTCGCTTATGGGCAATCTTTTCTCTTTAAGTTTTTCTTCTTCCGTTGGTTCTGGCATTTTTAAAAGTAGTCCTGTAAACCGTGATTTGTAGAAAGTAACTCTAATAGACGGGTGATTATAATACTAAGATGGAGTTTAAATTACAAGATTCAATATAATTATAGATGTTTGTCTCACTCCAGAGGGAGATCAGAAAAGCCTTGCAAGGGTAATTCGTTTTTGATACCATTGCTTCTAAAGCCTTGTCACTCTTTCTCTTAATTAGGAGACAATCCCATGGGAAAATCATTTGAAGGTAACCTTACAGGTGAGAATAAGACCTTCGGAATAGTAATTAGCAGATTTAATAGTTTTATTACAAATAGATTATTAGAAGGTGCTCAGGACTGCCTGATTAGACATGGCACGAAGGAAGATGATATCGATGTGTTTTGGGTTCCGGGTGCATGTGAGCTTCCTATTACGGCTATGAGATTAGCGAAAAATGCTAAGTACGATGGTATAATTTGCCTCGGGGCGGTAATACGTGGTGAAACTCCCCATTTTGATTATGTCTCCAGCGAATCCGCAAAGGGCATTTCTGAAGTAGGGCTTCAAACAGGCATACCAACAATTTATGGTGTTATTACAACAGAGACATTGGAACAGGCTATAGATAGGGCTGGAGCCAGGGTTGGTAACAAAGGCGCGGAGTCCGCACTTACCGCACTGGAAATGGTGAATCTGTTTGATGAAATAAAATAGAGTATTTTTTAACGGAGATTTATGGATGCGGAAAAGAACGCGATCCCGAGAAATTGTATTACAGGTTCTTTATCAATTAGAGATACGTGGTAATGACGTAATAGACGAGATAGATGACTTCTGTATTGAACAGGGCAAAGAAGCGGAAGTAAGTGATTTCGCCATAAAGTTGGTAAGAGGGTGTATTCAGGAAATAAAAGAGATAGACAGAAAGATAACTGATTTTTCTGAAAATTGGGAATTACAGAGGATGCCGGTTGTGGACAGAAATATTTTGAGGCTGGCATGTTATGAACTTTTTTATATGGATGATGTCCCTCCAAAGGTATCTATCAACGAGGCGATTGATTTAGCGAAAAGATTCAGTACTGAAAAATCTGGTGTATTCGTAAATGGTATACTAGATAAAATATATTCATTAAATATAAAGAACGGTCAAAGGACACAACAAATTGCAACAAGTATAAAAGGTATAGATGCTATAGAAAAGGAAGAACGGGCCGGAGGTGATTTGCATATTCATACGGACTTTTCAGATGGGACCATGTCTCCTGGACAAGTAGTTAAAGAAGCATCAAGGCTAAACCTCCATACAATAGCAATAACCGATCATGATACTGTTGATGCTATAGAAACTGCTCAAATAGTTGGAGGCATGGAGGGTATAGATATTATTCCTGC
>CAYTLC010000142.1:2617-4139 GCA_964438395.1 uncultured Candidatus Scalindua sp.
AAAGGTTACTGTAGTGGTATTCGAGAAAGTTTTCAAAAATATCTTTCTGATAAAGGCCCGGCTTATGTGTCCAAAGAAGCGTTAACATTAAAAGACGCTATAGAGCTTATAATTTCTTCTGATGGCGTCCCGGTGCTTGCACATCCTGGAGTTACTAAGAGAGATACACTAATACCGAAAATGGTGGAATACGGTCTGCAGGGGATAGAGGCCTATTATCCAACACATCAACCCGATGCCGTAAAGAGGTATATGCGGATTGCAAAAAAGTACGATCTTGTCGTTACCGGTGGTTCGGACTGCCATGGTAATAGAAAACCGGATATTGCTCTGGGGAGTATAAGGATAAATGACGATCTGGTTGGCAAGATTAAGGAAAGACGCAACAATATGGTTGCTGCCTTAAACTAATGTAAGAGTTGTTTGGAATGTTATAAGGATGTCGCCTTTTGTTGTAATAAGATGATATCTGGTATGCAAAATTATGGGTTGGTTTTCAAAAAAAAAATCAGAAACAACAGCAGTAGAAGATGTAAAAAACAAATCTTGGTCTCCATTTCAAAAGCTTAAAAATAGTCTGACAAAGACACGCAGTAAAATAGCCACTAAATTCAAGGACATACTCTCTTTCAAGAGGAATATTGACGAAGGCGTATTGGAAGAATTAGAAGTCGTATTACTTGAATCAGACATAGGGATCGGTCTCGTAACCAATATAATAGAGGATATTAGAGATGCCTGGAAATCTAAGGAAATTGAAGACACGACTGGTGTTTATGATTTCATAAAAAAGGATCTCAAGCAAAGCCTTAAGGAAGGGGTCTCTTCAATAAAAATTGCACCTGCTTCTCCAACTGTGATTATGGTGGCAGGTGTCAATGGTGTTGGGAAGACAACGTCAATTGCAAAGCTGGCAAATTTGTTTATAAAGCAGGGAAAGAAGGTAATGTTGGCTGCCGGCGACACCTTCCGTGCCGCCGCGACGGAACAATTGGATATATGGAGTAAAAGAATTGGTGCTGATATAGTAAAGCATCAGGCTGGTGCCGATCCCTCTGCAGTTACGTTCGATGCGCTTGAAGCCAGCTTAAGCAGGGGAATTGATGTTTTGATAGTTGATACTGCGGGACGTCTGCACACTCATGAAAATTTAATGAGTGAGCTGACCAAGATAAAGCGGGTAATATCAAAAAAAATTGAGGATGCACCGCATGAAGTGCTCATGGTTCTGGATTCAACAACGGGGCAAAATGCTATTTCGCAGGCAAAATTATTTAAAGAATCAGTTGGTGTCACGGGAATATTTCTATCAAAACTTGATGGTACTGCCAAGGGCGGTGCTATTTTGGGAATGCGCAGAGAGATAGATATACCGGTAAAATATGTTGGTCTTGGTGAAGGTGTAGATGATATTCAAGAATTTGATGCAGATAAGTTTGTGGATGCTTTGTTTGATTAAGGTCTCGGAAAAAGCATAGAATACACGCCGTTTTACAATTGATCTCTTCTCTCCAAACATCCT
>CAYTLC010000142.1:4239-6292 GCA_964438395.1 uncultured Candidatus Scalindua sp.
CTTTTCAAGAAGATTAAGATACCGGATGGTAAAGTACTTGATTCATGGCAGTTTTATGAAAAGTTAATTTATCAGGATGAAACTGATGTTTTGATAAATGTTCCTATCGCAAAGCAACATAGCGCTTCCCGTTTGTCTATGGCTCTAAAAAATACATTGGGAATGGTAGGCGGTAATAGAGGCTCTCTTCATAAAGATATACATCCCAAAATATCAGATCTGAATAAAGTAGTTAAGGTTGATCTCACTATACTTGACGCATTTAGGACTTTAAAGCTACATGGGCCAACCGGTGGAAGGCTAGAGGATGTTGATAATAATTTTGAGAATGCCAGAAGACTAGTGTTCTGTGTTGATCCTGTGGCAGTGGATTCTTACGGTGCTACCTTGTTTGGTTATCAAGGCCGAGACATCGGTTATATCAGAGAATCATATGGGGCTGGACTGGGAGAGATTGACTATAAACTAAGGGGTTTTGAAGCAATAACAATTTAGATCGTGGCAGATAAGAATATTAAAATGTCAAGGCATAGTAACGTTAAGACTGCAAAAGGTTCAATAAATTATAAGATCAGGCTGGCGATCCAAGCACTTGTATTTGCGGCATTCATCTGTTTGTTATTATATGCAGATCCAATAGCAGAAAAGGATGGAACGGTAGATATCTTTCTTCGGATGAGTCCGCTTTCTGCTATTGGTGCAATGGTAGCGGCAAAGGAGTTTATCGTAAGGTATTGGCCGGCTTTTATTGTACTGGCGGCATCTTTGTTTTTAGGCCGTTTCTTCTGCGGTTGGGTATGTCCTCTCGGTACTACACTTGATATTACTGACGGTTTACTTAGAAAACAGAGGAAGAGGATTTCGTATAAGATTTATGATGGTAAAAGGCTGAAGTATTATATTTTAGCCTTTCTCCTCTTAAGCTTGTTTATAGGACATCAGATGGTTGGCTGGTTTGATCCGCTCAGTATTGTAACAAATGCATATACGGTTGTTGTCCATCCTTATTTAGTTTCTCTCGTCAACTCTCTTTTTGGTTTTTTCCATAAATTCTATTTTGTAAGTTTTGTGAGTGATCCCGTCCACGGTTTCTTAAAGGAAGCATTGTTTGCCTTGCGTCCGCCGTTTTTTAGAGGTCATTTTGTTTTTCTGATACTCTTGTCTGCTATCATTCTTCTGGGCCTGTTTTATAAGAGATATTGGTGCAGGAATCTGTGCCCGTTGGGTGCATTGTTTGCTCTCTTGTCAGGTTGGTCAATCTTTAAACGAGTCGTGGGGGAGAATATTTGTGATAGTTGTGACATGTGCAATGTCGATTGCAAGATGGGGGCTATTGATGATACCGGCAAGAAGACACAGGCAGGTGAGTGTATTTTATGCATGAAATGCCAGAATATATGTCCGACCGGAGCTGTCAGATTTACTCTTAACCAGCCTCCGGATCAAGACGTTCCGGTTAATTTGACAAAGCGAGGCTTTGTAACTGCGTGTGTATCCAGTGCAGTTGCCGCGCCTCTTCTCTCACTGAACTTTCAAAAGAAGAAGAATAAAGGTAATCTTGGAATTATACGTCCTCCGGGATCTATTCCTGAAGATAAATTTCAGGCCAAGTGTATAAGATGCGGTGAGTGTATGAGGGTTTGTAAGACAAATGGTCTGCATCCGACAATTTTAGAGGCTGGCTTGAGCGGTATGTGGACTCCGCAGCTGATTCCACGGATTGGATATTGTGCACATGATTGTGTACTGTGTACAAAGGTCTGTGCTTCGGGGGCAATTACCAGGCTTTCAAAGGAAAAGAAACAGCGCTTGGCAATAGGAAAAGCGAAAATAGATAGGAACAGATGTATTCCGTGGGCAGGCTATGCGCGATTGCCCGATTTAGACAAGAATTGGGAGGATGTCAGTTGTGGAGTGTGTGAAGAGGTTTGCCCCGTCCCGACAAAAGCAATTCATTTCAATACATATGTTCATGGTAACGGTAAGGAGATTAGAAGGGTTTATGTAAGAGAAGAAGCGTGCATCGGATGTGGTTTCTGTGAGAAGGTTTGTC
>CAYTLC010000143.1:0-6146 GCA_964438395.1 uncultured Candidatus Scalindua sp.
TAAACGCAGATGCTTATGATGTAACAGAAGTGGTAAATAATACCACTTTGTCCGGTGGTGCTACAGTTTCCGTTGCCGGACAGGTCATTACTTATGTTTCCGGACCTAGTACCTTCACCTGGACATATGCAGATAATGTCGGTGACACTACCGCAAGTATAACAGAGACCTCCGGTTTCTAGTTCAGCCTCGTTACACTGCTCAGGTGAACAACTCTTAAGAAGATGGTTGATAATAGAATGAAGTTTTCCGAAGAAGTAAATGGCAATGAGAGAGGGTTTTCCACCATTGAACTGATCATGGTTATAGTCATTGCGGGAATAATGATGGCGGTTGCCCTGCCCAGGCTGGGAATAGTTAATACTATAGACCTGGAAAGCGTCACCAGACAGGTAAAATCTGACATCCGTTATACACAGGAGACGGCAATGAGCAAGTACAAAGAAGCGACCATTACATTTACCGCAGACGACAGCACATACACTATTACATCTACCGGAGTAAGCGAGTCAAAGGAATTACCAAAACGCTCTAAAGCGATATTTAATGCCGTTGGTACAGGTACTACAGATCTTGTCTTTACATTCAACTCCTCCGGCGAACCTGTTACAGGAGTGGGTGGAACCCTGAGAATTACTTCTGAAGGGTCTTTTAATGAAATTATGGTTGAGAGCATGACAGGAAGAGCAACTATACAGTAATGAAGTAAGTGACTAAAGTTTGGAGCGAACTAAAGTGACTAAAGTTATGGTGGTCAAAAAAAATAATATGAAGATTAATTTTAGTAGAAACCGGTTATGGAATTTGAAGTCAGAGAGAGGCTTTACGCTTACGGAGCTCATTATGATTGTAGCCGTAACCGGCATCCTCTCCTCTACACTTGTTATACCATTTACTACCGGTATAAAGCAGGGAACCAGACCTGAGATATACGCAACAGCTACGTACCTTGCCCAGAAAAAGATAGAAGAACTCAGGAGCAGTGGTTATACCACTACCAGTGGCACTCTTGGAACTACGTCCGTTAACGTTACAAAGAAAGGACGTATTTATACTGAACAGGTTGTTACAGAATATGCTTCTCATGCCACCGGCAGCTTCAGCACATCCGGTAGTTCTACCGAATACATAAGAGCTATCGTAACAGTTAGTAATACAGTAATACCAGATGATATCGTTCTATGGACAATTTTAGCAAAGGATTTCTATGACCCCGACCCGGTTTAACTCAGAAAAGGAATCTCAATACACTCAAAATGGAGAGGCCGGTTTTACCATGATAGAGCTGGTGATAGTGCTGGTCCTTACTTCTATTCTTGGGATCTTTCTCTTCCAGATTGTTACCGGCAGCTTAAGTACCTTTATCACCATGCGAACCAGGAAGGAGAGAGCTGACGATGCCATACTGGTATTAGATAAAATAAGCAGAGAAGTTCGGGCAGCAAATGACATTAATAATGCAGGCAATAATTTATTAATATTTAAAAGAGCAGATACCGGTAAGGCAGTAAAGTATATACGTAATACAGCCACTAACAGGCTGAGGAGACAGAGTGCGGCGGATGTCGCCAGTCTGCCGGGTGGCAACAGCTCAGGAAATATTGTGGCTGAAAATGTTTCTGTTTTCAACTGTAGTAGTGAAGCAGGCAGCGGCTCCATAAACAGGATCGTTATCGATCTGCAGTTTTCTGGCGGCTCAGAGTGGGAAACCAAAATTTATCCGAGGAGCTATGGTCTCTGATCCGATTATAAGTTGACAATTTAATTCTATTCAATGTTATGAAGACAAAATATCTAAAAAAACTTGCCGGGAAGTTGAACAGAAATGAAGGCGTTTCGCTCATTGCCATCATGACAATGTTGGTGATTATGTCAGTAATGGGTGGAGTCTTCAGTTCTGTAATGGGCAAATGGAAGATATCCTCCCCTGCAAATATAAACTCAAACAAGTCCCTTTACCTGGCTGAAACAGCAACAATGTTTGCTCTCCAGGATGCAAAGAACAGGTTCTTTAGTGTGGATACCACCGGCACTCCACTTTACCCGTCTGCGTCAACAGGCACAAGAAGTGTTCCGTACATTGTATCATCCAGCAGTACTGAAAGCTCTGAGTACTGGATTGAAAGGCCATACCTCGCCGGTACCGCTCCATACTCCACAAATTCTGCTGTTGATTTAGATCGTGGTAATAATGATGATGATACGACGCTTGCTGATGATGATCTGGTAGATGATGATAGCGATGATGACACCATCATCAATAACGTTACTGATGTGAGTAATCCACTCGACGGCTTTTCAGATGTTTACACCATAATAGCAACCGGTAAGGTTAAGAGAGGCACTGCCACAATCGCAAAAAGGCAGATAAAGACAAAGGTGACTATTATTGCTTCTCCTGACGTCACAGTAGAGCCAGGTGTACAGACAAGTGGTGATATTGTCGGTACAGGTGGCGGTTTTGGCATGACAAACGACGGCGGCACTCTTTCAACCAGTTTTGGTACTCCCGGGGTAAATAACAATACCGGCCCTGACCCTGAGACCGGTATTGTTATTCGTCCTGCACAGACATTGGATCCAAATTTTGTTAAGGCCTTTGCTAAAGACCAGGGACACTACAACGCCTGGGACTTGACTGTTGGCAATGCTAACGATGATTATCCGGAACCATCAGCTCCAAGTTACTACTATGATTCACCAACAGACACAATGCCAAACTTTACCTTTGTTGAGAATGACTTTACTGTCGGTTCAAACCGGAAGGCGTTTGGCGTGGTCTGGGTAAAAGGAGACGTTGTTCTGGATGGAACTGCAACAATGGATGCCATAATAATCTGCGAAGGTGATATTACATTCAATGGTAATTCAAATATAATTGGCGGCATAATCCATTATGGTAATACTATAAATGGAAATGGAAACCCAACCGCTGTCACAGTATTTAATGATTTTTTTAGTGATTTGAGCAAGTCAATGCCGATTGTAGTTGTCCAATCATCGCATGAGGCAGTATCAGCTAATTAGGAAAGTGAAAACCATGTTAAATAAAATAGTCTCATCAATTTCAACGAAAAATGAAGGGAAACGCCTGATAGGCCTGGATATAGGTAACTATTCGGTAAAGGCATTAGGTGTATACGCCAACGGAACCGGTCAAAAAATAGAGTGCCTTGCAATGTCAGAAGCAGATAGAGAAACAAGACAGAATGGAAGAGATCCGGAGGTGCTGACCGAGCTGATAAAAAACTGCCTGGCAGAAGGACGCATTGCAGGCAAAGAGGTTGTTATTATGGTATCAGGGGCTCAGATTTTCATCCGACGCATTACCATGCCTCCAATGCCGGAAGAGGAGCTGGATGAAGTGATACCTTTTGAGGTGCAGAAATATGTATCCATGCCCATCGACAAGATGGCTGTGGATTATATGATTGTAGGCGAGAAGGAGGAGGACGGTGTAAACAAGCTGGATGTTATCCTGGTTGCTGCTCCCAAAGAGCTGGTAGAGCAGGAGCTCTCTATTGCCCGTGCTGCCGGCCTGAAGCCAGTCGCGATCAGCGTTGCCCCGATGGTACAGTGGAAAACATTCACACTACGTAACAGCGAGCAGAGAGATAAAGTAAGCGCCATGGTGGATATTGGTTATGAGAGGACAGTAATCAGCTTCTTTAATAAAGGAGTGCTGGAATTTACCAGGGCTATTAACCTGGGAGGCAATGACATTACAAAGTCTCTGATATCGGCACCGATAAGTGAAGCCGGCAAAGAACTTCGTACACTTTTATATGACGATGCTGACGCCCTTAAGCGAGAACATGGATTTCCCTCTCAGGGAAAAGCCGGTGTGACAAAGGAGGGTATATCGTTTGCCCATCTCTCAATGCTCATGAGGCCTGTCCTGGAAAAGCTCTTGAGTGAGATCAGGGCAAGTTTTGATTTTTACACAACAGAGTTTCATGTACCCCATGTAGAAAAGATTATCATTTCCGGTGGAGGTTCGGAGCTGAAAGGATTGAGAGAATTCCTGGCAAAAGAGATGGGTATGGAAGTCGAATCTGCCAATCCCATGCTCGGTGCAAAATACGTAGACGGAATATCTGAAGAGATCACTGCAGCCAGCACTCCTTCTTTAGTTACAGCATATGGATTGGCCACATGGAAAAAAGAGGAATTGAATCTCATTCCGGGAAAGAAAAAGAGCGAAAGTATCGCCTCTATTCCGGCCCTGGCAGCTCCCTGTGGCATAGCAGCCATGGCAATGCTTTTCTTCTATTTAAGCATTTCGGGAGGACTGGCCAGTGCCAGGGCCGAACTGGAAGGCAAAAAAAAGGAGTTATCATCTTTAAGCTCTGCTACTACACGGGTGCTGCAACTTGGATCCAAAAAGAGAAAGTTACTTACCGAAAGGGACTCATATCCCCAGGTACTTAGAGAAGATATAGATTCCGCTGTAATACTAAAAGAGATAAGGCTCCATACCGCAGACAATATACGCCTGGAATACATCAGCTTTCTCTCTGAATCGCCTGCAGCGGAAAAGAAGATGATAAAGGTAACGGGCACAGCATTTTTTCTGGACAAAAGAGGCTCAGCAATTTCAGATTTCATGACTGCCCTTGAAGATTCTATTCGGTTTGATGACGTACGTCTTATCAACCTGGAACAAGACAAAAATTATACATCCGAAGGTCTGAAATTTCAGATAAGCTGTTTATGTAATATTATGTAGGAGGAGATAGATTTGGCACAAAAAATTAAAATACCTAAGCTAGATAAGAAGAAATGTCTTATGGTAGGAATTATCGGGGCGTTAGCCTTGTCAGCAGCATTCTATCAATTATATTTTGATCCTTCACAGAAAAGGCTGGCTGATATAAACAGGACAATTGCTGATCACAATAAGAAAATCAGTACCGCTCGAAAACATGCTGCAATGACAGAGAAGATGGAAGAGGAAGTAGCGGCTATTGAAAATCAA
This sequence comes from uncultured Candidatus Scalindua sp., assembly GCA_964438395.1. Lineage (GTDB taxonomy): Bacteria > Planctomycetota > Brocadiia > Brocadiales > Scalinduaceae > Scalindua. The sequence goes on from CAYTLC010000143.1 coordinate 4,979, forward strand.
CTCAGCACGATCAGGACCAAAATAGCTGCAAGAGGAGAGATAATTCCCATAATTAAGACCATAGAAAAAGAAGCGCTGCGGCTTGACCTGAAGGTGTTAAAGATGTCCACAAGGGTGATAGAGCCACCGCCGCCTCCTGCACCTGATGCAGAGGGAGATGCAGAGGTTGCGGCCAATACCGCCCTTCCCGGACAAGTTCCCGGTTATAACAAGGTCTCCTTTGATATCAATCTGCAGGGCAAGTATGACAAACTGGAAAAATTCATAAGCGTACTACAGGACCTGGCAACGTTCCTTATCATTGATACATTGGAGATCAGCAGTGACGAAAAACAATATCCGCGTGCAGTGTCAAATATAATGGTGAACGTCTACAGCAAAAAAGAGGTTGGCGATGTTGTTGCCGTCAAATAGTCACTTATCTTATCAAAACAGGTAATACTTAAATTTTAGACACTTTTTAATAAAATTATGAAACCAAGCAAAACAAAACTTTTTCTATTTACCACTTTCATTGTCCTGGGCTTTTCATCTGCCTGCATTGCCGGTATCCAAAGTGATGCGGTAAACAGGAAGTCTAACCCTATAAAGGATGAAGAGTCTATACGTGACCCTTTTGCTCTCCCCCTGGAAGTAAACTTCTTAAAGAAATCACAGGCGGCTGAGAATGCCGACTCAGAGTCGGGAGAATGGATAGAGGGAATGGTTGCCAGTAATGTAAAAGGCATTTTCAGAAGCAACGGAAAGGCCATAGCCAATATCAACCATGTATGGGTAGAAACAGGCAAATGGGTAGGAGAGGAACAGGTAGTTGCAATAAACAGAGACAGTGTCGTTCTCTCCGGAAAGAGCGGAGTGAAAAGAACCCTTCTTATGCAGGAGGACGCTGCCAGGTTTGAAACTACTCAGCGGATTGTGTCAAGAAAATGATGCACCGAGGAGAAGAGAAGCAAGTCGCCTGAGGACGACCATGTGAGCAGCTTCAAGATCCGCCACTGGCGGGAGTCATTGGTCATTGGTCATTTGATCTTCAGGCATTGATTTGACATTTGAGCTTTGGCATTTGGATTTAAAACTTCCGTGTTTTATCTGTGTTCAATCCGTGTCAATCCGTGGCTAATTCATTCTTTTTTGTCTTTAACACTTCAGCATTCAACATTCCTTGTTC
>CAYTLC010000144.1:0-6140 GCA_964438395.1 uncultured Candidatus Scalindua sp.
GCCCTCGCATGCGACTTGAAAAAAGGGACATTATTCAAGTCGCATGCGAGCGCAAGATCTCTCTGGAAGAGGCGGCACGAGATGAAAGATATAAGTTCTTTGAAAGTGCAGCGGAAAAGATGGGTGCCAATGTTATTGCCGTGGGTCATAACGCCGATGACAATGCCGAGACGATTCTGCATAGAATAATCCGGGGTGCCGGCATTACAGGCGTAAGCGGCATAAAGCCAAAGCGCAAACTCACACCGGTGTCAACAATCAGCCTTGTTCGTCCTCTACTATTCACATGGCGTAAGGATATCACTGCTTATCTGGAAGGGGAGAAACTCTCATACAGGGTTGATTCGACAAATATTGAAAAAGATAAACTGAGAAACAGGATCAGATTGGAGCTCATTCCGCACATTGAGGAGAATTACAATGCAAAGATAAAAAAGTCCCTGGTGACTTTAGGAGAAACGGCGTTACAAAATAGTGATTACCTGGATGCAAAAGCAAACGCTGTATTTGAAGATGTTTTGGTAAACAGAGAAACTCTTATAGAAACAATAGCTCTGGACATCCACAAACTAAAAGAGTCACCGCAGATCTTACAACAGATTATTATTAAAGAGGCGATCGTCCGGTTAGATATTCCTCTTAAGAAACTAAGTAACAGAAACTATAAAGACATTTTAAATACCCTTAATTCTAAGAAGACATCGGCAATCAATGTTGTTAAGGAGTACTTAAATATCAGGAGAGAGGGAAACGAGCTTTATCTTTCGAAGAGCAGATATTGCGAGGAAGAGAGCCCTGTTATTAGGGAGACGGAGATAAAAGTACCGGGAGAGACAGAACTTGTCGATATGAACTGCAGGGTAAAGGCGGAGTTCCGCGAGATGAAGAATGGTTTTTTGGAAGAGTTCAAACAAAACAAGACAAACTATGAAGAGGCTGTAGATTTTGACAAAGTCAGCATGCCGCTCATGGTCAGGACGAGAAAGCCGGGAGACAGGTTCTGGCCATTAGGTGCTCAAGGGCTTAAGAAGATAAAGGATTTTTTCATAGACAACAAAGTTCCCGTGATGGAGCGCGACACCGTTCCAATAGTAACTATGAACGGAGAACCAATCTGGCTAGTGGGCTTTCGGATTGATGATCGTATTCGGGTTTCGGAGGAGACAACAAATTTACTTCTGATGAAGTTTGAGAGTTGACCCTCTTCTTTTCACCGCAAAGACTCGAAGAACAAGCCATGACGAATGACTAGTAACTAATTACGAGTTGCGGGCGGTATCATTTGCGTTTGTACCACAGCGTTTTTACTAATTTGCTGCCTTCCCATATATACTCCGTTGCCGTGAATGTTGCAAGTTCATCAAAAGGGAGTCGGAGTTTTCGCTCTTCACTTTTTTTAGATCCGGTTATGCCTTTGTTGATTATGGGGATCTCTTTTACCGGTTTGGCTTTTTCGTTGTTTGCGGGCAGATTCTCTGTGCTGAAAGCATTAAAGTATTTCATCAGCTTTTCAATTTCATGGCTTCCTTTAGTGAACGCCGACAGAATGATCGCTTCTTTTCCGTAGCCTTTCTCAAAGTGAAGCCATTTTTTCACAGGGGGGACAAAGTGGGTCCGGTTTGGCGGCAGGGGGTTCGTCTGCAGACTGAATTCTTTTCGCGGGAAGACAGGGGATATCCTGCCTGTAGTTTCAATCTTGAAAATGTATATGCTGCATTTTTCCCTGGGTGTAAAGGATATTTTACATCTGTCCTCGACGCGTATCCTGTTGCCATTCTTAACTGTTGCGGTTTGAAACGCGCCTGCTGTTTCTCTCATCTTCAGAACATCAAATTCCAGGAAGCGCGGTCCCGTTTCGGAGGGATCGGTTTTTTCATCTCTGAGAAGCACTTTAAACAGCTCTTCTACATGCGAGGTGTACTGTTCGCCGTAATTGTGGCGGACTTGTTTTATGAAGGGTTTAAATGAGGAGTCTCTTACGCTTCTTATTTCCTTCGTTGACGCCGCTAAAGGACTCTCTATTCCAGCGATTATAATGCTCATTGAAACAAAGACGAAGAGAAGGTTCCTTATGTTCTTCGGCCATTGGTATGTTTGCATTATTTTTTCTGTTTTGAAAATGCCTTGCCCAGCCTTTTTGATTTTTTTGTTGCAGCTTCAACGGCATTTATCAGGGTATTCGAGAGCCCTCCTTTTTCCAGTGCGTGAAGACCTTCTATAGTTGTTCCTCCAGGAGAGGTAACAGAGTCTTTGAGTTCGCCTATATGCGTATCCGAATCCAGTACCATCTTTGCCGCGCCAAAGGTAGTTTGGGCCGCAAGCTCTGTTGCTACGTCTCTTGGCAATCCCATCTTAACACCTCCATCCGCCAGCGCTTCAATAACCGTATAAATGAAAGCCGGACCGCTGCCGCTCAATCCCGTAACAGCATCGAGGTATTTCTCCTCAAGTAAATAGGACTTGCCTACAGCATTAAGTATTTGGCCGACCAGTTCCCCATCATCCCGTGTGGAATTTTTTCCCAGGGCATATCCTGCTGCAGTTTCTCCCACAAGGCATGGTGTGTTTGGCATAACCCTGATCGCCCGACATCCTTCGTTTAAAGAGGATTCCATGAAGTTCAACGGAATACCGGCTGCGATAGAGACAACTAAATGTTCAGATGTAATGTCGTTTTTTAACTCTTCAAGAATAGTGCCTATTATGTTTGGTTTGACAGCAAGAATTATTACATCAGAATTGGCGGTTACCTCTCTATTATCCTGTGTCGTCTTTATCCCGATTTCATCTTCAAGGGCTTGACAGCGTTTGTTGTCAACATCACTGACGATAACGTTGTCTGCAGAACTTAGTTTTGCCTTGATGAGTCCCTTCATCAGGGCCTCTCCCATCTTGCCGCCACCGATAAATCCTATTTTTTCTTTAAGCATTATTATCTCACGAATAAACAGTAAAAAGAGATATTATTTACTGTGCTCATAGAGAGCAGAAGAAAAGATTATATGAAAGCTTTTGGTTATGGTAAAATAACGAATTAACTTTAGTATGTCTGAGATTCTACTTTGGCACATGATAGGTGTCAATTACTTATTTTAAGGATTAAATGGCTAAATCAAAAACCGGGTTAGGACGTAAATTCAACGTTGCCGCTATCCAGTTCTGTTCAAATGAGGACAAAGCAGGAAACTTAAAACGGGCCGGCAAGTTTATTGACAGTGCCGCTAAAAACGGTGCAGACATTGTCGTTTTGCCGGAGATGTTTAACTGCTGCGGGCATACGAAAGTAATGGTAGAAAATGCGGAAGAGATACCGGGCGATACAATTAATGCTTTGTCGGACAGGGCGCGAAAACTCGGAATTTATATTGTATGCGGAAGCATATTTGAGAAGGTTGATAAGAACAGGGTTCATAACACTTCCGTAATAGTTGGACGAAAAGGTGAATTAGTGGCAAAGTATTCAAAAATCCATCTTTTTGATGTTGATATACAAGAGAAGATAAGATATAAAGAATCTGAGAATGTGATCGCAGGTAAGAAGGTCGTTACCGCTGATATGGGTAGCGTAAAGGTTGGCATGAGTATCTGCTACGACTTACGTTTCTGCGAGCTTTACAGGTCTCTAGCGCTAAACGGGGCAAAGCTTATTTTTATCCCATCGGCATTTACGGCAACTACCGGAGAATATCACTGGGAACCTTTGGTTAAAGCTCGTGCTATTGAGAATCAAACTTTTGTTGTCGCTGCAAATCAGATAGGGACCAGTCCTAATGATATAACATGCTATGGGAAAAGCATGGTGGTGGATCCATGGGGAAAGGTTCTGGCAAAAGCGGAAGATGATGAAAATGTGATTTTGGCGGAGATCGATTTAGATTTACAGGAAGAGGTAAGAAAAGAGATACCTCTATTTGAACATAGACGTACCGATATATATTAAGAGTTAGAGAAAAAATGGAGATTTACAAATGAGGTTAGTTTACGCTGATAATAACGCGACAACACGAGTTGATGATAAAGTCCTGGAAGAGATGCTGCCATATTTTAAGGAATTTTACGGTAACCCATCAAGCATACACACTTTTGGAAGACAGGTTTCGAGCAAGATGGACCTTGCCAGGGAGAGAGTCGCAAGTATTCTAGGGGCAGATACTTCTGAAATAGTTTTTACGAGTTGCGGAACAGAGAGTAATAACTATGCCATACACAGTTCGTTAGAAGCGAATCCTGACAAAAAGCACGTCATTACAACCAAGGTAGAACATCCGGCTGTCTTGAATGTATGTAAATATTTTGGGAAGAACGGTTATGATGTAACAGAGCTAGGTGTCGATAAGGATGGAATGCTTGATCTGGACGAGCTGAGAGATTCCATAAAAGACAACACGGCGATTGTCTCTATTATGCATGCAAATAATGAGACAGGCGTGATATTTCCGATAGAAGAGATCGGTAAAATCATCAAAGAAAAAGGTGTGCTTTTTCACTGTGACGCAGTCCAGGCAATTGGCAAGATCCCCGTAAATCTTAAAAATAGCCATATTGATCTTCTGTCCATGTCCGGGCACAAACTTCACGCGCCAAAAGGAGTTGGCGTCTTGTTCATACGAAAAGGAGTTAGAATTGATCCGTTGATTATTGGTGGTCATCAGGAGGATAATAGAAGGAGCGGAACAGAAAACGTTCCTTATATTATCGGGCTGGGCAAGGCTTGTGAAATAGCAGCAGGATTTGTGAAAGAGGAACAGACAGAGGTGAGGCGTCTCAGGGACAGACTGGAAAAAGGTATAAAAGATCAGCTTACTCATGTAGTAATAAGCGGAGAGAACAGTGAGCGTCTGCCCAATACGAGTAATGTAAGCTTCGAATGTGTAGAAGGCGAGGCGACCCTGCTTTTGCTTGATATGGCAGGCATTGCAACGTCTTCTGGTTCTGCTTGTACAACAGGCTCGGCCGAGCCGTCTCACGTTCTGCAGGCGATGGGAATCCCTCCTCTTGCCAGCAGGGGCACAATCAGGTTTAGTCTAAGTAGATACAGCACTGAAGATGAAGTTGACTACATTCTGGAAAAACTGGTACCGATAGTTAAAAGACTTCAAACCCTTTCTCCTCTTTTTGACGACTCTCAGGCCTGAGCGTCGAACCTATATCCAAAAAATTAGCCCCGTTACCATACTCTGGTAACGAGGCTGAAATTTTTTCTGTGATAATAACTTCTTCCACAGTTAGAAAAATCTGCTTTTCTATTTGCTCTTAATTATCACAAATCGTGTGTGTTGTCCTCTTCTTAATAAAAATAGAATGTCTTTCCCTTCTGCAGTACGCTTAAGTGCGTCTGAGAACTCTTCTAAATTATTAATTTTCTCTCGATTAACTTCCTTTATTAAGTCGCCTTCTTTTACATCAGCTTGAGCAGCAGAACTGCCTGGCTCTACCGCAGTAACAACTACACCGGTTTCACCTTCAAATTCAAAACTTTTAGCTAGTTCTTCAGTTAGGTTTTGTACTGATATGCCCAGGTTATTACCGGCAGCTGGTTTACCAGAAGCAAATAGATCTGACGGTTGCTCGCCTATTTTCACTGTTAAAATCGTCTCCTTCTCTTTTCTCAAGACTTTAACTTTAATCGTCTTGCCAACCTCAGTTTGGGCAACAAAATTACGTAAACGATTAACATCGCTTATTTCCCTGTTATTATACCCGATTACAATATCGCCTCTTTCAAAGCCTGCTTCCTGGGCGGGGGAACCATCCTGTACATCGCTTATCAATACTCCTTCGGTAACCTCTACTCCAAATTGCTCTGCAAGCGATTCGTCCATATTCTGAATGGCGACACCTAACCAGCCTCGAGTTACTTTTCCTTTAGCAATCAGGTCTCTGAGCACGGCCTTTGCCATATTTACAGGAATGGCAAATCCTATTCCCTGGTAACCACCTGAACGGGTGAAGATCGCAGTATTGATTCCTATAATCTCTCCGTCGATATTAAGCAATGGGCCTCCGCTGTTTCCGGGATTAATCGCAGCATCGGTTTGAATAAAATTCTCATAATTTGCAATGCCGACGCCTGATCTGCCTATCGCACTTACAACACCAACTGAAACGGTATGAGTAAGGCCAAAAGGGTTACCGATTGC
>CAYTLC010000145.1:0-6011 GCA_964438395.1 uncultured Candidatus Scalindua sp.
ACCAAATATCAGAAATATCTTGAAGCAAATAATGCATTGGACTTTGACGACCTGCTTTTCATGGTGGTGCGTCTGTTTAAAAAATTTCCTGAAGTGTTGGAGAAATACCAGGATAAATTCAGGTATATCCTCATTGATGAGTACCAGGATACAAACCATGCGCAATACGCAATTACTCAACTACTGGCGCAGAGGTATGAAAATATTTGTGCAACCGGAGATCCCGATCAATCTATCTATGGTTGGCGCGGCGCCAACATACGGAATATACTCAATTTTGAAAAGGACTATCCTGATACAAAGACTGTCAGGTTGGAACAGAACTATCGTTCAACGAAGAACATTCTTCATGTCGCTTCAGAAATAATCAATAATAATATATCAAGGAAATCAAAATCCCTCTGGACGGAAAATAGCGAAGGGAGCAAGGTAAGGATTATCCACTGTGAGGACGAGAATGTTGAATCGAAGGAGATAGCAGCAAACATTTCTGAATTTATTGAGAACGGAAACTTGCATTCAGATATAGCGGTTTTCTACCGTACAAACGCGCAGTCACGTGTGTTGGAAACCTGCATGCTGCGTGAAGGAATACCCTACTCAATCGTGGGTAGTGTCGCATTCTTCAAAAGAAAAGAGATCAAAGATGTCCTCTCTTACCTCAAGCTCTGTGCCAATCCTGATGACGATTTATCATTTGAAAGAGTTGTAAATGTTCCTGCAAGAGGCATCGGAGCAACGACTATAAGACGGTTAAGAGACTGGGCGGTGATGAATAACACAAATATGCTAGAGGCGGTATCCAGGGTTCAGGAGATTAAGGAGATCAAAGGAAAGAGCTCCAAGGCAGTAAAAGGTTTCCGGGATATTATTTCTGAACTACATACTATCCATACCTATCCGGTAATGGGATTTGTAAAAGAGGTTATCGAGAAAATTGGATATGTAGATTACCTGGTTCAATCTTACGAAGGTGACAGCGAGGAGAGGTTGGAAAATATTGAGGAGTTGGTAAATGCTGCCAGTGAATATGATACTTCAAACCCGGATGGTTCGCTCCAGGGTTTTTTAGAAGAGGTGTCACTGATTGCAGATATTGACAAATGGGATGATGCCGCAGATACCGTTACCCTGATGACGCTGCATGCTGCAAAGGGCTTGGAATTTCCGGTTGTCTTCATGGCTGGCCTGGAGGAAGGGTTACTGCCTCATTCGCAATCAAAGGATTCAGATGATGACGTTGAAGAGGAGCGTCGATTGTGTTATGTGGGCATTACGAGAGCTCAAAAGGATCTGTTTCTAGTCCATACCAGATACCGGTCGAAATTCGGACAGCGCTCAGCGTGTGTTCCTTCAAGGTTTTTAAGCGAGATACCTGTAGATTTTGTTGAAGAGATTGATAAAACAATCTATAATTCTTACGGTGATAAACTGCGTACCGAACCGGTAACGGGATACAGAGATTCCACAGATGAGGATGATTATCAATGCGACGCAGTGGACGACTATGATGAGTTGCCGGTATTCCAGATTGATGAGCCTCAAGAGAGTGTCGTGCTGGTTTCAGGTGATATTGTAAAACACGAAATTTTTGGTCGTGGGAGAGTTGTAAAGATAGCCCCATCTTCTGATACAGTACATGTTGATTTTAATAGAGTGGGTATGAAGAAGTTGGCACTGGAATATGCAAATTTAGAAAAGGTAGAAGGTTCCTGCCGATAATAAATATAAAGGAGTGAGTAAATTGGAAAAAATATATCTTGATCATGCGTCTTGTACGCCAACACATCCACTGGTTGTAGAAGCAATGGTAGATGCCATAAGAAACACTTATGGTAATCCGTCTAACCTGCACCATTTCGGGCAGGTTGCAGGTAAAGCGGTAACGACCGCCAGGGGTGAAGTTGCATCACTTATAGGAGCAAAAGCTGAAGAAATAATATTTACATCAAGTGGGAGTGAAGCGAATAATTTTGCCATCAGGGGACTTGCAACGGCAAATAAAAAGAAGGGCAAACACATCATCACATCAGAGATAGAACATTTTTCAATACTTAATCCGTTGAAGAAACTGAAGAAAATGGGTTTTGAAGTTACGCATGTACCGGTTGATAAATACGGCATGATAGATCCTGAGGATGTTGCTAAGGCCATTACACCGGAAACTGCTCTCGTCTCGATAATGCATGCAAATAGTGAAATAGGTACTATTGAACCGATTGAAGAGATCGGGAAAATTGTTAAGGAGAAAGGTATCACCTTTCATGTTGATGCCGTGGCGTCTGCAGGTTATGTGCCTGTAGATGTTGATGCAATGATGGCTGATGCCGTAAGCCTGGCAGGCAGCCAGTTCTATGGCCCACCGGGTGCAGGTGCGCTCTACCTGAGAGAGAAAACAAGGATCGTTCCTTTTATAGAGGGGGGCGTGCAGGAAGGCGGGCGTCGTGCCGGTACGGAGAATATACCCGGAATAGTGGGCATGGGAAAAGCCGCAGAGTTGGCAAAGAAAGAGATGGACACGCGCATGGGGGCAATAAAACCACTGCGTGACAAACTGTTAAACGGCCTGATGAGTTCTGTAGATAGTATTCATCTGAATGGCCATCCTGAAAAAAGGTTACCAAACAATATAAACATCAGTATTGAGTATGTTGAGGGAGAGTCAATACTTCTGTTCCTGGATATGAAAGGAATAGCGGTCTCTTCCGGTTCGGCGTGTACTTCCCGGTCATTAAAATCATCACATGTCTTGAGTGCAATTGGAGTAGAGGACGCGGTAGCCCAGGGTTCAATACTCTTCAGCCTGGGAATAGACAATTCCGAAGCACAAATAGAATATGTTCTGGAGACGGTTCCTCCTATCATAAAGAGGTTGAGGGCGATGTCTCCACTGTATGAGGATAGTCAGGCATAAATTGAAAACGGTTTTTCGCCTGTAATCAATACGTAGTCATAATCTTAATATCGGTAAAGAATAAGAAAGGACTATAGAGATGAATACAACAGGTATAAAACAGTCTATATTTAGTAAAATCAATCTGGCAACGTGCATCGTTTTGTCTGTGTTTAGTATACATTTTTTGCCATCCCTTTGCCTGGGTCAACAAGCTGCAACAAGCGGATATGAAACACCGGGTATCTTAAAAGCAAGTGAGATACTACCACCGGAACTCCTTGAAGGAGATCATTATAAAGTAATGGAGGAGGTGGCTACCTATGATTTTACTAACCGATTCACAATCTCGACTGCATATGGCCAATTTGAAGTTATTGGTGAGGATATGCTGCGAATTCGCATTCAAGAGATTCTCGCTATAGCAGCTTTGCAGGAGATAAAGAAGACAAAGGCCTTCCGCGATGCTGCAGAACAAGCAGCCATGAGCCCACTCAAAGGGGCACGTAATCTTGTCATTCATCCGGTAGATACAGTTAATGGAATTCCAAAGGGAGTCGGTAGGTTTTTTGAGCCGGAGGATGAGAGGTTTACGGGCAACATAGAGTATAGAGTAACTGAGGAAATGGCCGGTTTTTTCAAGCTGAAACAGCAGCATGCACACATTTTGGGAGTGAACATTTACTCAACAAACAAAAGACTTCAGAAGGAGCTTAACGGGACTGCATGGACAAAATTTGCAAGTGGGATGAGTATTAAATTGAATATGGAGGCATTTAGAGGTATTCACGATGCCGCTTTCTTTACTGCGAATGGTGATGAATTTACACAGAATATGAATCAGCTGATACTTGACAATGCACCTGAGAATCTGGGGAAGTTAAATCGTAAGAAATTGGAGGAGATGGGAATAAGGGAAGACGTAATAGAAACTTTTCTAAACCATTCAATTTTCAGTCCTCGTCATCAAGCATTTATAGTCCATGCCCTTGCGGGAATTGAGCAGGCAAAGAATCGGGGATATTTTATAGAACAGGCTAATTATTCGATAGATAAGGAAGATGCCTTCTTCTTCCAGCGAATTGCTGAGATGATGTTAAGCTTTCATAAAAACGTGGAACCAATAGTAGAGATAATTCCTGTCAGGAGAGTTGTTGTAGGTTATACGGATAAGAAGTCAATTGTTGCTACGCTTCCAATAGATTATGTATACTGGACCGAACAGGCTGATCGTGGAACAGATGCTCTTTTGCAATTGAATACTCCGGATCGCCCGGTCAAAAACCTGAAAATATCAATTTCTGGAAAGCTATCTTCAAGGGCCAGGATTGAGCTTAAGGCCAAAGGAATTGAAATGGAAGAAAATATGTGAAAAACCTGTGACACATAATCTATTAATACGATTCTAATATGGTAAATAAAGTTATCAAGCCGCTAACTCAAACCTGTTTCAAGGATAGATTCCTTTTTCTCCTCATCTCTATATTGTGCCTGCTGGTTATTGCTCCCATCTTTAAGGACTTTGTGGGAATTCGTATCCTGATGGATATATTTTTCACAACTACCTTGATATTTGGAACCTACGCTGCAAGCAGAAAAACCTATATTACCATTACCTCTGCATCACTTGCCTTGCCGATGCTCGTCTCAATCTGGCTAAGCCGATTTGTAGATATGCCTTCTCTGGTTTTCGTGGGAGATTGCTTTGTAATAGCATTTCTGGCTTTCCTGGTAGTAGTTATTCTGTCATTCATATTCAGTGAACGTGAAGTTACCATCAATGTTATCTACGCATCAATTGTTGTTTATCTGCTCATTGCCATAATGTGGGCGTTCGTATATTCAGTTTTAGAGAGTATTCATCCGGGCTCTTTTGCCACTGGAGAAGGTCAAATTGAGGAAGGAAGGCGCCTTTATATTTACTACAGTTTTGTTACTATTACAACATTGGGTTACGGAGATATAACTCCTACAACTGACCTGGCGAGTACCTTTTCATTTCTTGAGGCAGTCACAGGGCAGCTTTATATAGCCATACTGATAGCCAGGCTGGTTGGTATACATATCGCACAATCTATGAATAAGAAAGCAGAGTAAGCGGTATGTAAACACATTATCCGCCTATTGGTAAGGTGAGTGTCGGCCTTTCAATTTCTATCTTACCCGCTTGAATAGCAAAAATTTGACTAAAAAGCGCATAAGTTCTTTTTGATTCAACATCCGTGTCATCAATATAAAACCAGTGTCCCCGGTACTTAATGCTGACAAAGGCATCAGAGGGTTTATCAGGACTTGATTTGATCTGAAATAAATCACCGAAGAGGTTACTCCAATTAAAAGGACGTCCATCTTCATATTTAGTAGTCGTTAATTTTCCTCTCCTTACATCCTCTTGAGGCACTTCAACGGATTGTGAAAGTAAATATAATATACCCATAACAGAACGCGTTCTTAACCTTACAAGGTTTGGGTTGTGATCTACATCGTTCATGCGTATGGGATATTCTGTTTTTCCGGGTGTCAAACGCAGCATTTCTGCGAGTTTATGCGTCTCAGACAACTCTAATGCCTCTTTGGCAAGGCTGAAAACCAGTGTGGACTTACCATCAACAAGCTCGTATTCGACATTAGATAAATTGCGCTTCTGTAACGTACGCATCAGCTTTGCTACAGTGAGGAAGTCCTTATACTCAGGGGCATAATCGGGCGTAGGACCGGAGGCACCCGGCGCGTTACGAATACCATTAATGTCTTGTACGCATAAGCGAAGTATACGTTCAACGCTCCACCCTGAATTGTTCAAGAGTAGAAGTACGTCCAGAGAAATTTGTTCAAGAATATTTTTTACAAACTTCTCTCCTTGTAATGGTTGATAGGTAATCGTTGGCTTGTCTTCATATTTTGGAAATAGAGAGAAATCAAACCTGTTACCAAGTGGCGTTGCTCCTTCAGAAAATGAATAACTCGCCCCGGAATCATCAGCGACTCCTAAAAGTAGTTGGGAATTAATATTGGTAACAGCGAGCATTTTGGGAGAATCATTGTATCGGAGTTTGACTAAGTTCAAAAGATTTTGCTGGTCCTCAATGTTACTAATCACGTTATTGTATTTAAGCCA
>CAYTLC010000146.1:0-5988 GCA_964438395.1 uncultured Candidatus Scalindua sp.
GTCTTTTCAGTCTTCTTAGTCGCCTTTTTAGTCTTTGTGGCCTTTGCAGGCTTTGTAGTTTCAGCCGGAGTCTCTTCAGCCTCAACCGCTTCCTCATCAACCACAACAGGCACTGTTTGATCAGATTTACTTGTCTTCTTTACGCGTCTACGAATTTCTTTAAGCCTTGCACTCTTTCCTTTTCTATCGCGCAGGTAATATAATTTTGCACGTCTTATTTTGTGGCTCTTTTTCACTACAATTTTTACTATATTTGGTGAGTGTATAGGAAATACGCGTTCAACACCCTCTCCCTGTACTACTCTTCTAACAGTAATTGTTGTCCTGTTCCCACTACCTTTTTTAGAGATAACAGTACCATTAAAAACCTGAATGCGCTCTTTCTCACCTTCAACTGTTTTAACGTGCACATCAATCAGGTCACCAACCTTGCATTGCGGCGCTTTTTCTTTCATATTCTCTTTTTCTATTTCGTCAACGATGTTCATGGCTCTAACTCCTTTATTATATAAAATATTGTTTATATTATTTCGTTTTCTCTTTCAACAGATCAGGCCTTCTCTCCTGTGTTCTCAAAATAGCATTTTCCGTTCTCCACTCTTCAATCTTTGAATGATGACCGGACTTCAGTACCTCAGGGACCTTCATCCCCCTGAACTCTGCAGGTCTTGTATACTGTGGATATTCCAGCATTCTATTCACAAATGATTCATCCTGCAGTGAATCATCTCCACCCAAAACTCCGGGAACCAATCTACTAACCGAATCTATTACAACCATTGCCGGTATTTCTCCACCCGTAAGAACATAATCGCCTATAGAAATTTCGAGAGCATCTATTCCTGATCTTATTCTTTCATCAAATCCTTCATAGTGTCCACAAATTATCATTAAACGTGTCTTTTTCGATAAATTATCAGCAATTCCCTGATTAAACGTCTCTCCCTGCGGGGTCAGCAATATCTTTGTTGACGCTGCATCATCAAGAAGCTCCACCGCCTCAACCGCATTAAATACCGGTTCAGGTTTCATAACCATACCGGCACCTCCTCCGTATGGTTTATCATCAACACACCTGTGTTTATCATTGGAGAAATCTCTGATATTGTGCAGATGGAAACTCACAAGCTCCTTCTCGCGAGCAATTTTCAACATACTCTCTCCCAGCACATTTTGAAACATTTCAGGAAACAGGGTCAAGATATCTATTCGCATAAGTAACCTGCTTAATATTCTTTTATGATTTAATTCCTATTTTGTTCTTTTTGAGAATACTGGCTACCGTCTCAGTTGGTTGAGCACCAACACTAAGCCAGTATTCAATCCTTTCTCTTTTTAAAACACACTTCTTCTCTTCGTCTTTTTCCATAGGATCATAAGTCCCTAACTGTTCAATACTTCTTCCATCTCGCTCTTCTCTTGCATCAAAAGCACAAAGCCTGAAGAAGGCCCTGTTTCTTCGTCCCATTCTCTTTAACCTTAGTTTTACCATATAACAACTCTCCTTATCTTACCAATATAAATAAATCTAACCTGATCGAGCTTATTGATCACTTCTTTTTTCTTTTTACCTTCTTTCGTTTGCTCCTGATCTTACGGGGCAGCTTCAGGGCTTCAGTCGGCATTCCCCCCTCCCCTTGAAAACTTTTGGGATCAATGTCACCCAGAGACCTGAACATCTTCTTCATCTGCTTAAACTGTTTCAGTAACTGGCTTACATCCTGTGAGCTTGTTCCGCTTCCACGGCATATTCGGTGCCTCCTGCTGCCTTCAATTCTGTCCGGATTCATTCGCTCCTCAAGCGTCATTGAACGAATAATCGCCTCAACTCTTTTCAGTTGATTCTCATCAACGTCCATCCCCTTCATCTTTTTGCCTACTCCGGGAATCATACCGAGAATATCCTTCATTGAACCCATCTTCTTTACCTGGTGTAACTGGGTGAGAAAGTCGTCAAGTGTAAGTGTATTATCTTTAATCTTTTTCTCTAATTGCTCAGCATCTTTCTCATCAATAGCCATCTGAGCTTTTTCAACCAGAGAAACCACATCACCCATCCCCAGAATCCTGGAAGCCATCCTGTCAGGGTGGAACTCTTCCAGTTTGTCAAGCTTTTCACCTACTCCAACAAATTTTATAGGCTTGCCGGTAACTGCCTTGATTGATAATGCAGCACCGCCCCTTGTATCACCATCCAACTTGGTTAGGATCACACCGTCAAAATTCAACTGCGAGTGGAACTCTTTTGCGCTGTTAACAGCATCCTGACCGGTCATGGAATCGCACACAAAGTAGATCTGTGTTGGTTTTACCTGTGACTTTATCTGATTCAACTCCAACATCAACTCATCATCAACATGCAACCTGCCTGCAGTATCCAGAATAACGACGTTGTGTTTATCAAGAAATGCGCGCTTTAATGCCCATTTACATATCTTAAGGGGACTAGAACCTTTTTCAGTATATACCGGAATATTGAGCTGCTTCCCGATTACCTGCAACTGCTCAATGGCAGCCGGCCTCTGAACATCAGCGGCCACGAGCAATGGGCTCTTACCTTTTGACATGATCATACTTGCCAGCTTACCCGCAGTTGTAGTTTTTCCGCTTCCCTGCAACCCAGCAAGCATGATGACCGTAATATCTCCGTCATTATACTTTATAGTGGAATCACCGGGGCCCATAAGGTTTGCCATCTCAGTCTCCACTATCTTTATTATCTGTTGACCCGGTGTAACGCTTTTAAGGACTTCCTCTCCGACTGCCTTTTCTGTAACCTTTTTAATAAAATCCTTTACGACCTTATAGTTAGTATCTGCTTCAAGGAGCGCAACCCTTACTTCACGCAAACCATCCTGAATGTTCTGCTCGCTCAGCTTGCCCCTGCCGCGCATCTTACTGAATATTGTTTCGAAATTTCCGGTTATTGATTCAAACATTATTGCGCCTTTTCAGTATCTCTTACCCATATGTCTCAGCAAGCCCATATGCTTATCATATATAACGTTCCAGTTAAAAGCAGTATTCAGGTTGACAGTACTGGAAATGTGTTAAAACCTTACTGCAGCAGAACACCATGTAACTACTTATAATCAAATCAGTTACAACCGCCACGCGAACAGATAATTATGTCATATACCCATAATTACTGCCCGCTTCCGGTTGCGGTTCAACTACACTTTACAATACGTACATTGTCAGATGAAATACCCTGACTAGAAAAGTCTATAATTTAATATAAATTGAAGAAATATTCAACGTAAATTATTTTGGGATGTGCCTTTAGAGGTGATTTTTACTCCTTTTCCCGCCAGATCTTTGCGCCCAGGCTTGTCAGCCGGTCTTCCAGTCTTTCATATCCTCTATCAATATGATAAAGACGCCTGATCTCCGTAACGCCTTTAGCTGCCAAACCCGCAACTATAAGCGATGCACTCGCTCTCAAATCAGACGCCATCACCGTTGTCCCGGAAAGCGACGATACGCCCTTAATAATTGCAATAGCATCATCATTTCTGATGTTTGCGCCCAGCCTGTTGAGTTCCGCAACATGCATAAATCTATGCGGAAATACCCTCTCAGTAATAATACTCGTCCCATTTGCAATACTCAGCAGTGCGGTGAATTGTGCCTGCATGTCAGTAGGCATGCCGGGGTAAGGCAGTGTAGTAATATTTATCGGTTTAATGTTCCCATCACTTTTAACTGTGCATTCACCACTTTTAACATGGCCGGGAGTACCCGTGTCGAAGTAAGGCGCCTCAATATCTACACCGGCTTCCCGTAATTTATCTATGACTGAAGCCAGATAACATGATGCATCATTCTCCAATGTTATGTTCCCACCGGTAATTGCTCCTGCGATCATAATGGTTCCGGCTTCAATTCTGTCGGGTATTATCTCATATTCAACTCCGCTCAGTTCATCAACTCCGTCAACAACAAGATTGTTTTCACCAATCGCGGTTATATTAGCCCCTGCCTTATTCAAAAAATTCGCAAGGTCCTGCACTTCAGGTTCACAAGCTGCATTCTCTATTATAGTCCTTCCCTCCGCAAGTACAGCTGCCATGATGACATTACAGGTACCCAAGACTGTTGAACCGTACGGTCCCCCAAGGTAAACCTCACTCCCTTTCATCTTGTCCCCTGTTGCAATTATATATCCATCCCTCACTTCAACACTGGCGCCAAGCGCTTCAACACCTTTAATATGAATATCTATAGGCCTGGAGCCAATTGAACATCCACCCGGGATGGACACTTGCGCCATCCTGCGTTTTCCGAGCAGAGGTCCCAGTACGCAAATTGACGCTCTCATCGTTCTGACAAGATCGTATGGAGCTATTATATTTTTCTCATCCTTAACAGTAATGTCAAGTGAACCGTCCGGACATCTCTCAGTATCTACACCAAGCTCATTAAGGATTTTACAAAGTGTTGTTACATCCGTGAGTTCAGGTATACCCTTTAACTTCGACGTACCTTTCAACAACAGGCACGCGGCCATAATGGGCAATGCGGCATTCTTAGCCCCATTGACCCTCACCTTTCCCTTCAAGGGATAGCCACCCTCAATTACCATTTTTTCCATACTAAATTAATCCTCGCTGTCTACCAATCACCACTCGTTAATTATCTTGCTTCTTGCCTCTAGCATCTTGCTTCATTCTCATTGTTTTTAACTTTAGTCACTTTAGTTCACTTCACACTTTAGTCACTTTAATTTACGTTATCTGTTTGATCAATTTGGTTAATACATTACCCGGACCAACCTCTTCAAATTCCGGTTCAGACTGCTGCTTGAGATATTGAATAGACTCTACCCAGCGTACCGGACTGCTGATCTGCTGAACCATGTTATTCATGGTTTCATCGTTTTGATAAGGTTCTGCCGTATAGTTTGCAATCACCGGGATCTGTACAGGTTGAAATTCAAAGTTCTTCAGGAAGTCAGCAAACTCATTTTGGGCATCCTGCATATAGCGAGAATGAAACGCACCACTTACCTTTAACGGAATGAACAACCTGACGCCTGCATCTTCAAAGACAGTCTTAACAGCATCAATGTCCTCTTTTCGTCCGGAGATTACAGTCTGTTTCGGAGAATTAAGATTTGCAATATCGATTGACTCAAAAGAGGCATCCTTTAAAACCTGTTTAATCTTATCAGGCTGCATGCCGATAACTGCCGCCATACCTCCCCCGGTCACCTTGACCATAATCTGCCCTCTTTTCTGCACTAACTTCAGACCTGTTATAAAGTCGAATACACCGGCAGCAAAAAGTGCATTATATTCACCAAGACTATGCCCGGCCACAAAATCAGGACGAAGATCAGCGTCCTCTGTTTTACTCAAATAAGTAAGCGCATTCACTATATACAGTGCCGGTTGTGTATAATCTGTCTGGCCAAGTCTATTGTCCGGATCGTTCAGACAGAGGTCTTTAATTGAACACCCCAACACCTCGTCGGCCTGCTTCACTAATTCCGGAAATTGATCAAACAACTCCCCCCCCATTCCGGGAGATTGTGATCCCTGACCCGGAAATACATATATTTTAGTCATTCCTCACTCCACAATGAATAAAAAGTTAAAAGTGCCTAAAGTTTGAAGTGAGCTAAAGTTGTGGTAAAAAATTTTTTATTTTCTAACTTTAGTCACTTTGCGTCACTTGTCATTAGTCAATCGTACTTCTTGCTTCTTGCTTCTTGCTTCTTGACTCTTGACTCTTGACTCTTTCCTTTTATATCTATCTTTTATCAGTGTTAATCCGTGTCCTATTATCTTTTTTCTTTATTGCCTCTAACCTCTGTTTTCGTCTGTAGAAGTATGTGGCTAATTATCTTTTCTTTGCGTACTTTGCGTCTTAGCGGTGAAAAATTACTTCTGTTTTTAAAAGCCCGCGGTGGGAATCGAACCCACAATCTCATCATTACGAGTGACGTGCTCTACCATTGAGCCACGCGGGCCTAAGCTTAATAGT
>CAYTLC010000147.1:0-5853 GCA_964438395.1 uncultured Candidatus Scalindua sp.
ACACAAAGACCTTTACATCATTGCTTGCCGCCATTAAGGCCGCGCTTTCTACTTCTCCCAGGTTCTGATTCCCATCTGAAAGCAAAATCACAATTTTAGAAGAATCTTCCGGCATAATACCAAGGGTAGCCATTACACCACTTGCAATGTCAGTTCTATCTGTACTGATATTTGAATCTGTAATGCTTCCAAGCATGCTTTCTAAGTCCATATCCTCCGTGAGAGTTGGAGTAATAACTCTTGATTCACCACCAAAAACTACCACGCCCTTCTTAATTTTCTGATCCAATGTTTCATTTAGATCTTTTACATAGTTCCACATCCATTCTTTACCTTCCCAAGTAATACTATCAGACATATCCACTAAAAACACAGCGCTGATTTCACGTTTCGACTTCTCCTTTCCGCTTAATCCTGCCAGCACAATAACTACAAGCAGGAACACCATAGATCGCAAAAATACAGAAATAATGATTTTTGACAACGATAAATGACGATATGCAAATATTGACACTATCCAGAAAACAGGTAGTGCATACAGGAACTTTAGATAATCAGGATTTGTAAATTGATATTCCATTTTATAAAAACTGTCTAAACGACTTTAACCGTTCAAACCACGCCTGTTCCCTGGCTTTAGTCACTTAGATAGTAAGGTCTCAGGCTGTACCAGCCCTTAGTTTCTTGTGATAGAGTAGCCACTCGATTAAAAGTATAAATGGTACTAACAAAAGAAGATATTTTCCAAATTCATTTTTTTCATCTTTAATGAGTGTTTCAGCTTCTTTTTCTTCAAATTTGAGTTCTTCGTCACCCATTGATTCCGGTGCAATCCTGGATTCATTCGCATCAAAAAGATTTGCTACAAACCTGTTATTGAAGTTAGTACCGGAAATTTTATATTCACCTGTATATTCTATTTTGTTAAAAACAAAATTTTCTTGAGTGGTATCGTCCTTAGCATCAAATTTCAAAATCTCGTTTTGAGGAGTTACTATCTCAACGCCTTCTGTCAAAGCATAGTTCAGCCGATACTGACCGCCGGTTAATAACTTGCTATTATCCACCGCTTCATATGGATTCAACCACTGAATTATATTAAGTGTCATAATCAGCATCCGCAAACCATCTGATTTTGAAAAATCAAATTCACTCAGATCAAATCCCAGTGATATTATCTTCTTCCCTTCATACCATCCGGCAAAGGCAATGGGAGAATCTTTCAACTTATCTGAAACTTTTATCAATGGTATTGACCAATCCGGAGGCTTCATTGTAAATGCACCCTTAATATCTAAATCGTCCAGATTAGTCAGATGTAGCATTGTAGGATGCGTAGTGTCCCAATCCAAAATCTTTACCGTCAATACCAGGTCATTTTCGCTGATCAGGACATCGCCGAAGTCACTATCTTCTTTTATGCCTTCAGATCTTGAATTCGATAAATACAAATATGGTGTTATATATAGTGCATTAATATCCGGATTATTCTTCGGGTAAAATTTGTGAAAAATTGCAGCATCATAATCCTTTACATCTTCTTGTTCATATTCAGATGTCGCAATATGGGTTACTATTATCCGACGAGTACTCTGTTCTATTTTTGCCAACTCGTCTCTCAACCGATAATTGTCTGAGACTAATAATATATTGATAGGCTTTATTTCATTAATTATTGCGTAGGCGGTATTATCTACTAAAAGAAAATCATCCGTCTGTATACTGGCTTTCAGGAGACCTGCTTCGTTAAGATTCATCACACTTAATGTTTTCTGCTCATTACCAGCTAACTCTAATTCTTCTTCCATTATAATTTCATCGTTCAGGAAGACACTTAACCTGACCGCCTTACTATCACTTGCATAGTTTTCAATTGTGACATATGCTTCACGTTCCCTATAATCTTTAAACATATCCTGATATACATCAAGAGATGTAATGGCAACATTGGCAGATTCCTCTCCAAACATAATAAATTTTATATTTCCAGACTTTAAATTAGTATAGTTTATTGAAGATGCCGATCTGTCTGTCAACACATACATCTCCCCTCTTTCAGCATTCTTAAGAAACGAAACTCCCAGACTCACCCCCTCATCAAGATTTGTTCCGGTATCCTTTGGCATTAAGTCTGTAATTGTTTTATTTAATTTAGCCTTATCATCGGTGAAATCACTGACAACCCTGGAGGAATAATTTGAAGATATAACCATCATCTTGTCCTCTTGCCTCAGTTTGCCTATCATTTCAAGCGCTTGAGATCTGGCCTTGTCAAAACGTGTCTCATTACCTTCAACGGTTTGCATGCTTGCTGACGAATCAACAACAAGAACAACATTTTTTCCGGATATGTTAATTATGCTGGAGTTAAGGTATGGCTTTGCCAGAAAGAAAATAAGAAGCATTATGAGGAGCGTTTGAAGCACGAAAAGCAGATCAATCTTAAACATTTTACTGCGTACAGTATCTTCCTTCAGTATGCCCCATGGAATCAGACTCGATACATGTACTATATTTTTCTTCTTATTAAAAATATAGAAAAATACTACCAGTCCGATTGATGCTAAATATCCAAATGCAAGTAAATTTAGAAAACCCATAAATTATCTGTTTTTATTACAGTGATACCGCCCTGGCGGAAAATAACTAGTTTATCTTACGAACCCGATTCTCGGTAGTTCGCGCAGAATGAAATCTTCAAATTTTATATTCGTTTTAGCCAGTGAATAAACAATTCTGTTTATCCGGCAGAAGCGACTCAGCCGCTGGTTATGTTCTTCCATAGCGGCTTTATATTTTTTTCTATTTGATTCCGAGAAGTTAATATTCATCTTCTGGTTTGTTTCAACATCTATCACCTGATTTTTGCTTCCTTTACCAAAAGGATCAAGTTCAGTTTCCCCCAGGATTTGTATAACCTTAATATCAAAATTCTTGAATCTTAAGTAATTGAATCCCTTGGTATAAATTTCCGGCTTCATCATAAAGTCCGATATAACAACAACTGTACCTCTTCTCCCCTTTACCTCATGTATATATTTTGAAATATAATCAATAAAATCCAGTTCACCTTTCGGTACAAGTTTCTTTAAAAAATCGGCTATCACAAATATATTCTCTTTTTGCTGAAAAAAAGGAGTCCTATTCTGAGAAATCTTATCTGTATTGACCATTGTTGCCAGCCTCACACTGTTCTTACTTGACAATGCGATATAGCTCAGAGCAATTACCAGGTCTTTTGCATAATCAAATTTTTTGTCCTCTTCAGGATACAACATCGACCGACTCACATCGAATAAGATATGAACAGATAACTCCTCTTCTTCCTTAAAGGTCTTTACCAGTAGTTTGTCAAGACGTCCATAAATATTCCAATCAATATACCTGAAATCGTCTCCAGGCATGTACTCCTGATAATCGGCAAATTCTATACTGGTGCCTTTTTTGTTAGCAGCCTCGTAATTACCCTTCCTTACCCCACCATATGTTTTCTTACACTCCAGACATAAGGAATCAAGTTTTTTCAGGAATTTAGAGTCAAAGATATCTCCAAGCATATAACCGGCCTCACAATTCTCTTAATAAAATCTTTATAGACAACATATCGTTTTTGGAAAAAACAAATTATAAGCGATTTAATTAAATCTACTTTTCTAATTTTTCTAATATCTTCTCAATAATATGGTGTGACTTAATATTATCTGCATCTGCCTCAAAGTTCAAAAGCATCCTGTGATTTAGTGCTGACACGGCAACCTTCTTTACATCTCCCTCATATATGTTAGGTCTGCCATCTAAAAGAGCATTTGCCTTGGCCGCTAAAGTCACTGCCTGTGCACCACGTGGCCCTGCCCCATATGTAACATATCGTCCTACAAGATCCTCGATCTTGTCCCCCTCAGAAACAGAATCAAGAGCGTCTTTATTGTCTGGATGAGTTGCCAATATAATACTGGTAATATAGTCTTCCATCTCTGACGAAACCAATACTTCACGAACCAGTTTTCTCATCTCAGCGACCCTTGTAACTGCAGATCCGGAATCAAATACGGGTTGGATATTATAGCTTTCATTGACAGTTGTTTGTCTCAAGATTTTTTTAAGTTCTTCGAACCTTGGAAAAGCTATGTGCAATCTGAAGAAGAATCTGTCCATCTGTGCTTCCGGCAGGGTGTAAGTCCCTTCCATCTCAATCGGATTTTGGGTTGCCATAACAAAGAATGGTTCTCTCAATCCGTGGGTCTTTCCCGCAACAGTTACCTGTCTTTCCTCCATTGCTTCCAACATAGCTGATTGTGTCTTTGGTGTGGCACGGTTAATCTCATCAGCAAGCAGTATATTAGTAAAAAGAGGTCCTGGTGTAAATTCGAACTCTTTTCTACCGCCACCTTTTTCCACAACTATCTGAGTACCAGTTATGTCTGCAGGCATCAAATCAGGTGTAAACTGTATTCTCTTAAAATCAAACCCGAGCGCTTTACTTAAAGACTTAACAAGAAGAGTCTTTCCGAGGCCTGGAACACCTTCAAGAAGGACATGCCCCTTTGCAAAGAAACCTATTAATATCTTCTCTACAATGTCCCTGTTCCCTACTATTACCTTACCAATTTCTTCCGTTATACTATTGAAGTCCTTTTTGAATCTGTCTATCTCTTTTTTTATATCACTTACTTCCTCATTTTTTTCTGTTTTTGTCACTTTCTACTCCTTGTCAGAATGAATCTTCTTTATAATATCCTCATACTCTAAAGGTATTGAAGTCTTTCTCATTGCATCATCTTCCGCCTGCTCTTCACTACTTTTTACCGTGTCGTCATAACCTACCGTGGGAAGTTTCCTTCTCTGCCTGGAAGGTTTTCCTTTGCCGGTAGATACCGTCTCTCTCAATGTGCCGAGTTCATCGTTTTCCCCCTCTATTCTCATTTTCATTTTTTCTGTATTTGCAGGTAACCCAATATTCTCTGGTTCAGCAGAATATAACTCTTTTCCGGGTTTATCTCCGGAAGGAACATCTTTTTCGTCAGCACCTGCATTTTCATCTCTTGACAGCGTCTTTCTCTTACTCTTTGTCTCTCCACGCTGCTGACCATCGAGCTCTTCCTGGCTATTACTATCTTCCAAGCCATCTTTGTTACCCAACCCCATCTCCTTTTCCAGAGCAGAGATCTGACTGGACAAATCATCCATTTGACCTGCTATTTCTTTTTTCAAGTCAGAACTGCTTTGCCTATCTCCTTTACCACCTTCGCCAATACCCTGTTTTTGTCCTGCTTGTTTCTGCATTGACTCCCCAAGACCTTCAGCAGAGCCACCTTGACCTTTATCCCCACTCTTGCCAGCCATTTGTGAAGAGATTTTATCACCGGGCTCTTCGCCTTGACCACCTTCAGATCCTTTTGAACCTGATTGCTGCTGAGAGGTCTTTGTACCTCCTGGTTCTGTACCTGCATCGTCTCCCTTACCATCTGCGGTCATTGCACTCCCAGCACTTTGTGATTCACCTTGGTTACCAGATCCATCTTGCGCTTTTTGCTCGGGACCTTCCGATTCAGTTCCTGGTTTCATCTTCTGACCGGATGCGAGTTCATCACCTTCAGAATCTTGTTCTTCACCCTGACCTTTCTGACCCTTTTGACCCTTTTGACCTGCTTGTTCGGAATCTTCCGTCCCTGCACCTGAATCCTTGTCCTGACCGGACGCAAGTTCATCTCCTCCTGATTCTTGAGTTTCTCCCTGACCTTCCTGACCCTCTTGTCCTGTTTGTTCGGAGCCATCCGTTCCTGCACCAGAATCATTTTCCTGACCAGATCCGAGTTCCGCCCCTCAGCAGTCAAGAGACAAGCACATACCGTC
>CAYTLC010000147.1:5863-5987 GCA_964438395.1 uncultured Candidatus Scalindua sp.
CCCCGGCCTCCAGTTAATCAACTTCAGCACCTTCTGCTTCACGAGTTTCTCTCTGACCTTCATGGCCCTTTTGACCTGCCTGTTCGGAACCTTCCGTTCCTGCACCTGAATCCTTTTCCTGACC
>CAYTLC010000148.1:0-5917 GCA_964438395.1 uncultured Candidatus Scalindua sp.
CGAATTCTCGTACCGGTTTCTTCATGTATATAACAACTGTAACTCTTAAATAGTAGTAGACTGATACAACACTATTAATAACTCCTATAAGGGCCAAAACGTAGAACCCTGATTTGATGGCTGCACTGAAGATATAAAACTTGCCCATAAAACCGATCAACGGCGGTATGCCGGCAAGTGAGAACATAAATATACTCATCGTTATCGCCAGCAGAGGATGTTTGTAGCCAAGGCCGCTGAAGTCTTCTATATTGGAATTCTCCTCCCCCTTTCTGCCAAGGACGATGATCACCGCAAATGCGCCCAGGTTCATGAATGTATATGCAAGCATATAGAAGAGCAGACTCGCAATGCCAAATTCACCGCCAACTATAATAGCTATAAGCGCGTATCCCGCATGCGCAATACTTGAATATGCCAGCATCCTCTTTATATTTTTCTGTGAGATGGCCACAAGGTTTCCGACTGACATTGTAATGACTGCCAGTATCCAGAATATCACAGTCCACTTATGCTGCAATTCAGGTAAAGCTACAAAGAATACTCTCAGGAGCACGGCAAATGCCGCTGCCTTCGGACCTACTGACATGAAAGCGGTTACCGGCGTCGGAGATCCTTCGTAAACGTCAGGAGACCATTTGTGGAACGGTACACACGCAATCTTAAATCCAAAACCAACTATAAGCAGCGAACTGCCCACAATAATCATAGGATTTAAGAACCCGGAAGTTTCGGAAATATAAGCCGCAATCTCTTTTATGTTGGTTGAACCGGTTGCACCGTACAGCATGGCTATACCGTAGAGCAGAAAGCCAGTTACAAAGGCCCCAAGCAAAAAATATTTCAGAGACGCCTCATTCGAGCGTACCTTATCTCTCGTGAAGCCGGCCAGCACATACAGCGAAATTGACATTATCTCGATGCCAAGGAAGATCGTGAGCAGATCAGCCCCGCCAACCATAAGCATCATGCCCACTGTGCCAAACAGCAGCAGTGTGTAGTATTCACCATAGTTCACACCTTCCTGCTTTACATAATTATCGGACATAAGAATTACGAGAGCCGTACTGAGCAGGAAAACCAGATTAAAGAAGACTGAAAAGTTGTCTACGACAAACATATTACTGAATGAGTAGACGTTCTGTCCTATTTGAGTGTAGACAACTACGCCTGTAGCAATGACTACGAGAACACTTATATATCCCAGTCTGTCCTTGAAAGTCTTCCTGCAGAACACATCAAGAAGCAGTATGAATATCGCCGCAATGGAGATACTCACGATAGGAGATATACTCTTTAAATCAAATGGTGGAATAACTATTTCCATAGTTTAATCAACCTCTCTACAGGGTTACTGGAAGGCTCATCCATACGTCCTTCACTTTCTATATAATCTGGACTTATACTCTCATTTACTGCAACTATTGCATGACTTTTTCCGGTATAACTTCTTCCGGTATCACTTTTTTCGGCATCACCGTCTACAGCAACACGTTTTCCATGTTTTTTCAATGTCGCTTTATATTTTACATCCACCTGAGTCAGGAGGTTATTTACAGACGCATCCATCCTGGATATCAGGGGTTTAGGGTATATACCTATCCAGAAGATAAGTATCGTTATCGGCAGCAGCAGTGCCCATTCGCGCTTGTTAATATCTTTCAGTTTCCTGTTTTCCGGGTCTGTAATCTTATTAAACATAACCCTCTGGAACATCCAGAGCATGTAGCATGCCGACAGAATTACGCCGGTAGTCGCAACGACGGCAAGGGGGACGTTAGCCTTAAACGTTCCCAGAAGTACCAGGAACTCACCGACAAAACCGTTCAGACCGGGCAGACCGATCGAAGAGAGGGTCATAACCATAAAGAACACCGCAAATACCGGCATCTTCTTTGTCACGCCACCATAATCAGCAATCATCCTTGTATGCCTTCTCTCATATAACATTCCAACGATAAGGAATAACCCTCCGGTACTCAAACCGTGATTTATCATCTGAAGGATACCACCCTCCATTCCCTGAACATTAAACACAAAGATACCCAGCATCACAAAGCCGAGATGGCTGACACTGGAGTATGCAACCAGCTTCTTCAGATCATCCTGTACCATCGCCACCAGCGCTCCATAAATGATACCCGCCACAGCCAGCCAGCCGATGAGAGGTATAAACTGATGACTTGCGTATGGAAACAGCGGCAGACTGAAACGCACAAACCCGTAGGTTCCCATTTTCAACAGCACACCTGCCAGTATAACACTGCCGGCAGTCGGCGCTTCCACATGAGCATCCGGTAACCACGTATGGAACGGAAACATTGGTACCTTAATCGCAAATGCGAAGAAGAATGCCAGGAAGAGCCAGAATTGGGCTCCAAGTGGAATGTCTAGAGTGTAGATCTTCAACAAGTCAAATGTGTATTCGCCTGTTGCGTTGTGATGTTTAAAATAGAGAATCAAAATAGCAAGCAGCATCAGTACACTTCCTGCCATTGTATAAACGAAGAACTTTATTGTAGCATATATCCTCCTTGGGCCTCCCCAAACACCGATTAACAGGTACATCGGGATCAGCATGAGTTCCCAGAAGACGTAGAATAGAAATAGGTCAAGAGAGATAAATACCCCGAGCATCCCTGTCTGCAGGACGAGCATCGCAATCATGTACTCTTTGACCCTGTCCTTAATGTTCCACGATGCCAGTACGCAGATCATCGACAGAAAACTTGTCAGCAGGTATAGAAACAGGCTTATGCCGTCTATGCCTACATGATAGTTTATTCCGAACTCCTTGATCCATGGAACATCTTTTACAAACTGGAAGGCAGCTGTATCTGTTTTGAACAGGTAGAACAGAGGAAAACAACAGATTAGATCTATAATAGTAATAGCAAGGGCTATACGTCTAATCCTCTCCTGCTTCTCTCCGTTTATAAACAGAAGCAGTATAGCTCCGAACAGCGGAAGAAATGTAGCGACAGTAAGTATTGGACAATTCATTTATCTATAAACCTGACTGCAAATTTTTACAAAAATAATATGGAACAGACTATTATAATTATACCACCCAGCATTATGGAGAATGCATAGTTGCGCACAAGCCCCGTCTGGAATAGTTTAAGCACTTCACCTTTAAGAACGGTGAGCCTTCCTACGGCATTGACAAAACCGTCTATAACTTTAACATCTACAACCTTCCAGAGTACATTTGAAACTCTAATGGTAGGTTTAACAAAAACTGCATCGTATATCTCATCAACATAATATTTGTTTAGTAGCAGGGTATAAGTCCGTTTAAATCTCTTCGCCAGTGTTTTCGGCAGTTCCGGCCTGGTAATATACATCATATACGCCAGCACAATACCTACAATGGCTATACCGGTAGATACTCCCATCATGGAGAACATCAATTTAGATGAGACATGGTGCGCTTCTCCGCCATGACCCAACCCATGAACCCCGCTTCCTATAACCGGAGCAAGAAATTCGTTTATTACGCTCTTTGTCGGGAAACCAAGGAATCCGCCGACTATGGAGAGAATGGCAAGTACTATTAACGGTAAGAGTATGCTCATTGGTGATTCATGAACATGTTCCTCGACTTTCTTGCTCATCCTCGACTTTCCGTAGAATGTCATGAATAGCAGCCTGAACATGTAGAAGGCCGTTAGCAGAGCCGCTATAGCTCCAAGAGCCCAGAAAAACAGGTTCCCTTTAGTATACGCTTCCAGCAGGATCTCATCCTTGCTGAAGAATCCTGCAAATGGCGGTATACCGGCAATCGCAAGAGTACCAATAAAAAACGTTATGTATGTTATCGGCATATATTTCTTCAAACCACCCATCTTTCTCATGTCCTGTTCACCACCGAGACCGTGAATTACACTTCCGGACCCGAGGAACAGCAGTGCTTTGAAGAACGCGTGTGTAACCAGATGGAATACACCTGTAATATACGCACCCAGACCGCATGCAAGGAACATGTAGCCTATCTGACTTACCGTGGAATACGCAAGCACCCTCTTGATATCATTCTGCATGAGACCGATAGTTGCTGCAAAGAGAGCAGTGGCACCTCCTATTACAGCTACAACTGTCAATGTAAATGGTGACAGGGTGTACAATACGTTACACCTCACGACCATATACACACCGGCTGTAACCATAGTTGCCGCATGTATCAACGCACTGACCGGAGTTGGACCCTCCATAGCGTCAGGCAGCCATGTATAGAGCGGTATTTGTGCCGATTTACCGACAGCACCTACGAACAACAGCAGTGTAATGATAGCGGCAATTGTGCTACCCGTCTGCAGATGTTCCGGCGCGGCATGAAATACCTCGGTAAAATCTATAGTATGAAATGTGACAAAGATCGTCAGGACGGCAAGGATAAAGCCGAAATCACCTACACGGTTAACAATAAATGCCTTCTTACCCGCAGAAGACGCAGATTTCTTCTCAAACCAGAAACCGATCAACAGGTATGAACATAAACCAACACCTTCCCACCCGATAAACATTAGAAGGAAATTGTTAGCCAGAACCAGAAGAAGCATTGAGAAGGTAAACAGATTGAGATATGTAAAGTATCTATAGAAGCTCTTATCCTCATGCATGTAGCCTACAGAATAGACATGGATAAGGAAGCCTACACCGGTAACTACAAGTATCATTACAACGGAAAGCGGATCCACCTGCAGACCGGCAATTGCGTTAAACGCACCTGAACCTATCCAGGTAAAATACTCTATCTCAAAGACCCTGTGCTCCGGCGAAAGTTCCAGCAGGCTCATGAATACGAGCAGTGAAAAAAGAAATGCCAGCCCTATCGAAGCACACCCCACAAAGCCAACTATAGACTTGTTAAGCCTCTTTCCCAGGAAACCATTTATTATTGTCCCTGCAAGTGGAAACAAGAGCACATAGCCGATTAATTGTAAATATGAATTATCTAGAGTATTTGACATTATTTTATCCCTCTACCACTTCATTATGTTTATATCATCTACGTTAACAGTAGCTTTGTTTCTAAACAGGGCAATTATTATTGCAAGTCCAACTACCGCCTCTGCCGCTGCAACCGTCATTATGAAAAAAACAAAGATCTGGCCATCCATCGAATTCTGTTGACGCGAAAAAGTTACAAATGCGAGGTTTACCGCATTCAACATCAATTCAATACACATGAAAATAACCAGTGCGTTTCTGTTAATTAAAACGCCCACCGCCCCTATAGAAAATAGAATGCCTGAAAGTACTAAATACCATGTCAACGGAACTACCATCACTTCTCTTCCTTAATAATTTGTTTTTTAGCTAAAATTATAGCCCCTACAATAGCGGCAAACAGAAGTATAGATGCAATTTCAAAGGGTAAAACGTATTTTGTAAATAACATTTTACCTACAAGCTGTGTGTTTCCGATCTGATCCATTACTTCCGGAGTATACTCACCTTGTGCGCCTTGATAAATTGTTCTCGTCATTATAACACCTATCATGACAACAAGGATTAAACCAAGAATTATGGCAGCAGGTTTCTGCATCGGCATCTTGGTCTTCCCGCTTTCCATATCATCTTTATTTAGATTAAGCAGCATGATAACAAAAACAAAGATCACCATTATTGCGCCGGCATACACCATGACCTGTACGGCAGCAACAAACTGAGCATGCAACAGTACATACAATACCGCGAGAGAAACCATTGTCTGAATAAGAAATACCGCACTGTAAATCGGGTTCTTTTGAAAGACCACGCCAATAGCACAGGCAATCGTTATCAAACTCATTATTATGAACAGTAAACTTTCTAGCATATAATCAGGCCTTATTTAGATTTTTTCTTAGCTCTCTTTTTAGCTTTTTTCTTAAGTGGCACTAACAATTTTTCTTTATCATAAACACGATCA
>CAYTLC010000149.1:0-5880 GCA_964438395.1 uncultured Candidatus Scalindua sp.
CTTAAAAGAGGTATTGATGATACTATTAAAAATATCTCCGTTACAGTTTTCGGGATAATATATATATGCTTCTTCCTCTCATTTATTATGCCTATTCGGCATATGCCAAATGGGTTGAATATAATACTCATTGTGTTGTTGTTAACCAAAGGTGGCGATATCGGTGGATATCTTTTTGGCAGGAAATTTGGCCGGAACAAGTTTTCCTCCTTCAGCCCAAATAAAACGATTGAAGGTGCATCATTTGCCCTGTTTTGTAGTCTGATGATTGCAGTGGCATTAAATGCTCTGCCGGGAATGAGAGTGATGCCCTTCTATCAAATAGTACCTTTTGGTCTGCTGGTAGGCGCGTCAGGCATAATTGGGGATTTAATAGAATCTATAATAAAAAGGGATATGGCAGTCAAGGACGCTAGCAGTGCTATACCAGCTTTTGGTGGATTACTTGACATACTGGATTCATTGCTTATAAGCATACCGGTAGCATATTTTTTCTTAGTAATTGTAAAACATTGAGCAGAGGAGAAATAATAACGTTATAGTATGAGTGAAGCATCAGCAAACGGCACAATTATAAAGAAGCAAATACATCTGGAGAATAACAAAGAAGCATCACTTTTGTATGGACATCATGACAAGAATCTGAAAGTCATGAGAGATCTATTTGGTGTTAAGATTGTTGCCAGAAGTGGGACTATAAAATACGAAGGTGAAATTAGTCGAGTTAATAAACTTACCGGTGTTGTTAATGATTTATTAAACATTATAAGAACATCCGGAAGATTGGATGAAACGGACATTGATATGGTTATGGCAGACATAGACAGGAAATCGGATGCTATACAAACTGATCAGACAATCGAAGTTTTTACAAAAGGACAAACAGTAAGGCCAAAAACTGAGGGACAGGCTAGATACATTAAGGCTATTAGAGAGATTGACCTGGTTTTCTGTATTGGTCCTGCGGGAACAGGAAAAACATTTTTGGCTGTTTCTCTTGCACTTTCGACAATGAAAAGTGGTTACCTGAAAAAGATTATCCTCGCCCGTCCTGCCGTAGAGGCAGGAGAGCGTTTGGGTTTTTTGCCAGGAGATATTCAGGCAAAAGTCAATCCATACTTACGGCCACTATATGATGCCCTGGCTGATATAATTGATGTCGGACAGGTAAAGAAGTATATAGAAAATGATTTGATTGAGATACTACCACTGGCTTTTATGAGAGGAAGAACGCTTAATGACTCTTTTATTATCCTTGATGAAGCCCAAAATTGTACTGTTAAGCAGATGAAGACTTTTCTAACACGGTTTGGATTAAGAACTAAAGTTGTGGTAACCGGAGATATCACTCAAATAGACTTACCGGCCGGAACAAAATCTGGGCTAGTTGATGTCCAGGAGAGATTGAAGGGTGTGCCCGGAGTTGACTTCAGCTACTTGACGCGTAAAGATATAGTGAGACACAGACTTGTTCGAGATATTGTTGAAGCTTATGATGATAAGCATTAAATAGTTACATAGGTATTTCTAAGTGAAAGTCGAAATAGCAAATATACAAAAGCATTACAAAATAAAAGACAACAAAATAAAGCACGTTGTAAAAGAAGTATTAGGCACTAAGAGCAGTAGTGCAAAACTAAGCATCGCTTTTGTTGACAATGATGAAATTAAGAAACTTAATAAAAGATATTTTGACTCAGATGATGTAACTGATGTTATAGCTTTTCCATTAAACAATAACAAAAATGCTTTAAATGGTGAAATTGTTGTTTCAGTGGAGACTGCTGTTAATACCGCTGTCAAAGAAAATGTAGACGTTGAGGGTGAGATAATCCTGTATGTTGTGCATGGATTGTTACACTTGCAGGGATATTGCGATTTAGAAAGAGATGATGCTGTAGTTATGCATGAAAAAGAATCGAATATTCTTAAGGCCTTAGGTTATAATATGCCAACTGTAGAGAATGAAACTACAACAAATTAAAATACTATGCAAATATCTAACAACCAAATTAGTCATTTATACTAAAAAGAACTTATGAGATGGAGTGATTTATGAAAAAGCAATTGATCTTATTTTTCATTCTTGTGGTTTTCTTCTTTAATGGTACAAAGACGTCATTTGCAGGATGGGTGTGGACAGGTGAAACAAGCTGGGTTGATCCTGAGCAACTGACGAGAGATACGACTGATCAACGATTCAAATATGGTATCACTTTGATGATTGAGAGGGAATATATAAGTGCTATAGGTATTTTTAAGGATGTAATCAAAAATAACCCCGGTACAGAACTTGCCGAAGAATCACAACTAAACATTGCGAAAACTTATTTCCTGCTAGGTGATTATAAGAATTCATTCAGGGCATATGAGCAGTTTATTGAAAAGGATCCTACTACTCGTAGATTGCCTGAAATTTTGGACAAAGAATTTCAGGTTGGTGTTTCCCAGATGGAACGTGATGAAAATGGAGCTATTAAGGTCTTTGAAAGGATAATAGAACGAAATCCTCTTGGTTTTATTGCCGCCGATTCACAAGTAAAAATTGCAGAATGCTATTACCAATTACGTCAATTTGATCAGGCAGAAGATAGTTTTATGACCGTCATGGAAAATTATCCTAATAGTGAATGGGTTCCTTATGCTCAGTTTAGAATTCCGTATTGCAAATTAAGTAATATCCGTGTACAGGAGAGAAACTATGATTTGCTTACCAAGTCACGTGATGGTTTTGAAATATACCTTGCAAACAATCCACATGGAGCTCTTGTGGGTGCAACAAATGAAATTATTAGCGAAATAGACACTAAGCTTGCCGAGAGAGAATATGAAACAGGAATGTTTTATTTGCGAAAGAAAAGGCCAGATGCCGGGATCATCTATTTTGAATCTGTAACAAAAAATTATCCGAATTCTGAATGGGCTGCTTTGGCAGAAGATAAAATTAAAATGCTTAAAAAAGTAGGAGCAATAAAATAACAGGATAAATAATATGAAAAAAATAAAACAATTGATAATATGGACTAGTCTAGGTAATAGAATTTCATTTAGGCAATTTACATGTATGCTGGTTTTATTTGCACTGATATCAGGATGTGGATACACAACTAAATCATTGATCAGTCGAAACATTAATAGCGTTTACATTCCTATTTTTGGTAATTTTACATTCAGAAGTGGTCTTGAATTCAATCTCACAACTGCACTGAAAGATGAGATCATGTCTAGAACAAGATTACGGATTGCAGGAAAGGATGATGCTGACACAATTTTAACAGGCAAAATAGTCACTGTAACTGAAGGCGCTTCGTCTTCAAATGCGTTTGACAATCTTGTTGAGAGCTCGATATCGATTACAGTTAATATTTCTCTTGCTGACAGAAGAACAGGAAGGCTACTGAT
Source organism: uncultured Candidatus Scalindua sp. (assembly GCA_964438395.1). GTDB lineage: Bacteria > Planctomycetota > Brocadiia > Brocadiales > Scalinduaceae > Scalindua. The sequence goes on from CAYTLC010000149.1 coordinate 3,403, forward strand.
GTCAGTGAAGGGATTGACTGGTACTGGTGCTATTATCATAACTCGTGGTGAAACCATTAATACTGGAATTCAAGAAGCTATGGAAAGGTTAGCGACTAAGATAGTCTATCAATTAGAGGAAAAGTGGTAAGTTTCTTTGATTATAAGACACGATAAAGGATATCTAGATATAGGCTCAAAAACGCTTGTAATGGGAATCCTGAATGTAACTCCGGACTCTTTTTATGATGGAGGCAAATATTATGATATAGAGGACGCATTAAATCGTGCCAGAACAATGATCGATGATGGTGCTGACATAATAGATGTTGGAGGTGAATCAACCAGGCCAAATTCAAGTTGTGTTTCTGCAGTCGAAGAAATAAGACGTGTTATTCCGTTAATTAAGGAGTTAAGTAAAGAGACGCAAATACCAATATCAATTGATACATATAAAGCTGAAGTTGCAGATAAAGCAATTAAAGCTGGCGCTCAAATCATTAATGATGTTAGCGGATTACAGGCTGATAAGGAAATGGCAAAAATTGCCGCCGCACACAACACACCCATAATTATCATGCACATTAAAGGACAGCCACACGATTTTCCAAAAAATCCGGTATATGCTGATCTGATTCCAGAAATAATTTCATTTTTCGAAAGTAGAATTGAATATTCTATTAAATCAGGGATAGCAGATAATAAAATTATTATTGATCCAGGAATAGGTTTTGGTAAGGGAGTCATGCATAATATAGAGATACTCAGACAATTGAATAAGTTTAAATGCCTGAATTTACCAATCATGATTGGTACTTCTCGTAAATCCTTTATCGACAAAGTCCTTGAGTCTTCAGATAACGTCAATATAAAAGAGAACAATTCACATCTTGTTGGTACATTAGTTACGCTGGTAATTGCTGTATCGAATGGTGCAAACATTGTAAGAGTACATGATGTTAAAGAAGCAGTTCAGGCTATTAAAATGTACAAATCTATAGAATCATCAAATTAAAATGTAAGTAGATGTAATGATATATATTACAATATTTACAGAAAAAGATTAAGGAATGCGCGTGATGGATAGTTTTTTAGGATTTTTTGAAAATTTTCATAGCATTGTTCATCCATACTGGTGTAACGGTTGGATGTTAATAAAATCATGTGGTGAAATATTTATAATATTTATTGTTTTATATACAATTTTGAGAATAATGCAGGGAACACGTGGAGCAGGCATACTTCGCGGTCTGGCATTTACATTAGTCATAGTTACTATAGTAATTCTGTTTTTTATAAAAAAACTTGAACTCTATACTGTAAACTGGCTGATCACCGAATTTTTACCGGTTTTGATTATTCCGATTATTATTCTTTTTCAACCGGAATTCAGACGCTCGCTAATTAAATTGGGACACAGTCCTTTTTTCAGAATGTTTGTAAAATCTGAGGTACATTTTGCTAAGGAGATAATAAACGCTGTAACAGCCTTATCAGACAAAAAGATAGGAGGTTTGATTACTATTGAGCGTGAGGATGGATTAGGCGTATATATTGAAAGAGGCGTAAGGATCAATTCTAATATTACTAGTAATCTTATTAGTACTATTTTTTGGCCCGGCACACCGCTTCATGATGGTGCTGTCATTATACAAGAATATAAAATTGCTGCGGCCGGATGCCTGTTTCCGTTAACTGAGAACGAAAATATATCAAAAACCTGTGGAACGCGTCACAGAGCAGGCATCGGTATTACAGAAGAAACTGATGCAATATCTATAATAGTTTCAGAAGAAACGGGACTGGTATCTGTGGCAGCTGGAGGAATATTAGATGAAGATGTCACACCGGATGAATTAAGGAAGAAACTAGAAGGATTATCAACAGATATTGTTACAGCAGACCGGAGTAGATAACAGTGATAAAAAGATTTTTTTCTCGCAATTTAAGGGCAAAAGCCATGGCTCTAGTAATGGCCATGGCACTCTGGTTTTACGCTACCAGCAGACATACCGGAGACATCGAAGAGGACCTTCAATTAACAATCAACGCCCCTCCAGGCCTGACAATACTGGACACGAGCATTGATGTTGTAACCGTTAGTTTAAGCGGACCTCTAAACATAATTGACAATATTACTGATATGATCAAGGATAATGAGATTAAAGCAAGACTTGATATACCTGAAATAAGCAATGTTGTGGATGATAACTACAAAAGAACATTTAGGTTAACAAGGAGAAACTTTAATTTTCCAAAGGAAATAAGGTTAACGTCTATAGCCCCTCATGAAATAGAGATTACATTAGGCAGATTAGACAAGAAATACGTTAAAGTCCAGATACAGAAACAAGGAACCCCTGCGCTTGGATATGAAATAAATAGCGAATTCTTTTTTCCCAGAGAGGTTCTCGTAACGGGGCCTGTAAATATTCTTAAAGAGGCCGATACTATTAATACTAGTGTAATAAATGTTGGAGCAATTACAAGTGAACAAAA
>CAYTLC010000150.1:0-4519 GCA_964438395.1 uncultured Candidatus Scalindua sp.
CTGAAGTTTCCGTAGAAGGAGTGTACTCTGCCAATAGAATCTTCTGATTGTTCAAGTTCCAGTTCCTCCTCTTTAATAATAATCCTGGGATTCGGCAGGAACGGTTCCAGCTTTTGAGCAACACCAACCGGACCTGAACCGGGACCGCCACCTCCATGTGGTGTTGAAAATGTTTTATGCAGATTGAGGTGCATTATATCTATTCCAAAATCGCCCGGTTTGACTATTCCCAACATTGCATTCATATTGGCGCCATCAAGATAGCACATCCCACCGTGGCTATGAACAGTTTCTGTGATTTCCAGAATATTTTCATCAAATATCCCTAATGTATTCGGATTTGTTATCATGATGCCTGCAACATCCCTGCTCATCTTTTGCCGTAAATCGTCAAAGTCAATTCCACCGGACTGACTTGATTTAACCTGAAGCGGCTCAAACCCGCTCAGTGAAACAGACGCGGGATTGGTTCCATGGGCGGAGTCGGGAATGATGACCTTTGTACGCTTCTCGCCTCTCTTCTCAAACCACGCTCTCATTATCATTATTCCCGTTGATTCACCGTGTGCGCCGGCAGCAGGTTGTGTTGAGAAGGCATGCATTCCCGTAATCTCGCAAAGATACTCTTGTAACTGATATACTATTTCCAGTGCGCCTTTATTGTATTGTGATAAAGGGTGTATATTAAAATCAGGGATTTTTGCTACTATCTCATTTATTTTGGGATTGTACTTCATAGTGCAGCTGCCTAAAGGATAGGGCCCGTTGTCCACACCAAAATTAGATTTGGAGAGATTTGTGTAATGCCTGACAACTTCAACCTCAGGGAGTTCAGGCAGGTTCAGGCCGGTTCTCTGTAAATCATCAGGGATGTTCGTTTGTATGTCTAATAGACCTACATTAAAAGAACTTCTTCCACGTTTAGATTTTTCATTGAGTAATTTCATCTATAACCCTGTCTATATCTTCTTTCGGTGTCATCTCAGTGCAGCAGACTAGATAGCAGTCTTCAAGATTCGGATAATATTTTTCTAAAGAGATACCAATTTCTATATCAGATAGTTTTGACAGTAGATCCTTATGGATCCTCACAACAAATTCGTTGAAAAAAGGTTTATCAAAAACCAGATCAACACCTTCAATTTGACTTAACCTACTTGCGAAGTAAACGGCCAGTTGATTATTCAGTTGTGCCAGCCTGCCCAGATTCCTTCCATAGGTAGCAAGATACACTGCAGCTGCAAGCGCACAAAGACCTTCGTTAGTGCAGATATTGCTTGTCGCCTTCTCTCTCCTTATATGCTGCTCCCTTGTGCAGAGAGTAAGGGCAAAGCCTCTGTTACCGTGTATGTCAACTGTTTCTCCTGAGAGCCTTCCGGGGATCTGCCTGAGATAAGCCTGTCTTGTAGCAATGATACCCAGCCCGGGTCCGCCAAAGTTCATCGGATTTCCAAAAGATTGCCCCTCTGCTGTAACGATGTCAACATCGTATTCTGAGAAAGGTTTCAGCATGGCCCAGCTTAAGGGTTCTGTAGTGGATGTAATTAATAAAATGTCTGCAGCTTTTTCTCTGATCTCCTCAAGGTTTTCGATTAAACCAAAGAAATTCGGGTTCTGAACAATTATTGCAGAGGAACCCTCTATTTTGAAATCAGAGGTTAAACCGTCTACAATATCTATCTCTATAATTTTGATTTCACTTGCTCTTGCATATGTCTTCAGGACTTCACGATAGAACGGGTTTAATGCCTGCGACACAAGCACCTGTTTCTTTCCTTTAATCTTTGATGCGAGTATCATCGCTTCTGCAAGGCTGGTAGCACCATCATACATTGACGCATTGGATACATCCATACCCGTCAGTTCGCAGATCATGCTCTGGTATTCAAAAATCGCCTGAAGCGTTCCCTGGCTGATTTCCGGTTGATAGGGGGTGTATGATGTGCTGAATTCACCCCGTGATGTTATAGCGTTTACTGTTGATGGAATATGGTGGTTGTAATTGCCACCGCCAAGAAAAGATTGTGGCTTCTTATTCTTTATCGAGATATTTTCTAATTCACGTATTAATTCAAATTCTGATAATTGATCCGGTATCCGCAATGCACTCTTCTGGATAAGATCTTCGGGGATGTCCTTGAACAGGTCCATAATATCCTGAACCCCGATCTCTCTTAACATCAATTCTCTATCTTCATCCGTGTTTGGTGTGTAGTCCATTTATTCGATTTCAGTTAGGAATTTATTATATTCTTCAGGAGTCATGAGTTGAGCCGACTCAGTCTCACTTTTTATTTTTAGTTTTACTATCCAGCCACTTTCAAAGGGATCATTATTAATAAGTGCAGGTGAATTCTCAAGAGCCTTATTAACTTCCACTATTTCGCCACTTACAGGACTGAAAATATCGCTTACGGATTTGACACTCTCAACAACACAGAGGTTGCCGTTTTGTTCTATCTGTTTACCAATTTCAGGTAATTCTACAAATACAACATCAGTAAGTTGATCCTGTGCAAAATCAGTAATACCAATGGTTGCAATATCACTATCTGTCTTAATCCATTCGTGTTCTTTTGTATATTTGCGGTCTATGGGGTTTTCCATTATCACTCCTATTCAGAATCTTTAAAGCGGTCTGATTTGCTACAGATCAAGTGGGCCTGGAAGATGTTGTGGTTGGGTTACTAAAATTGGTGCTTTTATTTTTTCGATATAAAACGACATCAATATGCTATGACGAGAGTACGAACTCTAATATAAAGCAATTTACGCCCGTCCCGGCGACAACAGAACATATGAAAATTTAATTGCTCAATTCAGGCTTATATTACTCGTCTAATTTTTTTAACTAAACTTATACCGCCGTATCTCCCTGCTCACCTGTACGGACTCTATACGCATTCATGACATCATAAACAAATATTTTTCCATCTCCAATACTTCCGGTTTGTGAAACTTCAATTATGGTCTGTACTGCATTGTCCAGCTCTTCATCAGTAACAACAATCTCAATCTTGACCTTGGGCAGTAGATCCACATTGAACTTCTTACCTTTCCATACTTCACTTACACCTTTCTGATGACCGTGTCCCTTTACTTCTGAGATTGTTATGCACTCGCATCCTGCTTCCTTAAGAGAATCCTGAGTCATATTAAGTTTTTCCGGACGAATAAACGCTTCAATTTTCTTCATAAATGAGCCTCTCCCTTTCAGTACAATTAATGATTTAAACTCTGGCTAGCGATTAAAAGTATTTAACAACTTTTATGCATTATTTTAGCTGACAACTTTTTCAACTCTGTTTTGCTCAATGTTAGAAAATGTTGCGCCAACAGCAAGTTATCATACTTTATCAATCTTCATCTTTCCATATTAATTTGTCATTTTATCGTGTTATATTGTTTTAACTTACCGTATGGTAATACAATAGAAGCGGTACACTCACTGCAAATAAGCGGTATGAATTGTAGTTTTTTTTGAGTATAATCAAGCTTGGTTGTTGGAATACAGAATAATTAGCTTCTAAGCATAGAAAGACAATATATGCAGAGAGTATTATCATCACTATTACCTTGTATTATTTTAATAACATTATTTACAGGGAGTCTAAGGACTTTATCTTCAGATACTGAGGAAAAAAATATGAAGCATAAATCCGCAGAAGGTAGTAGCAAAAAACATTATAACAGACTCAAACTTGAAAAGAGCCCTTACTTACTTCAACACGCAGACAACCCTGTAGACTGGTATGCCTGGGGACCGGAAGCCTTTGAAAAGGCCAGGAAGGAAAATAAACCTATTTTTCTATCTATTGGTTACTCTACATGTCACTGGTGCCATGTAATGGCGCATGAATCTTTCGAGAATCCGGAGGTTGCCAGGTTAATGAATGAGGTATTTATATGTATTAAAGTAGACAGGGAGGAGAGGCAGGATATAGACAATATTTATATGCGTGTCTGTCAAATGATGACTGGAAGCGGGGGGTGGCCGCTAACAATCCTTATGACGCCTGATAAGAAACCTTTTTTTGCCGGTACATACATTCCAAGGGAGAGTAATCATGGTCGGTTGGGTATGCTGGATTTAATACCTCGTATCAAAGAGGTATGGGATACTCAACATGATGAAATTATAAAATCCGCAGATCAGATTACGGAAAAACTAAATATGATTGCTCAGAGCTCTTCTGGATCAGAGCTTGATAAATCAACCTTGAAGGCCGCGTATGAACAACTAAATGAAAGATACAGTGAACAGTATGGCGGTTTCGGAAATGCACCAAAATTTCCAAGCTCCCAGAACCTCCTTTTTTTACTGCGCTATTGGCAGAGCACGAATGATGAGAAAGCTTTAAGGATGGTAGTCAAAACTCTACAATCCATGCAGAATGGTGGTATATATGATCACATCGGATTTGGATTCCATAGATACTCGACAGATTCTCATTGGCTTGTTCCGCACTTTGAAAAAATGCTTTACGATCAGGCCATGCTTGCAATGGCATATATAGAG
>CAYTLC010000150.1:4619-5860 GCA_964438395.1 uncultured Candidatus Scalindua sp.
ACAGGTGCTAATATCCTGCATCTGGATAAAAGTCTTACAGAGGTTGCATTTAAAAATAAGGAGTCAGTAGACGGACTTAAGGAACGTGTGGAAGCGGCCAGGCAGAAACTATTTGCCGTTCGAAATAAAAGAGTACATCCGCACAAGGATGACAAAATATTGACTGACTGGAACGGATTAATGATAGCCGCGCTGGCAAAAGGGGCGCAGGCTTTTGATGAGCCGAAGTATGCGGAGGCGGCAAAGCGTGCGGCAGATTTCATACTTACCGGCATGCGCAGGGAAGACGGAAGGATTTTACACCGTTACCGTGATGGACATACCGCTATACTGGCCAATGTTGATGACTACGCCTTTCTTATCTGGGGACTACTGGAACTCTATGAAACTGTTTTTGATGTAGATTACCTCCAGACAGCACTCGATCTTAACAATGAAATGATAAAATATTTCTGGGACGAACAGGATGGCGGTTTCTATTTTACAGCAGAAGATGCGGAAGAGCTTATCGTCAGACAGAAGGAGATTTATGACGGTGCCATTCCATCAGGGAATTCAGTGGCTGTCTCAAACTTGTTCCGACTGTCGCGCATCACTGCGAATACTGATTTTGAAGACAAGGCAAATAAGATAATGCTGGCTTTCTCTAAGGATGTGGAGAGTGCACCTTCCGGTTATACGCAAATGATGGTTGCGCTCGGTTTTGGAATAGGCCCTTCGTATGAAATCGTCATAGTTGGTGATCCTGAGGCAGATGATACAAAAGAGATGCTGAGTTCCCTTGGAAAACATTTTATACCATATAAGGTGGTACTCTTAAAACATGCTGACCAGGAAACAGCGGATATAACCCGAATTGCAGAATATACAGAATATCACTCAAGTTTTGACGGTAAGGCTACCGCGTACGTCTGTCTCGATTTTGCATGTAAGATGCCTGTGACGAATACGGAGGAGATGTTGAAACTGCTTAATGTCTCTTCGAGTAAGTAACTCTTGGTAATAATTATGATTTACGAAATAGAATTTATCAGTCAACAGGAACAGTTTATATGTCCGGGAGGACAGGATGGAGATTGAAGGGGTTTTTCCGCCTGTTACAACTCCTTTTGATGATAATGGTTGCATAGTACATGATCATCTTGCAGAAAATATTAAAAGATGGAATGAGACTGATATTTCAGGCTATCTGATATTGGGTTCTAACAGTGAGTCTGTTTTCCTGAATGAAGAAGAAAAAC
>CAYTLC010000151.1:0-5860 GCA_964438395.1 uncultured Candidatus Scalindua sp.
CATCACCAAGGTTGTAGCTCTTGTAGTTTTCATAGGCTCTTGCCAGAAAACTTGCATTAGCTCCCCACCAGAGTGGTGAACTGGAGCCTTCATAGAGTATACCGAAAAAAGGATCTAATGTACCAGAACCCAACTGCATGCTGTAGGGGAGGAGTTGCCCTCTTTCATCCTGATTAATTGAGCCTGTTGGGATGCTTACTCCAAGTAGCAGAGAAATCTGGCTTTTGGGTACCAGGAAATCATCAGCATAAAGTAACGTCTTGGTCATTAACATTGTATCACCGGCTCCCTGCGAATACATGCTGGATCTTAAACCATTTCCCCTTCTGATCATCTCCATATCCTTACTCACATACATACCCATTATGCCGGCAAAGAAACGATCAGAAAAGGCATAACCGACTGATACATTACTCATGTACATATCCATCTTTCTCGGTGCCATCATATACTTCCCATGGGCATTGCTGGTACTTTGATTACTTGTGCCTCTTCTCAAACCGACCATTTTCCCCCAGCTAAGATTAACCTTGATCCTTAATTCATGTGGTTCGGGAGTGCCTGCGCCCGGAATATTCAAGGGCATATTACCGCCGCACTTACCACAGCAGAGTCCGAGAAACAGCGGGTAGCTTAAATTTTCAGGTCGGGTGAGTTCCTCTGAATTATCAGTAGATTCCTTTTTCTCACCTCCAGACTCATTTAAGGCTAATCTGATTGTTTGCTTGTTTTCGTGTTTATCTTCGTATTTTATTAAATCATTCAGTTCTGCCAGAGATTTATTCGGCAGTAATGCTAAAGAAATAATCCAGACAATGAATGGCAAAATAAATTTACTATTGCAAAAAAATGATGACATACTTCTTCTCCTTACTACCATCATTCAGAATGTATAGTTAGTCCGATTCTCAGAAATCTCGATCCGGTATGGGTAATTTATGAATTATCCATACATGCAAAACGAAAACAGGCGTACAGCTGCTATAATTCTGCAGTCACATTAAGAAAAGATGGATTACTTTTATAATATGGTTTCTAAAATAATTATGTGAAGTTAGAAAGGAGTTGTGGTTTTGGAGGTTTGTATAGCTGTCTTCTTAGTACATCTTTGCACTGTGACGTAGTTGTTTCTGCCATGGTGGTGATAGATGTGTACCGAGAAAAAGCAGACGGTGAGGATAAATAGTTCAGCTTGGACATAGTTATAATATTGTCAGAAGTGCCACCGCAGGCGTTAATAGTGACCGTGTTCCTATCGGTATTATCATTATTCGTATGGTCGTCTGAACAGCAGCAATCACGGCATGCGCTTGCAATATTACCGCAACAACACAGTTCTGTGTGTGAAACCAGGCTGTTATTAACCGCTTTGCTACTATTTCTAAATCCGTAAGGTAAAAACCCCGGGGCAAGCAGTGCAAGAATTGCCAGAAGTATTATTGTCTTTTTGTAGATCATCATGTATCTCAAGAATGGAGCCTTTGTTGATTGTTAACATTCTGTTTTTGAGATTACATGATAACCTTAATTTGTTAGATTGTCAAGGGTATCAAAAGTGTTTCTCTGCGGCTGCCACTAACTTATTTACCCGCCAACATAGATGCTTCCTCTATCCAGCGTGCCAGGGCCTCCTCGTTGATATATTTGTAGGCTTTAAACCAGTTTGATGGAATTTTTGATGGAATGTCACCTGCCGGTCCAGTTTCACCATTTTGATCTTTCAAGTGATGAATTTGCACTGCTACCAGGCCATTGCCTCTTGCTAAAGACTGCTCAATTTCATAATCAAGATACTTTCTGTCTGTAGTTCCGTACGTAACGCACACTACAGTGACCGTTGTGTCCTGCAAGGCCTCATCAATCATTCTATGAACTTCTTGATCACCCTTCTTTTTTGCTTCTTCCCATAATGATGCATCTTCAAATCCCGCAGCAGACGTGCCTCTGATATTTCTCATGTTCCTTATCTGGTTTACCTTCCAAACGTATTTGTAATCAAAACTAAAGAATGTTCTGTGTGCCATTTATCCTCCTAATTAAATAGATGATTGACTGTATATTAATTTAAATTGGAATAAAAACCATCCTTCTGCTCATTAAACTAACAAAGAAGAAGTGTTGGGTTGACATTTCCGGATCATGTATTCAGCATGATGTCATGATTACGCACATGGGCCAATAACTCCTTTTTAATAGTCAGGCTAATCAAGTTCATATTTAATTTATTATTTTTGTATTGAGTATTCATTTTGTTTAGGAGTTCCAGAAGCTCATTGTGTGCTTCTGAATGGTCAGGGTCAAATATTTTATTATTTGTTTGTGCCCATTTTTCTTCGAAATCAAAATGACTGATCATCATATTTCTAAAGAGTTCAAACTTTTCCTCCTTAATATCCTGGGCCAAATTTTCTTCTGATAGCTTTGAAAGTAGTAAATCCATTTCTGCATGTTGAATGTCAATTTCTGCAATTCCTATGTCATAAGATGAATAGTTGCTCAGAACTCTATTTATAGAAAGTGCTAATTTTGAAAAATCAATTGGCTTTCTGACTACAAAGTCTGCCTTCAATGTATCTTCATTATCAGTTTTGTACGGACTTTGCCATCCAGTAATTAGTCCCACTTTTGGACTCTTTTCTAACGCTCTTACTGCTTTGACAATATCATGTCCCGTTACATCTGGCATAACCAGATCAGACAGAACAAGATCATAATTTTCTGTTTCTAATAGTTTTATGGCTGTGGCTCCACTGTTAACGCTCTTAACATCGTGATCGTATTCTAAGAAATACTCACTTAAGAGTTCACATATATTCTGCTCGTCGTCTACTATCAAAATACGTAAACCGTCTGGTTTTATCTCATGTTCAGGTTCTAAAGTTGCTTCCGGACTGACAGCCTCCTTCGACAAGGGAAGTTTGACGGTAAATGTGCTGCCGTTGCCCTCCTCACTCTCAACATCGATAATGCCTCCATGTCTGGTAATTATTCCATAAGCCGTACTCATTCCCAATCCGGTTCCTACTCCAGCTCTTGTGGTGAAGAATGGATCGAAAATATTCTCCTGTATATTTTTTGTCATACCAGTACCGGTATCAGAAATACTCATAAATGCCGTATTCTCATTACCCCACGTACGGTAGGTGAGAGACCCACCGTCAGGCATTGCATCCAGAGCGTTATTTATAATATTTATCAGTACTTCTCGCAATTCTGATTGGTTGCCCATTACACATAATTCTTCGCTACAATCATTTGCGTTTATTTTGTAATTAATACTATTAGCACGGGCAATATTTAGCCATCGTGGCATGGTAAATTCAATTGCCTGTTTAGTCAAATCCCGAACATCTGTCGAAACAAAATTAGTGTTATTCGTCTCTATATTAGTATATTCTCGCATCCTGCGTACAATTTCAGCACCATCATTAGATGCTTTAATAATAGTACCAACTCTTTTCTCTAATTTCTTATCATCTCCACAGTTTTTCTTTATCTGTAGTGAGAAGCCCTTAACGATAGCGAGAATATTATTGAATTCGTGAGCGATTCCTGAAGTTATCATACCCATGGATTTCATTTTTTCTGACCGCAGGAGTGCCTCTTCGACTCTTTTGCGTTCAGTCAAATCTCTGATAATCCCGATAAATGCAAGTTGCTCATTTGCTGTTTTATAGGAAGATACCGACAGTTCGATTGGAATCTCAGTCCCGGCGCTAGTCACTCCTGACGACTCTATTGGTTCGACAATAATTGTATTGCCAGCAGAATTTGGAAGCCGGTCAAATTCGTATTGATAATGTGTTTGATATCCTTCAGGAATAATGGTAACTATCGACTGTCCTATGATTTCCTTTTTTGAATATCCAAAGATTATCTCTGCTGATTTATTCCAGACAAAAATCATTCCTTTGTCATCAATACAGATAATGGCATCCTGTGCCGCTTCTATAAGTTGCCTATAATTTTCCTCTGATTTTCTTAATAACTCTTCCGTATGCTTACGAATAACAATTTCATTTGTAAGTCCTTTAGCCATTTTGTTAAAGTTTGAGGTAAGAAGGCCTATTTCATCTTTTGATCCTACTTCAGCTTTTAGAGAGAAATTACCTTCTGCAATTTCTTTTGTAACACTGGTCAGCTTTTGAATGGGGTTCAGGATACGTGTCCTTGTCCATCTAATAAAGAAAAGAAAAACCAGGATAACAAATGCAAAAATAGATATGCTGATCTGTAAGCTTCTTTTCGCATTTGATCCCATCTTTGATATATAAGCGGTTGTTTCTGCCTCGGCAATCTTTGAAATGGCGAATCCGGTATTAATCGCCTTTGTTGCTGCAGCAAACCAGGCTGACGCACTTACCGGATAATCGACACCATTAACTTGTTTCATAATTACCCAGTATTTGTCTGTATCAGTTTTAAATTCAGGAAAGAGTGGTTCATAGACAATTACTTCTCCGGAAGCTAAACGTGAAACTCCTTTGTTGCCTGACAAAACCTGTTCTGCAACCTCCGGGTAATCCTCTCTTATATTCTGGTGTGACCTGTTAGGTGACTCTACCGTTCCTCCCCCTTTTGTATTATCCGGATGATGGAGATAAAATCCATTTTGATCGGATAAAATGTAGTCCTCTTCTGTTTCATCATCTATTATTTTGTGCGAAAGAAACTGATTATCTGCACATGTCGTTACCTTAAAAGCGACAATACCGGCTTGCTTTCCGTCCACAAACACCGGTGTTGCAAGACGAATAACATGATTATAAGGAATTTCAGTCCTTTCGTTCTCAATGTTAAGTTTAATCGGAGATATGTACACACTTCCCGGAGTCATAATTATGGTTTCCTTGAAATAATGATCTTTGCTTCTGTCCTTTAATTGAGAGAGAGGGGTTACATGGGTGCTGTTGCCACTAATGGCAACACGCACATGCTCATGTCCGGATCTATCTATAAACTGAATTTGGCTATATGTTTCATGCACTTGAGAAAAAAATTCAAAAAGCTTTGTGACAATATTTTGTTGTTCAGATATTTGACTGTCGTTGCCTGAATTCACACTTCTGGCCAATTCGGATACATTGATATGGTTGCTTATGTTCAGTAAATCTCTTGATATTCCGGAGAAATAATTTTTCACATCCGCCTTTATCTTTGTGATTTGAGTAGAGGAGGCCGCTATTTCATTTTCCTCTTTCCTGCTTGCATTAAAAACGTTTTCCCTTAGAAGTTGAAATGATTGCATGAACTCCTTCTCAAAATCTAATAAAGCCTGCTTCATCAGGTCTGAAGTTGATAGTAGATCTTTTAACTGTAGTATTTGGTTAAGGGGATGTTCTATTACTGTACGGTAGCGTTTTATCTCTTCATAGGCTTCATTGGAGATGGGTTTTCCTGATGCAATAGTATTACCAATAAGAGCACGTTCCAATCCGGCGAATTCACATAACTTGGAAATATTAGGAGTAAGGATATTACTCATATAGATTATCCTTTCGTCCATTTTCTCCGCTGCAAAGGTAACATTGCGAAGATCAAATTCATTATTAATGTTAGTGGTGGTGACGTCTAGCCACTCTTTTCTGGGGATGTCATTGCTTGCAATCTTTGGGCGGGAAGTTAAGAGTCTCTGGTACCCTTTATGCCATCTGTTTAATTCTTTTTCGAGGATATCGTCATCATCTACTTTTGTAAGTTTCTTTACATGCCTTTCGGCCTGAAGGACTTCTGAATCACCTTTTTTCCCCATTTCCAGGAAATTTGCAAAGAGTGGAGATGAATCACCATTGCCGCTTCCAAGAATGGTAGCACCGTAGCCACGTTCAATGGCATGCCATCCTGCCGCAGTGTTCAGGTG
>CAYTLC010000152.1:0-1581 GCA_964438395.1 uncultured Candidatus Scalindua sp.
TCATGCATGCAAATAACGAGATAGGCGTAATCCAGCCTATAGAGGAGATAGGAAAAATAGCAAAAGAGAAGGGTATTATATTCCACTCCGACGCGATTGCAACTGCAGGAGTCATCCCGGTAGACGTTACAGAGCTGGGAGTGGATTCATTAAGTCTGACTTCTCACACATTCTACGGTCCAAAGGGTATTGCAGCCCTGTATGTAAAAGAGGGAACTGAAATCGTCTCCATTATTAAAGGTGGTGCACAGGAAGGCGGCCTCAGGCCGGGCACAGATAACATACCGGCAATTGTCGGAATGGGAAAAGCTGCCGAGCTTGCCAAAGCGGAGATGACTTCACGAATAGAACATCTTACGCCGCTTCGTGACAAGATTATAAAAGCTCTTCCTGATAAAATAAAATATCTCCATTTTACCGGACACCTGACACAGAGACTCCCCGGACACGTGAGCTTCTGGATATCTTTTGCGGAAGGCGAAACACTCGTCCTGTTTTTAAATCACAAAGGCATAGCAATCGCCAGTGGCTCAGCCTGCAGCTCACCGGACCTTCAGGCATCTCACGTTCTTACGGCCATTGGAGTACCACCGGACGTATGTCACGGCTCAATTACTGTAAGTCTTGGAAAAGATAATTCGGAAGAAGACGTTGACTATTTTCTGGATACACTACCCAAGGTAATAGACAGATGCTGGCAGATGTCACCACTGTATGAAGACGAGATGAATAAAGAGCAGGCGTAGACTGCAACTGAGGGAATGGTAGTAAATTACTCAGCTCATTGTGTGGACAACTCGTAACAGGTTTTCAACTCTTCTTACTCCTCTCCCAAAGGCTGCAGAATTGAACGTTTTCTTCATAAGTACAAGAGTTCTTATAGCCCATTTCAAGGGTAAATAAGCGCTATTATGGTAGTGATAAAGGCCTTGCCGATCAGGGCTGAAAACTTGATGTCAGGATTCACATGAAGGCCAGCCCCTTAGCAGCCGTCAACAATACCAAGCCGTGCATAATAATAAGGATGACAAGCGGGCACAGGATCCAAAGACGTGCTGTAGCTACCTGATCTGACAAGTTTGAACCCGTATCGTAAGAAGTTCGGTGCGGCATATAAAAATGTCTGGGAAAAAGAATAACAACAGAGCCTATGATCACGAACAGGCAGCTCCAACCCAGTAACCAACCGGGATAAACACCCTCAAACATCCCGTATGCTTTAACATTGAAAAGAGATATGCACATTAAGGTTGCTCCCGCAGCACCAAAGACTGTAATTCCCAGAGCCTTCTTATATTGTTTTAGACACCCGATCCAGACCCAGCTGCCTGACGGTGACGTTCTAAGACCGACGAGAGTAAAGACCCCAATAACGGTTGCTGCAGTGTTCATGATCATATCTTGCCAACCATAAAATCGATCAGGTAAAATCCCTTGCATAATTTCATCAACAACACCTAGTGAAGCTGCACATATAAACACAAGACAAAATATTCCTTTACCCTTATAATCAATAGAAAGAGCCTCAAACAGAATCCATGACATGACCACATATTCGGGTATGTGAATATGTTTGTTCGG
>CAYTLC010000152.1:1593-5801 GCA_964438395.1 uncultured Candidatus Scalindua sp.
AACGATGATCGTACAAGGAATTAACAGTATAAGGGCCTTTATATTCTTTTTCAGAACCAGTGCCGCAATAAAGAAAGCAACCCCCATAACAATGATAATGATGATGGGGACTTTTCCAGTAATTGCAGCCGAGAAGTGCTTCAAAATAACATTATAGATAACAATAAAATATGGGAGCACGAAAGTATAGACTGCCACTAAAACCCACAATGAAACTCGTAGTGTGGAGCTGATTTCTTTATGCCTCATTTGAGGGGTCATGTCTGTATGATATGAAATCTAGTAGATTGTTGAATTGTATGGTTTATATTAGTTATCATCGCTTCTTCTCCTATAATACGCATATGTCTCTGGGTGTACAACTCGCAACAGGTCTTTAACCTTTTTTACTTCTCTCCCAGAGTTGGCAGAATTGCGCATTTTCATCAATGGAACACGATTTTTTAACAGTCCATTTAAGTGTCAGAGGTGCAATCAATGTGGTAATGAAGGCCATGCAGATCAGGGCTGAGAATTGATCTACCGTAATCAAGGGTTCGGTAATTGTGTGACTGGCAATTAATTTGTCACTTAACTCAATAATCACGGCAGCAATTACCATCTCCATTGCCCCTCGGCCGTTCATGCCTGAACCGATTATGGTAGAATCCCAGAAGTTTCTTCTATATAGATAAGCACCAAAACCACAACCAAGAATCTTTCCAAAGATTGCAATTAAGGTGATAGTAATGGTAAAGAAAATAAATGACCATTCCCAGTGAATATGAAGATGGAAAGACAGGGATACAAAGAAGATGGGGGCCATAAAACCATAGCTTATACCGTAGAAACGATCACTGATTTTCTGATAAATATCAATATCCATGATCTCTTTGCGTACAAACTGCCCCGCCAGGAAAGCTCCCATTATAAGGTGAAGACCTGCGAGTTCTGCAAAATAAGCCATAACCAAAGCACATACAAGCGCAAATGTAAACGCCTTCCCTTCCCGATCGTCCAGTTTCCTGATAAATCTTGGAATTACAAATTGACCGATAAGTATGGTAAAGCCAAAGAAAACCGCAACTTTGAAGACAATGAGTGCAACTTGAAAAAACTGGATTGAACCTCTCTCTGCAAGTTCCAATAGTATAGACAGTGAAATTAACGCGAGAATATCGTTTACAATAGCAGCACCAATTATAATATGCCCTATACTGGTATTCTGAATCTGCATATCGTGCAGTATCCTGGACTGAACTGCTATGGCAGTTATAGAAATCCCTATTCCAACAAACAGAGACTGGAACATGGTTCCCCCGAATATATTGCAGGCAAGGAAACCAAACACAAACGGAAGGATAAACCCTCCGAATGCAACAGCGGTGGACGGCCAGATATGCTCCACCGCCTCCTTCGGATCCATCTCAAGACCTGCATAAAACATCAGGAAAAAAACCCCGAACTCAGCCAGCAGTTCAATCGGTTCGGATGTACTGATAATACCCAGTAATGGAGGCCCAAGGATGATGCCTGCCAGCAATTCGCCCAATACAACCGGTAAGCCAAATCTGGCAAAAACTCTTCCAAGGAACCAGGCCACAGTGAGAATCAGGATAAGATTTACAATAAGATGTTCGGTAATCATAATCTTCTTAATCGTTACTGTTTTTCAAATATTTAGATATGCAACCTTAAGATTGCGGCTATACGCTCACGCCATCTTGTACGACAAATCTTTTGGCAGAAATGATCGTCTGGATGGCGAACGTACCGTTTGTACAGGCATGAACGAAAGCGCTCAATCCAGGTTATTCTTCATTCTCTTTTTTGACGTATATGTCTGTGGATGGACAACTCGTAAACCGATACATGCAACCGGTTTTTAATGTTTTTTACTTCTCTCCCATAGACTGCAGAATTGGGCATTTTCATCATAAGTACAATATCTTTTTACAGTCCATTTCAATGACAAAGGCGCTATTATGGTGGTTATAAAGGCCATGCAGATCAGGGCTGAAAATTGATCATGAGTAAGGAGTGGTTCAGTTATAGTGTTGCTGGCAATTAATTTATCACTCAAATTAATAACTACGGCTGCGACCACCATTTCAACTGCGCCACGACCGTTCATACCACACCCAATGATAGCAGAACCCCAAACCTTATGCCCATAGATAAAGGCCCCTACCCCACAACCTATTAACTTACCAATAATTGCAATCAATGTAATAGTCAAGGTGAAGATTATAACAGGCCATTTCCACTGAAAATGTAGATGAAAAGATAGTGAAACAAAGAATATAGGTGCCATAAAACCGTAACTCAAGCTGTAAAAACGATCATTAATCTTTTGATAAAACCCCCTGTCTATGATCTCCTTACGTACGAATTGTCCGGCCAGGAAAGCACCAATGATCAGGTGAAGACCGGCCAGTTCAGCTAAATAGCCAACAGCCAAAGCAGATATAAGAGCAAACGTAAACGTCTTCGCTTCACGATCATCCAGTTTCCTTATAAGTTTTGGTATTATAAATTGACCAATGAGAATGGTTAGAGCGAAAAAGGCTATTGCCTTAAAAACAACAAATGAAATATGTAACACCTGAATCTCACCACTCTCAGCCAGGCCTAACAGTATTGACAGAGTGACTAAGGCAAGAATGTCGTCAATAATGGCAGCTCCGATAATGATATGTCCTATTGTTGTATTCTGGATCTGCATGTCATGCAATATCCGGGCCTGTACGGCTATAGCCGTAATAGAAAGCCCCATTCCCACAAACAATGATTGAAAAACCGTTCCCCCAAACAACAGACAGGCAAAGAAACCGAGAATAAACGGAAGGACAAATCCACCAAGGGCAACTGCAATAGATGGCCAGATATGCTCTACAGCCTCTTTCGGATCCATCTCTAATCCGGCGTGAAACATCAGGAAGAAGATCCCAAATTCAGCCAGCATTTCAAGCGGTTCGGATGCGCTGACAATACCCAGCAATGGAGGCCCGAGGATGATACCAGCCAGCAACTCCCCCAATATTGCAGGCAGACCAAACCTGGTAAAAACTCTTCCAAGAAACCAGGCTGCCGCTAGAATCAAGATAAGATTTATAACTAGATTTCCGGTAATCATAATTCCCTCTTATGCCTTTAAGCATTTACTATTCTCTGTTTACACAATAAACTGAGACGAGGTGTTCATGATACTCCAACTACATCCTATTTTCCATAAAATAAGGTACCTGCTCAGACTGGATCAAATCTGAGGAATGATGGGGTATATTACAACGGGGAGCTTAATAATCTGAATACATAGATATATTACAGGTTAGATGTGGTTTTGGGGATGGGTAGGTGCAACATTAAAACCAATTCTTATCATTTGGTTGAACGAACCGGACGGACATAGTGGTAGCGGCTGGTGAAGGCGTACCAACATACATTGCTATCGTAGAAGGCCACAACCCACGCTGCTTCCAAACCACTCATTTTGTCACCAGTCCATATCCATTGCTGTTTAATATCAAAGGCGTGGTCTATGTACAGATTACCATTTTCTTTATCAGGCTCAAGCAGCGAGAAAGCCTCTTCCACTGTAGGCAATCTCCAATCATTAAATTCTGCGTAACCTTTTTCATTCAACTGTTCCACCCAGTTATTTGCCAACTTCCAATTCATATATTTTTCAGAACCGGACTGGTGCCACATCAAGCCTGTGGTATGATCTACCACAACCTTGTCAGCCTTTATAGATTTCAATTCATAATGGTGGATGATTGTACTATGACCCCAGAACCCCCAATCTTCCTTTTTGTCTATTACTACATTAGGTATTGACTGTATCTGTGAGACAGAGATATCTGCGTAGGCTGAGCGAATGGCTATGTGTGATTCTTCGGCAGCATGAATAACTGGCATTAAAAGAGATACAAATGATATGATTAAGGTACGTAGCAACAGTTTTCTCATATTATATATAGATACAGATTCATTAAGTTAAGCTGCCTACGGCAGCGACTTTTCGCCACTAAGACACCAAGCCACAAAGAAAAAATTCTTAGATCTGTTATTGGTGGATTCGTCCTTCGTCCTTAATTCACCCTACTGTATTTATGTCAACATTGAAATCCCTATTCATTGAATTAATGTGGAGATGGCTGTGAGATGTAAATTACTAACAGGGCCATATTAATGTATACTTCAATGTAAGGATATAGTATAATACG
>CAYTLC010000153.1:0-5689 GCA_964438395.1 uncultured Candidatus Scalindua sp.
TCAATAACTTTTTTTAGTGAAAGGCGTGTGATGAGAAGGGTTCTATTTGTAGATAATGATCCGGGTGCGGCCAGAGAGTTACAAAAAGCGCTTGAACCTATCTGCCCTGAATGGGAGATGGAAGTTGTCGAAAGTGGAGAAGAAGTTCTGGATATCATGTCCAGGAATCCTTTTGATGTTGTTGTGCCCGATATCTCTATACAGGGAATGGATGGCATCGAATTACTTGGCATTGTCAGTGAACGCTATCCCGAAACAGTTCGCATTATCCATTCAGAGCTTTCTGATCCGGAAGAAATTTTGACGTCAACTATGGCGGTACACCAGTTTTTGATGAAGCCCTGTTGTGCGGAAACAATGAAAAATACTATTGAGCGTACATGTACACTTAGAGATTTGCTGAGAGACGATACGCTTAAAAAGATTGTAGCAGGAACAAGAAATTTGCCTAGTGTTCCGGTTCTATATAATCTAATTGTATCAGAAATGCAGTCTGAGGAGCCTTCCATAAAAAAGGTAGGCCATCTCATTTCACAGGACGTATCAATGTCCGCCAAAATCTTACAGCTGGTTAATTCTTCCTTTTTTGCTCTTCCGATTAAGATTACTGATCCGCAGCAAGCAGCTGTTTTTGTAGGGATAGAATCGCTGAAATCACTTGTGCTTTCTCTTCACGTGTTTTCTTCAATTTCAAAAGATGCAGAATCATGTGGATTTTCATTGTTGAAAATGTGGAGGCACAGTTTGAGGACAGGCAGGCTTGCCGCAGATATTGCACGTGCTGAAGAGGCTGATAGAAAGGTGGTTGAAGAGGCAATGATCGCCGGGATGTTGCATGACATAGGAAAGCTGATATTGTTGAAAATACCCAGTCGTTACAATAAAGTAATGGAACTTGTAGAAACTACGGTTGCAGTTTTGCAGAGGCAGAGTATATTGTTATGGGTACTTCTCATTCAGAGCTGGGTGCTTATCTTTTAGGGCTTTGGGGTCTTCCCCATAATGTGGTTGAGGTGGTTGCCTTTCACCACAACCCGTCAAGGTTGATAGAGAGCATGTTTGCTACGTCAAATGAGTCAGCTCAGGAAGGTTCAGATGGAACAGGATCAAAAGATGTTGATGCGGAATTCCAGTCAGTGGAAGACAAAACAACCGGGTTTAACGCATTAACGGCCGTGCATATAGCAAATGCAATGACGACGCAGGGAAATTGTTCTTCTGAGACTTCTTTTCCGGATATTGATATGATGTATTTAAAAAAACTTGGATTGACAGATAAATTACCTGAGTGGATTGAGCTTTACGAGAATACAAAGCAACTATCAGAGATAAATTTGCAGCTTACTTAGAGATGGCCATGTGTACCATCGTCTTTAAATTCTCTTTTCAAAAAAATATCTCTTCCCGGGCTACCATAAAATTCACAATGACAACTATTCATTATTTTGTGTAGTACGAGCTTCATCCCTCCTCGATATAAAACCTTTTATTCTCAAAATTTTTGAGAGAATCCATGGCATAAAATGGTTTCTTGACACTCTGAGCCCACTCGTTATAATCCTGAAGTACTTTAAATTTTATACAATTCCCACGTTTTTTTAGAAAATGCCAATAATTGCTGGTATTGATGAAGCCGGTTATGGCCCCACATTGGGCCCGCTTGTTCTCTCAAAGGTAGTAATGGAAATACCGGATGAATATCACCATGAAACAAACATCTGGCACCTCCTGAAGGATGCTGTTTCTGAGAAAATTCAAAAACGTGGAAATCGTATAATCGTTGGTGACAGTAAAAAGTTATATCAGCAAAAAACCGGTTTAAAAATGCTGGAAGAGACGGTTTTATCTTTTGTGTGGCACACAAAAGGCCCGGTAACAAAATTCACTGATTTACTGAAACTATTGTCAGGTTGCGATGAAAGTGTCCTGGAAAAATATCCATGGTACCAGGGAAGAGATCTTGATCTTCCTGTCGCTTCAAATGCATCTGCGATCATGAATTATGCGGACATTTTCAATGATATGGCAAACGTGAAGGATGTACGTATACTTGACATAAAAAGCCGTTTTCTATGTGTGTCAGAGATAAACAGGCAACTTGATATTCTTGGTAACAAGTCTTTACTCCTTTTCAAGGATTGTGTAACACATCTTAAAGAAATTTTCGAGTATCACGGGATGCACGAACCGAAAGTTTTAATAGATAAACACGGGGGAAGAAACTATTACAAAGATTTACTGGCACAGAATTTTGAGGGATGTAATATAGATTCTATTGTAGAGGGAAACCCTCTGTCAACCTACAGTATTAAGAATGAAAACAAAGTGATGGATGTCTCTTTTATTGTAGGCGCAGACTCAAAGTATTTTCCAACGGCACTTGCTTCGATGTTCAGTAAATATATCCGTGAACTATTTATAAAGTTATTTAATGCGTTCTGGCAGGAAAAGGTTCAGGACATAAAGCCAACTGCCGGATATCCGGAGGATGCAAGGAGGTTTCTGTCTCAGATTCATGACATAAAGAATAAATTGAATATAAGTGATGATATTTTAATCAGGGCCAAATAACCGTTTAAACTGTTTAAACGGTTCAAGCAGCTTAAACAGTTATTTAGGAGCTTTTAATTTTCTTATGATACGAAAGAGAAAGTTTCTAATAAAACAGGATTTTACAAAGTAATAGTATTAAGGGGGTAGAAGATATGGGAGTTAATGTTGCAGTAGTAGGGGTCACAGGAGCAGTAGGAACAGAGATGCTCAGGGTGCTTGAAAGAAGAGATTTTCCTATTGATGAGTTAAGACCGCTCGCTTCAAGCCGTTCGGCAGGAAAGAGTGTAGTCTTTCGTGGAAAAGAGGTACAGGTACAGGAATTAACAGCAGATTCATTTGAAGGGATGAATATCGGACTATTCAGTGCTGGGGGGAGTATCAGCAGGGAATTTGTACCTTATGCTATAAAGAGCAATTGTGTTGTCGTGGACAACACCAGCGCCTTCAGAATGGACGAAGACGTACCGCTGGTAGTACCGGAAGTAAACGCAAACAGAATCTCAGAACATAATGGTGTAATTGCGAATCCAAACTGTTCAACGATACAACTCGTTCTGGTTTTAAAGCCGATACATGATGCAGTGAAAATCAAGAGGGTGGTAGTTTCAACATATCAGGCAGTATCCGGGGCAGGCTATAATGCTCTGGTGGAATTAAAGAACGAAACCGAGCATATTCTTTCAGAGAAGAGTGAAGAATTTAATCGCAGTATTTTTCCTCATCAGATAGCATTTAATGCCATCCCTCAATTACCTCAGAGTGATGCCTTCAAGGAAAACGGCTATACCGATGAAGAGATGAAGATGATTAACGAAACAAAGAAAATCCTGGAGGACAGTTCATTCCGCATAACAACAACTACCGTGAGGGTGCCGGTATTCAGGGGCCACAGTGAGTCGGTTAATATAGAAACAGAGGGACCATTTAGTGCTGATCAGGCCAGGGATTTATTAAGCAGGTCTGAAGGCGTTGTAGTCCTTGATGATCCCTCAAAGCAATTATATCCATTGGCAACAGATGCGGCCGGCAAAGATGATACTTTTGTGGGAAGAATACGAGAAGACAGCTCTGTCGAGAACGGATTAAACATGTGGGTAGTAAGTGATAATCTCCTGAAAGGTGCGGCACTTAACGCAGTTCAGATTGCTGAAAAGTTATTGTAATCTAAATCGCATGAGTTGCCTGTATTCTCATCTCTGTACTAAATAAATATGCGACATCTTTTGTCAGCCACAATTCTGGTAATACTAACTTGCGGATGTTCGTTTGCACAAAAGAACGAGGAAGTCTTATATCAGACGTCAACAATAAACGCTCTGTTGGATGAGATCTATGATGGGAATATGACATTTGGGGAATTAAAGAGACATGGCGATCTTGGTTTAGGAACATTTAACAACCTTGATGGTGAAATGATTGGATTAGATGGTGTGTTTTATCAAATTAAAGCGGACGGAATCGCTTATCCTGTTGACGATTTAATGAAAACCCCGTTTGCCGTGGTTACTTTCTTCGAATCAGACGAAACAAAGGAAATAGACAAGTCAGTAAACTACGATCAACTAAAACTATTTCTGAACAGTATGTTGCCGACAGAAAATATCTTTTATGCATTCAAAATTGAAGGGACATTTGAGTATATCAAGGCAAGGAGTGTTCCCGGGCAGAACAGACCGTATTCACCGCTTGTTGAAATAGTAAAGAACCAACCAATATTTGAGTTTCATGATGTAAAGGGTACGTTAGTGGGGTCCTGGTTTCCAGACTATATGAAAGGAATAAATGTTCCCGGTTATCATTTTCACTTTATTACTGAAGATAAAAAGGCTGGAGGGCATTTGCTTGAGTGCCAGACAGAAAATGTAATGATCGGGATTGATTATACTTCTAATTCGTACCTGTCACTGCCGGAAGATGAGGGCTTTTATAATGCAGAGCTGTCAAAAGAAAACCGGGCTACGTTAGAAAAGGTGGAGAAATAAAATAAGGAGAACGCCAGTAAGAATTGTTTTGCAATTCTTACCCGTGCAGTTCTCCTTATCCTATTTTATACTTGTCATAGTACCTTCCCGCCTGGGCCGGTACTTTGCAAGAAATTAATCTTCAATAGCTATGCATTCAACAGGGCACTCTTCTGCTGCCTGTCTACAGGTTTCCTCTGCATCTCCAGGGACGGAATCACCCATTACGACAGCGATATCATCTTCCATGTCAAAAACTTCCGGACATGTTGTTACACAGAGTTCACAACCGGTACACTCATCAGCATCTATTGTAGCCTTCATTTACTTCCTCCTTTTATAAAAAAATAATTATGTTAGTTTCTTTACCACTAACAAAACCCTACACAATTCTCTAAGCAAATATAAGATAATAATTTAAATTTTAATATAAATAATCCTCATTAATTGTCAAGCTTTTTTATACAGTAAAATTTTTAAAAATCAGGAAATACTTTTGAGTAATAAAGTCTTAGCTAAGTAGTTATGCTTTCATTACATAAGGAAATGCTGGAAAAGTGTTTAAACAGTTTCTTCTTGACAATAATTTCCATGTCATTATTATTCGTTGTCATAGTCAATTTTAGATTGATTACTGTACTTTGAAAATTTTAAAGTTTGTTTACGGGCGTTCGCGAACAGCAACTTACTGCTGGTAGCGACATAATAGGGAAGTCCCTTAAAGGGCACGGACCCGCCGCTGTAATCGGCTACTGAGGCTGCATATCATATTTTTCGTGATAACAGGCCACTTCTCCCGGCTTTGACCGGGGTGGGAAGGCGCAGTCATCAGGATGACCCGATAGTCAGAAGACCTACCCGTAAATACTTCACAATAACTCTTCGAAGGTAAAGAAGGTGGAGGCATGATACGTTTATTAACAATTGGACAATATAAAGCCCGAATCTTCACATCGAAGATTCGGGCTTTTTTATTGGAGTAATGAATCCGCTCGCGAAAAATACAAAAAATATTTTCGTGGTATTTCGTGCTTTTTGTGGGCAATGGAGGTAATCGTTTGAGTTGACATTTTAATAATTTTTTACTGTGTGTGAGATTTAAGGGAATCCCTGCCGAGCTGAACCTCGGTTAACGGGAGCTGCCCCGCAACTGTAATCGGTGACGAAATCTGCAA
>CAYTLC010000154.1:0-5566 GCA_964438395.1 uncultured Candidatus Scalindua sp.
TAACATACAATTGCTGACAAAATAATGTATAGAAAAAGAAGCCTCTACTCAACTTTTGTCCTGACCATATTTACCTGTCTGCTCCTGAGCAACTCAAGTCTATTTGTAAATACCTCTTATGCTGAACAGTACAAACTCATACCAAGTGTTATCCATATACACACCACAATTGGCAATGGAGAGAACACACCGGAAGAGATTGTTGAGCTTGCAAGAGAAAGCGGTATAAAGGTCGTAGTTTTTACCGAACATGACACAATGAAATGGACTTACGGAGTGCCGCCCTTAAGGACGATTATCCAGAATGTTGTCGATCAAAATTCCATTCAGAAATATGGTGCCGCGAATTATATCAATACAATCGAAGAATTAAATAAAAAAAACCCCGACATGGTCCTGATCCATGGTGCAGAGTCTATCCCTTTCTACTATTGGAAAGGAAGTTTTTTTAAGAAGAACCTGACATTAGTAAGAGGTAATGAGCATATCCTGGTACTTGGACTGCATGGCCCATCCGAGTACGAAAATCTACCATCAGTAGGAAATGGGTACCCGTTGGTATTGGACATAGAATCTATTTTCAGATTATGGCCAGTCTGTTTCTTCATATTCGGATGGTGCCTTATTTCACTCGGTAAAAGTACGCCCTCAACGAAGAATGAAGATTCAGGCAGCAAACAGCCCGGCAAAGTATTAGGCATTATATGTTTCTTTGTAGGGAGCGTATTCCTGGTGAATAACTTTCCATTTAAGTCGCCTTTGTTCGATCAGTATCACGGCGACCAGGGCGTGTGGCCATACCAGTATCTTATTGATCACGCAGACAATCATGACTCCCTGACATTCTGGGCACATCCGGAAGTAGATAAAGCCATGGAACAAGAGGGTATTAATATCATATCGTCATCATACGAGGAAGACCTTCTTAATACTTTCGATTATACAGGTATAGCAGTTTTCAGTGAGGGTATGAGGAGCGTTGGCCCGCCGGGTGGAATCTGGGACAAGCTTTTACTCCAGTATTGTGCAGGAATGAGACAAAGGCCGGTGTGGGCGATTGGAGAGGTAGACTATAAAGGACAAGGATTTGATATCGCTGAAACACAGACGGTCTTTCTTATAAAGGAAAAAAGCTATGAGAACATAATGTATGCACTGGCTACCGGTAAAATGTATGCTGCCATGGGAGATGCTAATAAACTTACTTTGAACAGTTTCGTTGTCGAAGACACAAACAGTGACAAGCTGGCATTTATGGGTGATGATATAGAACTTGCAGGAAAGCCCCGCATAAGGATAGTTGTAACTGTTGACAAAACAGACAAGTCATCTGCATATAACAAAAGAGGTTTCAAAATAGATTTGATAAGAAACGGATCAGTTATTAAAACATTTGATGCCGATGATTCGATAGATATTGCTTACGACGATGATTACTATAATCCGGGTGAAAAGGTCTATTACCGGCTTGCGGTGGATACGAGCTACCTGTTCAGAGGTATAGTAACCAACCCTGTTTTTGTTACGTTTAAAGAAGAAGAAAAACAGTAAGGGTTTAATTGTAACTCATAAAAAAATTACCTGCCTGAAACCTGGAAAAGAAAATGCTTATAGCAATTCATCAACCGCAATACCTTCCCTGGCTGGGCTATCTTGATAAAATTGACAAGGCAGATGTATTTGTAATATTAGACAATGTCCAATTCAAAAAAAACGAATGGCAGAACCGTAACAGGATAAAAACCGCTCAAGGCTGCCAGTGGATAACAGTTCCTGTCTTATATCGCTTTCCGGAAAAAATTAACGAAGTGAGGATAAACAACAAAGAAAACTGGGGCAGAAAACATCTTCAGGCATTTATTACCAACTACTCAAAATCGCCCTGTTATGAAAATTATATAAGTTTTTTTGAAGATATTTTCAGCCGCAACTGGGAACACCTTGTCGATATAAACGTTGAGATTATCAAATTTTTAATATCTACTCTTGATCTAAAAACCAGGCTTGTTATGGCATCAGATTTAGAACTGAGAGAAGAACCTACAGAACGTTTAATCGATATCTGCAAGACGTTGGGAAGCCAAAAATACCTGGCAGGGAAGGACGGTAATAAATACATGAATTTAGAGCTGTTCGATAAAGAAGGTATTGAGGTAATTTTTCAGGATTTCAAACATCCTGTATATAATCAACTATTTGGAGATTTTGAACCTTACATGTCAGCCATTGACCTGTTGTTCAACTGCGGAGATAAGAGTCTCGAAATATTAAGGGGTCAGACTAAGTTTGAAGTGCCTTAAGTGAACTAAAGTGACTAAAGTTAAAAGATATTTTTATTTTACAATTCTCATAATCTGAGTCTTGTCCTCGGCGCCTTCTGTCCGGGGATATCTGTGTCCAAAAAGAATATCATGAAGAAAAAACAGAGTACTAAATATAATGTTGTCGTAGGAATACCCTCATATAATGAATCTGATTCTATCTCTTACGTAACCAAAATCGTAGATGAAGGACTTGGTGAGTATTTTCCGGACAAAAAAAGTATTATCGTCAATGTAGATAACAATAGTCCGGATAATACAAAAGAAGCTTTTCTGGACACTAAAACACATATAGAAAAAAAATACATCAGCACTGCTCATGGTATTCGAGGTAAAGGTAATAATATTTTAAACCTGTTCAATTTTGCAATAAAAGTACGCGCTGAAGTTGTAATTATTGTAGACGCAGATCTCAAATCAATAACAAAAGAGTGGATTGAGTATCTTGGCAGGCCTGTTGTTGACGGCTATGACTACGTAATACCACTCTACTCTAGGCACCAGTTTGACGGTACTATCACAAACCACATATGTTATCCCGCCATGTTTGGTATGTTTTCCATGGACATCCGACAGCCTATAGGTGGAGAGTTTGCGTTTTCCCCGAAACTCATAAAGTATCTGCTAAAACAACCGTGGGCCGAAAGCACCAGGCAGTATGGAATAGATATCTTTATGTCTATGAACGCTGTTCTCGGAGGTTTTAAAATCTGCCAGAGTGGCCTGGGGACAAAGATTCATAAGGCAAGTGCTCCTAAACTGGGCATCATGTTTGAACAGGTAATCGAAACTTTACTGACCGTACTTGTGCAGAATAAGGAAGCCTGGACGATCAGAAATAACGGTAATCTTTTTACACCTGATACATTTGGCTTAAAGGATCTGGCAGAACCGCAAGAGCTGGACATCAACATCCTTGACCTTAAAGAAAAAGCCCTGGCGGAATACAGTAAATATCAGACTGACATTAAAGAGCTTTTAGAACCGTATGCATTTTCAAGAATACATGAGATGTTTAAGGTGGAAGTGTTTGATCTGACTATCCTGCTATGGACCCAGATTTTCTACAGCCTCGTATACCGGTATGATATCTCAAAGAGCAGTAAAGAGAGAAAGAAGATAATTAACAGTCTGAAACCTCTCTATTTTGCGAGAAGTCTCAGCTTCAACTATCATACCTGGAAGTACAATGTCAAATATTCAGAAATGGAGATCAGGAAATCCGCACTGGGCTTCGCATCTCAAAAGTATTATCTATGGGGATTGTATAGCCAGGGAAATCATCTGAAATCAGGTATAACGAAGAAAACAAAAAAAACATAAACGGTTAGTCTTAAGTCCTACTCTTTATTAAGAGCTTTTATATTGTACATTATATTGAAGCCACAGGCTTCCTGCCTTGTGTCAGTGTCATTACGATAAATTTTTCCCCAAAAAATTATGGACTATAATCCAACTCTATCACTCTGTATGATTGTGAAAAATGAGGAAGAAAATCTTTCCGCCTGTTTAGAGAGTGTTAAGGATCATGTCGACGAAATAATCATCGTAGACACCGGATCAACTGACAGGACTACTGAGATCGCTGAAAGATTTGGTGCCAGAGTATACTTTCATCCCTGGGAGAACAGTTTTAGCAAGGCTAGGAACCTTTCAATAAAGTATGCAACATGTGACTGGATAATTTTCCTCGATGCTGATGAGGAGATCGAAAAGGAAGATGCCCACAAGCTTAAAGAATCTATCAAAGATAAGAATGCAAATATACTTTTTCTACAATTAAGCCGCAAAACCTGTGATGGTGAAATCATACCTGTTGCCGGTATGGCAAGGATGTTCAAGAACCATCTTGGCCTACACTTCAAGGGTATTGTCCATGAAATACTCTCCCATGATGATGATACATTTGAAAGCAGGAAGAAAATAGCAAATGTTAAAATGTATCATTATGGCTATGATCAGAATGAAGAAGAGATGGAAGGAAAATTTGTTAGAGATTCGACGTTACTAAAAGAACAGATTCGTAACGATCCTCAGAAACCACTTAACCACCAATACCTCGCTATCTGTTATCTCAAAATGAAAAAATATGATAAGTGCTTATCATCTGCACTGGAAGCAATCAGGCTTTATGAATTGAATGACAGTAGCTCACGATACAGGGTTCTTGCATACAATATTGCAAGTAATGCATTTTATAATAAGAAGGACCTGTCTAATGCGGAGAAATATGCATTGAAGACGCTTGACATTTGTCACGATTACCTGGATGCCTATGAAACACTCTCTTCCATTTATTTCCAATTAAATAGAAATGATGAATTTCTCAATGCAACAAATAAGTTTTTAGAGTTACTGGACTCAATAAGGTCAGACCCGTCAAGAGTTACGGATACACCTTACCTTTCATCTCAGAACGAGTGGCGCGCACATGTACGTTTAGCAATTAACTGTTTTATACATGGTAATGAGAGTGAAGGGACTCGATCATTAAATGACGCAGTAAATAATACAGATAAAAAATGGATGCCCTATCTGGCTATCGGAAAATATTTTGTAGAGCAGAATAAGCTTGAATTAGCAGAACAATTCATTAATGACGGATTAAATAATAATTTTGCAAATAAGGATTATCTATACGGTATTGTAGAGTTGTATGAAAAGTCTATGTTGACAGATAAAGCCTTGTTGTATTTAAAGAAAATTCTTAGTGATTACCCTGATGATATTGTTCAACAATTTCAACAGGGTCTCATTTTCTTTAAGGACGATAAGCATTGTGAAGCTATAAACAGGTTTAAATCAGTTATCAGTAAAGATGCAGGACATATAGACGCTTTTTTCCACCTGGGTATGACATACGAGAAAAAGGGAGATAATGACGGCGCAAAGGAGATTTACAATAAGATATTAGAAATAAAACCGGACAATCCTGAAACACTGATCAGGCTGGGTTCACTGTATTTAAGCGAGCCGGATTATGTTAAGGCTAAGGAGTGCTTTTTAAACATATTAAAGTTGAATGTATATTTGCTGGAAGCCCATCTCGCATTAAGCAGGATCTATGTGTCGCTTAAAGATATTGAAGGTTGTATAAAAAGTTGTGATGAATTGATAAAATATTTGAAATTGCCGGGAGATCTAACAATTGATAGTATCTCCGACCTGGGTAACATTTATATTAACATTGGGGTTGCTCTCAAAAAACAGAACCAGGAACTATTATCCAAACTCTCCTTTGAGAT
>CAYTLC010000155.1:0-5557 GCA_964438395.1 uncultured Candidatus Scalindua sp.
GGAATAATTGATCCGGATAGTATAGACGAATACATCGAGCGTGGCGGGTATAAAGCTCTCAAGAAAGCACTGGGAATGAAGGAGTTGGCTGTCATCAGCGAGGTTGGCATGTCCGGTTTGAGGGGTCGCGGTGGAGGCGGTTTTGACACAGGGTGGAAATGGGAATCATGTTCTAAATATGTTGCTGATCAGAAATATATTATATGTAATGCTGATGAAGGGGATCCCGGAGCCTTCATGGATAGGAGTCTTTTAGAGGGTGATCCACATTCTGTCCTGGAAGGTATGATTATCGGAGGGTATGCAGTAGGTGCTACAAAAGGTTACATATATGTGCGTGCTGAGTACCCATTGGCTATCGAGCGGCTGGAACTGGCAATTAAACAGGCAATAAAACACAGGTTTCTGGGTAAAAATATTTTAGGCAGCAAATATTGTCTTGATATCACGTTAAAGGAGGGTGCAGGTGCTTTTGTATGTGGAGAGTCTACTGCTATGCAGTTCTCCATTGAAGGTAAACGTGGAATGCCCAGAACCAGGCCGCCACAATCAGTGGAGGCAGGATTATGGGATAGACCTACCAGCTTGAATAATGTTGAAACATTCGCCAATGTTCCCATGATCATTGATAGAGGTGCTGAATGGTATGCAAGAGTCGGTACTGAAAAGAGTAAGGGGACTAAAATATTCTCATTAACCGGGAATGTAAAACGAGCAGGTTTGGTTGAGGTTCCTATGGGTACTACTATCAGAGAGATAGTGTTTGATATGGGCGGGGGAATTCCAAAGAAGAAGAAATTTAAGGCGGTGCAGATCGGAGGGCCCTCAGGTGGCTGTCTGCCGGAAAAATATCTTGATACTCCCATAGACTTTGAATCATTAAAAGAGGCTGGTGCCATGATGGGTTCAGGGAGTTTTGTCGTACTGGATGAAACTACTTGTATGGTTGATCTGGCAAGATTCTTTCTCGATTTTTGTACAAGTGAATCATGTGGTAAATGTCCTCCGTGCAGGGTTGGTACTGTTCTTATGCTTGATATTCTTAACAGGATTACTCAGGGCGAAGGTAAAGAGGAAGATATTGGGGTATTGGAAAAAATGTGTGATGAGGTAAGATTGATGTCACTTTGCGGATTAGGTCAGTCTGCTCCAAACCCGGTAAAGTCCACTCTCAGGTATTTTCGTGATGAATATATTGCACATATTCATGATAAGGAGTGTCCGACAGCGTCATGTGTTGCGCTTCATAAATATACGGTTATTCCAGATAAGTGTACAAAGTGTACACTGTGTATAAAAAATTGTCCGGTGGATGCAATATCCGGATCACGTGAAGAAGTTGCCTTCATTGATAAGGAAAAATGTATTGAGTGTAACCTCTGTTATGCCAAGTGTAATTTTATGGCAATTAAGTAATTATGATAAATATTACGATAGACAATAAGCTTGTTAGTGTTCCCAAAGGTACGAATATATTCAAGGCCGCCAAGGACAACGGTATTTATATACCCGGACTGTGCTATCATCCGAAATTGACTCAGTATGGTGGTTGCAGACTCTGCATGGTTGAGGTTACTGAACGTGGAAGGTCGAGGCATAGATTCTCGTGTGCGCAACCTGTTGCTGAAGGGATGGTAGTAAGGACGAAAACTCCTGAAACTGAGAAGTATACCAAGTCTGTTATGGAATATCTCCTGGCACACCATCCGCTTGATTGTCCGACTTGTGATAAGTCCGGAGAGTGCGGTTTACAGGAGATCACGCATGACCTCAAACTGAAACCCGGGAGGTTTAAGAGTGCGAGACTGGACGATCCGATGAGACGGGACAATCCTCTTTTGGAGTACAACTCCAACAGATGCATTCTCTGTAGCAGGTGTGTTAAGGTATGTAAGGAAATTGCGGGTGTTGGTGCAATTGATTATCAGAACAGGGGATTTAAGACAGTTGTCGGTACCGCTTTTGACAAACCGCTGGATTGTAGTTTCTGCGGTGGTTGTGTTTCGGTATGTCCAACAGGTTCGTGGCAGGATAGAACTCTAAAGTTTAAGGCCAGGCCATGGGAGTTGAAAAAAACTCCAACGATTTGTACATATTGTGCGGTTGGATGCAGCCTGGTAATAAATACCAAGGACAATGAAGTAATGAGGGTGACTGCAGACGAAAATATAAATTTGGGTATAAACGAAAGTAATCTGTGTGTTAAGGGGAAATTTGGCCACGAGTTTATTAATTCTGACAAGCGAATTAAAACCCCATTGATAAAAAAGGGTGGTAAATTACGTTCGGCTTCATGGGATGATGCCCTTGATCATATATCAAAGAAATTCAGTGAGATAATAAAAAAGAGTGGAGGTAATGCCATAGGTGGTATTGGTTCTGAGAAATGTACAAATGAGGATAATTATCTGTTCCAGAAGCTCTGCAGGACTGTTTTAGGGACTAACAATGTTGATAATATATCCAATATGAAATCTCCTTCGCTTAATCGATTGATAAATAATTCTGTTGCGTATGGAATGGCGTCAACATCACTGGAAGGGATAGAAAATGCAGATACGGTATTTTTTGTAGGTGCTGACGTAAGCGAAGCACATCCTGTCGTCGGGAGTATGGTCAGGAAGGCGATAAGGGTAAACAAGACAAAGGTTATAATAGCGAACGTTAGAAATGTTGAATTTGGCTGTGAGGCAAAGAATCTTCTTCGTTTGAATTACAAGATGGGGACACAAACAGCATTGATCAACGCAATGATGAAAGTTATTGTTGATGACAAGCTGGTTAATTTGAAAAAAGCAGCTGATAAGACGGAAAATTTTAATGAACTACGTTCATCATTGAGATCATCTGATCTGGGAATCAAGAAGGTTTCCAAGGCAACAAATATTTCAGAGGATAGTATCAGAGCTGCTGCTTCTTCGATAGCAAAAGCTGGAAATTGTTATGTCATCTGTGGAAAAGATATAGAGGAAGATCCATCAGGTGAGGAGACAATAGAAGCTTTGATGAATCTTTGCGCATTAGTTAATAAGGGAGATTCCGATAAAGTTTCAATCGTATTTTCAAGGGAGAATAATAATTCCCAAGGTGTAAATGATATGGGTGTTGTACCGGAATTTCTTCCTGGTTACCTCGATATTAATGATCAGGAGAACAGGGATGTTGTTGAAGACGCATGGGGTGCTAAGCTACCTGCCGTTCTTAAGAACAATCCTGGTGATATCTTTGATCTGGCTGTGAAGAAGAGAATAAAAGCGCTCTATGTCATGGGAGAGAATCCTATAGTTAACTATCCAAATGGCAAGAAGGTAAATGATGCATTTAAAAAAGTCGAATTTGTAGTTGTCCAGGATAGCTTCCTGACTGAAACCGCACAGCTGGCAGATGTGGTTCTTCCGTCGTCAACATTTGCAGAGAAAGGCGGAACATTTACAAATATGGTGATGACTGTCCAACGGTTGCACAAAGCTATACCTCAGGTTGGAGATTCTAAACCGGATTGGCAGATTATATGTGCCCTGGCGGAAAAGATGGGTCATGAATTCCACTATACAACGTCCAAGGATATTGTGGATGAAGTAGGAAAAGGTGTTCCTGTATATGAAGGAATTGAAGTGAATAGATTGCGGAGAAAAGGTTTTCATTGGATTCTTTCGCTATACTATAAAACCAAGGCAGAGAAATATCAGTTTGAGATTACCAGTAAGAAAACAAGTGTAATAAAGAGTAATAAAAAATATCCATTCATATTATTAACAGGTTCAAGCCTGAGGCATCAGGGGACATATTCCAGGTATTCGGAGTCACTGGTTTCTCTCGCTTCAGAATGCTTTGTAGAAATTAACAGGCAGGATGCAAAGAAGGCAAAGATTGCGGACGGTGATAATGTGAAAATTGAGTCAGCTCAAGGCAATATAAAACTCAAAGTAAAAACAACAGGCAGGGTGCCAGAAGGAGCTGTTTTTATCTCTGAGGATTACGAGTGGGTGCCTGTCAATAGCTTGCGTGGTGATGGTTACACAAACGTAAAAATATCTAAGACTAAATAGAGAGGTATCTTGTTTTTGCAGGGAATCCAATTAGTGAATGTCTTTAAGGCCAGCTGAAGGAATAAAATAAATGTCAAATGCTATTATTATTGCAATACTTGCAGCAATTAAGATTGGGATAGTCATTGGTGTGCTGTTGTTGGTGATAGCCTATCTTATCTGGGTTGAAAGAAAAGTTATGGCCCATATGCAGGTCAGGCTCGGACCCATGAGAGTAGGATGGCATGGTTTGCTTCAGCCTATTGCAGATGGACTTAAGTTAATAACTAAGGAAGACATAATTCCGGCAAATGCCAGTAAGCTTTTATTTATCTTATCGCCTGCGATAGCTATGATCCCTGCTCTGTTATCAATTGCTGTTATCCCATTTGGGGACACAATAAATATTATGGGTGTAAGTATTGATATGGTGATAACAGATGTGAACATTGGTATTCTGTTTATCCTTGCTGTCTCTTCTGTTGGTGTATACGGTATTTTACTTGGTGGTTGGTCGTCTAATAATAAGTACTCATTACTGGGTGGACTGAGATCGTCTGCTCAGATGATTAGTTATGAATTGTCAATGGGATTGTCTTTGATAGGGGTCATTATGATGACCGAATCATTGAGCCTTGTAGATACTGTAAATGCTCAATCCAATTTGTGGTTTGTTGTGTTGCAGCCTGTAGCGTTTGTTGTGTATGCGATAAGTGCTATAGCAGAAACTAATAGATGTCCGTTTGATCTACCGGAAGCAGAGACTGAACTTGTTTCAGGATTCCATACAGAATACAGTAGCATGAAGTTTGCGTTATTCTTCATGGCAGAGTATGCAAATATTATTACCGTATCGGCAGTTGGTGTTACGTTCTTTCTTGGTGGCTGGAGAGGACCGTTCCTGCCGCCTGTTGTCTGGTTCTTAATTAAAATGGCTATGTGCATATTCTTCTTTGTATGGCTGAGGTCCACTTTTCCGAGATTCAGAATTGATCAACTTATGCAGTTTGCATGGAAGGTTTTGCTTCCTGTGGCAATAGTAAATGTTTTGATAACAGGGCTTGTAATGTCCCTTTTATAAACCAGGCTTTGATAAGAAGACTTAAAATATGATAAAACCATTAATACAAGGTTTAACGCTTACGTTAAAGCATTTTCTCAGTCCATCTAAAGTGGTTACGATGCAATACCCTGATGAAAAATGGACGCCTTATCCGCGTTTCAGGGGTTTGCATGAGTTACAGAGGGATGAAGATGGTAAAGAGAAGTGTGTCGCTTGTGGGCTCTGTTCTACAGTTTGTCCGTCTGAATGTATTAATCTTATAGGCGCCGAAGATAAAAATGGTAACCGATACGCGGAGACCTATGAAATTGATATGTTCCGGTGCATTTTCTGCGGGTACTGCGAGGAGGTATGTCCGGAGGAGGCTATATTCCTGAGGCAGGACTATGAGCTGGCTACAGAAAACGTGAGTGATCGTGTTTATGATAAAGAAAAATTGTTAGTGCCACTTAAGAAAAAAGCTAAA
>CAYTLC010000156.1:0-2549 GCA_964438395.1 uncultured Candidatus Scalindua sp.
GTCTTTTCAACACATTCCGGATTCTTTATCTTTATCCCTTTGGTTCTTAAACCGAAAAGGGCAAAGCTCATTGCCATGCGATGGTCATTGTAGGTTGATATATCTGCAGAATGCGGAGGTGATGGAATAATTTCAATACCGTCTTCAAACTCCCTTGCTTCGACTCCCACTTTTTTAAGTTCGTTAACAACAGCTGTAATACGATCAGTCTCTTTGTACCTGAGATTTTTAACATTTCTTATGCGCGTATTCCCTTTCGCAAAAGCCGCAACAGGTGCCAGTGTCTGTACAACATCTGGAGTATCATTCATATCAATGTCTATACCACTTAATTCGCCTCCCTCAACCTCCAGCCAATCATGAGACTTCTTTATCCTGCAACCCATTTTGCCCAGTATATCAACAAACCTGGCATCACCCTGCAACGAGTCTTCACCCAGACCATCAACCCTGACCTTGCCCCCGGTAATGGCAGCGGCAGCTAAAAAATAGGAAGCGCCTGATGCATCCGGCTCCACCATATATTCACAACCCTTATACACCTGACCTGATTTAACAGAAAATTCTCTATACGAATCCCTTTTAACAGTAACACCAAACCTGCTCATAACATCTAAAGTCATATCAACGTAATTCTTTGAAGCAAGGTCATCAATCACAACTATGCGGACATCACTGTTTGCATAGGGTGCTGTTAAAAGGATGGCACTGATATACTGGCTACTGATATTACCCGGAATCTTGACAGTTCCACCCTTTAAGCCACTGGCATTTATCAATACCGGTGGACAACCGGTACCCTCCTTTGATGAAACATCTGCGCCGAGCTGATTTAAGGCGTCAATCAACTGTTGTATGGGCCGCTGTCTCATTCGCTCAATTCCATCAATCTCATATTTCCCATCACCAAGTGTCAAGGCAGCTGTCATAAACCTCACGACCGTTCCAGCATTACGCGCAAACAAACTGGCGCTGTCTACAGGTATCTTGCCCTCGCACCCTGTTATTCTTATCGTATTTTCTTCCTCTATTACGCTTACCGGTATGCCAAGTTCACCCAGGCAGGAAATCATAACCCTGGTATCTTCGCTTAACAATGCATTCTTCATTACCGATTCGCCATTAGCAAGTAATGATGTTATTAATGCTCTGTTCGTATAGCTCTTCGAGCCGGGAATCGTTACCGTTGCATTCACATTTTCAACAGGTTTTATCTCTATCATAGCTTACTAATCCTTTTAGAAAGAGAAATTATAGACTTACATCCTCCTTTCATCAAGGACAAATACATTTGCCACGAAGACACCAGGACACGAAGAACGGATTTCGAGTAAATCAGTTTCTCTTGTTTCCGTGATATTCAGTGCTTTCCGTGGTTAATTTTCTTTTATCTTATATCCTCGGCACCTTGGTGCCTTCGTGGTAATACTCATGAATTAAAAAGTATTGACAATAAAAACGAATTATGAGACAAATGTACCTTTAATTTTTAATATTTACGACTAATTATATATAGACAGATAGGAGTGGTTTTTTGGAAGACAGAAAGAAGATTGTTATTGGTTCAAGAGGCAGCAAACTGGCCCTGATCCAGGCGAATTGGGTGAAATCTGAACTGGAGAAAGCAAATAAAGAGATAGAATTTGTTATTGAAGTTATAAAGACAACCGGTGACAAGATACTGGATACTCCTCTTGCCAAGATAGGCGATATTGGACTCTTCACAAAAGAGCTTGAGGAAGCCCTTATTGACAAGAGGGTTGATCTGGTTGTCCACAGCGCGAAGGATATGCCCACTGCTATCCCTGATAGCCTCGAAATCGGAGTAGTAACAAAACGTGAAGACCCGCACGATGCGTTAATCAGCAAAGATAACAAATCACTAAAAGATCTTCCTCAAGGTGCAACACTCGGAACCAGTAGCTTAAGACGCAGGGCACAGATCCTCGCAGTCAGACAGGACCTCAACATAGTTGACCTTAGAGGAAACCTGGATACCAGATTAGGTAAACTGGCGTCAGGTGAACTTGACGCATTAGTTGTAGCGCAGGCCGGCCTTAATAGACTGGGCCGTGGAGACGAGGCCAGTGAGATAATTCCATCTGACATAATGCTTCATGCTGTTGGACAAGGAGCACTATGTATAGAAATCAGGGAAAATGATGAACAGATCAAAAAAATTATTAAAGTCTTACAGCACTTCGATACCAGATTTGCAGTACTGGCAGAGAGAGCTCTTCTGAAAAGGCTACAGGGAGGATGCCAGATCCCGATAGGCGCTCATGCAGAAGTTTTATTCCCGGTCAACCTGAAGATGGAAGCAGTTGTATGCTCACTCGATGGAACCACCATCATAAGAGATTCTATTGAGGGCAAAGTAGATGATTATTTAACTATGGGAAACGAACTTGCAGAAAGATTGCTCGGAAGAGGTGGACGCCAGATACTGGATGATATCAGGACTAAACTTGCTGATGAACAAGTTAAGTAAACTTCACACAGACACACATGTAAACTGTAGCGGAATGGCTTCAGCCTTCCATTTATAC
>CAYTLC010000156.1:2649-3783 GCA_964438395.1 uncultured Candidatus Scalindua sp.
TATACACTAAGGTACGATGATGGAAACCTGAAGGCGTTTACGTCCGCCTCTGGAGGGATTCCGCTACGTTTTGATTCAATAATATAACCACTAGTAAGCAGAAACCTGCCACAAACTATCAGATTTCAATCATCAGTGGAACTTCGCCACAGTCAGGGAACTTATAACACTTTACGCATTCAGACCATATCTTATGAGGTAGAAGATCTTTGTCAATTCGCTTGAACCCCATATGTTCAAAAAACTCAGGAATATACGTCAGAACAAACAACCTGCTTATGCCAAGTTCTTTCCCCTCTTCAAAACATTTTTGCACCAACTCTTTACCAATTCCTTTTTTCTGAAAACTTTCGTCAACTGCAACTGATTTGATCTCTGCCAGATCCTTCCAGAATACATGTAACGCCGCACACCCTTTTACACTGCCATTCTCTGTATAAACGTAGTAATCACGAATTTTTTCATACAGCTCACTCAAAGGCCTTGGCAACATCAGGTCTTCTTTGGCAAATTGATTGATTAACCTATTCAGTTCTTCCACGTCGTCTACGTGAGCATTTCTTAACATTATCTGTGGGCCCAATCCTTCCTCTATTAAAAATCATACGTTTATCTCTTTTAAGTCAGCATCTTAATATTTTGTTTAAAAATTATCAAATTATTTATATATTAGGAGATTCTAATTCGAATGATTGACGAGTTACGAGTTGCAGGTTGCGGGCTAGGCGAGTCAAGTAGGATGAGTGACTGATGACAGACACGAATTACACAAATTTCCATGGATAAAAGGCGCCAGGGACATATCACAAATAATTATATTATGGCCAAACAAATTACAACATTTGAAATTCAGTCTTTGTACCCTGCCATTCAAACGCTATTACTCACCCTGGTGATAATATCAGGCCTGACTTATGGCATCCCTGCACACGCACAAGACATATCATTGACCGAACTGCAAACCAGGGCTCTTGTTCTTAATAAACAGGGTAAATATTTGGAAGCGGTGAAAGTTGCTGAAGAAGCATTAAAGATAACAGAAGAAAAATTTGGATCTGACAATACTAAAACAGCGGCTTCCATGAGCATGCTGGGATTGATTCATTTTTCACAAGGCAAATACTCAGATGCCGA
>CAYTLC010000156.1:3883-5556 GCA_964438395.1 uncultured Candidatus Scalindua sp.
CTATTAATGAGAGCACTGTCACTAAGCGAAAAGGGCAATGGGCAATACAATACCGCATATGCAACTTCCCTTAATAACCTGGCAGGACTATACAAGCTACAGCGTAAATACTCAAAATCAGAGCAGCTTTACAAGCGCTCACTGGAAATAAGAAGAAAGGTCCTTGGAACGAACCATCCGGATGTTGCTACATCCCTGAGTAATTTAGCAACACTCTACTACACTAAGGGTAAATTAAGGAAGGCTGAGCAGCTCTATAAACTGGCTCTCGAAATTCAGGAGAAAACCCTGGAGCCGGGTCACCAGGATATAGCAACATTACTGAACAATCTGGTGACACTCTACACTGCTCAAGGCAGACACTCAATGGCAAAGCACTATCACGCCCGCTTGCAATCCACCTGGGACGTCGCTCTGCAATCTGAACCTGGCACCACACCAGCCAAACAGGAAACAACGAAAACAGTGAATACATGGAGTGGACACGTATACTCTTCAAAATTTTCACGCAACTTTCATCGACCTGATTGTCAGGAATTACAAAGCAGCCCCGATGATTTAATTGATTTTCAAACAAGGAAACACGCCATACGTGACGGAGCAATACCATGTTCTACATGCAAGCCCTGATAATAGTTCATAATCGTTATCTACACTTAATAATCTGTGCAACCAGAAACTATGGACAAACACTATGCAATAGGAGTCGGATCAAATAATGTTGAAACTGGGTAATATCACTCTCGATGTACCATTTTATCAAGCTCCGTTAAGCGGATACACAGACAGAGCTATGAGGGTACTGGCCCATGAGTATGGTGCACCGCTGGCGTATACAGGTGTAATACTAGCCAAGATCGCCCTACACAAGAAAGCCTTCAACAGACTCTATTTCAAACCCAGGGTTGATGAAGGCCTGGTCGGCGCGCAGATACTCGGCGGAGACCCGGAAACTATGGCAGAAGCAGCCGCTGCATTTTCAAATGTCGGGTTCGACCTGATCGACCTGAACTTTGCCTGCCCTGCCCCAAAAGTACTCAGACGTTCTAGTGGAGGGAATCTGTTAAAAGATCCTGAGACTGCAATCAAGATTATTAGATTAGTAAGAGATTCTGTTTCATGCCCTGTCACAGTCAAACTTCGTGCAGGATTTGACAAGAGCCAGGAATCAATGGATAAGTTCTGGCAGATATGCCAGGGAGCCGTTGCGGAAGGGATTGATGCGTTAATCATCCACGGCAGATCAGTCAAAGAACTTTATCGTGACAAAGCGGACTGGGAAATAGTATCAGAAGTAAAACGTCGGTTTCCCGGGGCAACAATCATTGGAAGCGGAGACTTAATGACTGCGGAAACTATTGTTGAAAGGATAAAGACCAGTGGGCTAGATGGAGTGATCATAGCAAGAGGTGCTATAGGTAATCCCTGGATATTCAAAGAAACACGTGCACTGTGGGAAGGGAGATCGAAACCGGAAAGGCCTGATTTGACGGAGCAGGGAGAAGTGTATCTGAGACACTATGAGATGATAGCAGAATCCCGACCCATGTTAAAAGGCGTAAGATACTTCCGGAAATTTGCTGTAGGATACAGCAAGCATCATCCGGAGCGTAAAAAAGTACAGTCGGACCTGATCGCAGCAAAAACAAAGGATGAGCTATACACCGCTGTCA
>CAYTLC010000157.1:0-4096 GCA_964438395.1 uncultured Candidatus Scalindua sp.
TGGGACGAGGCTGTTAAGCCTATTGATGATAAAGATTTCAAAGTAGATTTTATTCTCAAAAAACCGTTTAAACATAAAGCGCTGCTGAAATATATTAATATTGTATTTACTGAGCAGGAATAGTGGACTGGTCACCCAGAAAGATTGCAGGGTAAACCTGACCAAAATTGTTTACCCATAACCAGCGACCCGTAACTTTCATCTTCATATGTAGCGCTTCCAATAATCATCAATATCTTTCTGAATTGTATTTATAATATCCACCTGCTTTATTGGTTCGAAGAGGTGGGCATATCTCTCTTGTGTCTTGAGATACTCTTCTACAGGTTTGAACTTTGGGATTACAGTGTGTTCTACTTTACCATGAATAGCTTCTTTCAGTGGCAATAGACCTGTCTGTACTGCAAGTTTTGCAACATTGACCGATTTTGAGGAGCCAAAAGACCATCCCGGAGGGCAAGGTGAGAACGCAATGAAAAGTTTGGGACCTTTGTAGCGAGACGCTTTTTCGAATTTGTTTGATAGGTCAACAGGATGTGATGGTGATATTGTCGCCAGATAGGGTGGATTGTGCGATCTCCATATCTCAAACAGGTCCTTTTTCTTTTGAACTGTTCCTTCGGGATTGATCTTTTCCGGAAATGAGGTGTTTGTCTTTGAGCCAAATGGTGTAGCGCTCGACATCTGAAAACCGGTATTAGAAAATGCCTCGTTATCATAACAGAAATAGTAGAAATCCAACCCTCTATGAATTGCCGCAGAAGTAGACTGTAATCCAATATCATTTGCCGTACCATCGCCGGTAAGGACTACCACCTTCAGGTCCTCTTCTCTTTCCAGTTTCCCTTTCCTGATAAGT
The DNA here is from genome assembly GCA_964438395.1 of uncultured Candidatus Scalindua sp. Lineage (GTDB taxonomy): Bacteria > Planctomycetota > Brocadiia > Brocadiales > Scalinduaceae > Scalindua. Next base: position 860 of record CAYTLC010000157.1, read on the forward strand.
ATGTCAAGCGCATCTCTTATGCCCTGAGCGCCTGCCGGTGCACAGGCCATTGCAGTGTACATCCATGACGAACTGAAAGGTGTGTATGGATAAACTGACAATAATGTAAAACAGCCCGCAGCATTAACAATGACAACGTTCTTCCCTAAAACCTTCAGTGCAAGCCTTAAGGCCAGGAGGCCACCGCAACCGGTACATAATGGCGTTCCGGGTGAGATGTTCTCGTCAGCGGAAATACTCTTAAAACCTTTATATGTTTCTGTTTTCATGATATATAATTTTCAGAAAAATAAGTTCAAGTTTTCCCTGCAATTTTCAACAGTTTGTTCATCTGCTGCATATCATTTTCTGTGTAGAGAATCTCTGCTTCCGGAACTACCCCGGTATCAATGCTTTTTTTCATCATATCAATAATATGTTTAAACTCGACACGGCTGATATCCTTGCCACCTAACCCTCCAATGAAAGAGAGCAGTACTTCAGGCCTGTCATGCTCATGATAGAGCGTGGCGGATACCTCTTTATAGAGAATACCACCTGAGCCGGGACTGATGTTCTGGTCGATAACGGCAGCAGCTTTTCTGTTACTTAAATGTAGCTTAAGTTCTGCATCCGGAAACGGCCTTAAAAGTCTTAATCTGAGTAGGCCTGCTTTTATTCCGTTTTCTCTAAACTCTTTTACCGCAGCCTTGCCTTTGACGGTAAATGAATTGCTCATTATCAGCACATACTCCGCGTCATCCATCATAAATGCCTCAATAGCAGGATACGATCTGCCAAAAACTCCATTAAATTCATCTGCCACTTCGTTGTACACTTCTATCACGTTTAAGGAGGCTAAATGTTGTTGATATTTAAAATATGAATATGCACTGCCGCCCAGGACTGCAACACCCTGTGCCATCGGCTCTGAAGCTTTTAAAAACGCGTGCTTTGGTGTGTATTCAGGTAGAAAGCTTTTGACTTCATCCCTGTCCGGTATAAACACTGGTTCTCTCGTAAAAGAGAGGTAGAATCCATCCATATTAATCAAAACCGGCAGTAGGACCCTCTCATCTTCAGATATTCTGTATGCCATCAGGATAGTATCCAATACCTCCTGGCATGTTTCGGCATGTATTTGAATAATGCCGGTGTCCCTGGCAGAAAGAACGTCATTATGGTCTGGCTCAAGTGTGATCGGAGCAGAGATTGCCCTGGCCACATTTATAAGGACCAGTGGCACCCTCCATCCTGCAATGTTATAGAGCATTTCAAAGCCGTACAGCAGACCCTGGCTTGATGTAGCAGAGAAAACCCTTGTACCAGCTGCAGAAGCTGTACCGGCAGCCGTAATCATTGAATGCTCGGAATCCATATTGGTAAATATCGCATCCATGGTCCCACCATTAATCCATTTTGACAGGACCTCTATTATCTCAGATTGGGGGGTAATGGGAAACGCGGGTACATAATCAACATCAGCCAGCCTTGCTCCCCACGCCGCTGCATAATTACCGGTTAACATCTCCTTTACCATGCTCTTACCTCACGTTCTCTTGAAATAGCACCCTTTGGACATTCATCCATACATGTAAAACATCCTTTACAGTTATCATAATCTATTTGAGGATAACCTGAATCGTCGACAGAGATACAACTGTGCGGACAGTGGACAAAACAGGCTCGGCACATGGAACACTCTTCATAGTCGATTACCGGCTTATACAGACGCCAATTTCCTGTTTTTTTATCAATCGTATTTCCCATTGCGTAAACACTGGGAGTACCAACGCAGGGATCTGCGTATTCCAGCCTTACAGTTCTGTTTCCATCATATCCTTCTGAATGTTTGAATCCGGTTGCAGAGATATCCGGTGTGTTATCAAAGCAGATCATCGCCGCTTCAACATTTCTGTCTATAGATTCTCTTTTAAGATGTATGTCTGTCAATTCCCTGGTTACGGCCTCTTTTAATGCGGTCTTTGAAATCATGCCTGCTAATTTACATGCACAAGCTGCCGCTACACTGCTAAGAGCAGGTTTATTAATAATCCTCAAGACTGTTTCTGTTATATCAACGGTAGCAACTTCTCCATTTACACCATAAGTCTCTTTAACATGAGAAGGTGTGTAGTGTGTATTAACCATCGTTACCGTTCCACTATCCGCACCTTGTAATACTTTAGCGGCATTATCATCAAGCAGCGTTTCATCAGCTATAATGTTGATGTCAGGACGTGTTATTATGCCTCTTTCAAGTATGAGGCTATCAGACAGTCTCGCAAATGCCATAATTGGAGCACCTCTTCTCTCTGCACCATAAACAGGAAAGTCCTGGGCGTAATAACCCTCCATAAACGCCGCAGTACCGACAATCCGGCTGGCAGTCTTCATTCCCTGGCCACCTCTGCCATGAAATCTTACTCTTTTAATAGTGCCATTTTTTTTCATTTACGCCTTGTCGAACAATAACATCCTAAACATCTATTCGTGATAATTCGTGTAATTAGTGTCTTATCTTAAAATAACCTTTGCATCAACCGCCATAACATTCTTCTCATATGCTAACAGGGGGTTTAGTTCCACTTCCTTTATTGTACTAATATTTGATATTAAATCGGAAATAATAATAACTGTTTTCACAATCTGATTTATATCAAGAGCCTTTGAGCCTCTATAACCGGAGAGGGCTGGATACGCCTTTATCTCCCTGATCATCTCTAACGCTTCAACTTTCGTTACTGGCGCTATCCTGAACGATACGTCCTTAAAGAGTTCTACCAGCATACCTCCCATGCCAAACATAACCACAGGCCCGAATTGTTCATCGTGTAATCCGCCTACGATTAAGTGAGTGGCTTCAGGTATCTGTTTTTGCAATAAAACCCCCGATATTTGAGCATCCGGTATCGCTCTATTCAGATCCGTCACGATCTTATTATAATTTTCCTCTAGCTCCTGCACTCCCTGTATACCTAAAACTACACCGCCTGCTTCACTCTTGTGAATCGCTTCGGTTGACGCAATCTTCATGACCAGTGGGAAACCTATTTCAGCAGATGCTTCCATAGCCTCTCCGGGTGATTTGACTAAAATGTGGTCAGGTACATCAATTCCGGAGAGCTTTACTATATCCAGGGCTTCGTCAGGAAGTGCAATTTTTTTCCCGGAATCTGATATCTTTTCCACTATTATTTCTATTTCCATCTTTCTTGTCGCATCATATGCCATGCATCCCACCTCTATCTACTAATA
>CAYTLC010000157.1:4196-5418 GCA_964438395.1 uncultured Candidatus Scalindua sp.
ACAAACGCTGTTTCCAACACGATGCCAAAATCTTCATCACCGGAACTACCTGTCAGATCTATTGGGTTATTTAAAATAAAATATTCAGGAAAATATTTTGAGAGTGATTCCTTTATTTCAGATGGTGTCTTCACGACATTTAGATCCATAGATCCGCACATATCTGAAACCGAGACACCAAACCCTCCTCCGTTAGTTAAAACAAGTATCTTATTTCCCCTAGCTGGTTTTTGCATTGAAAGAACTTTGCAGGCATCGATAAATTCCTCCAGATTGTCAACCTCCACAATCCCTGATTTTTTAAACGCGGCTTTATAAACTTCATATTTACCGGCAATAGCCCCTGTATGTGACCTTGCCGCGTCAACACCTGAATCTTCTCTGCCAACCTTCAACACAACCATATGCTTGTCACTGGAACAGCGGCTGGAGGCACGGATAAACCTTCTCCCGTCATCGACCGACTCCATATAAATCCCTATTACATTTGTGGACTCATCATCGGATAGATATTCAATCAGTTCTGATTCACCAACGTCAGCACGGTTACCATAACTTACAAATTTTGATACACCAATTCGTTCAAGAGATAACATATCCAGCATACTTATGGAATAAGAGCCACTTTGTGACAAAATACTTAAATACCCTTTTGAAGGGCGTTTGACCTTTGACCAAGGCAAAAAAAACGTACTGAAATTTGAATAATTATCAAGGACTCCAAGGCAGTTCGGACCAATTACCCTGATACCGTTTTCCGAGCATATTTTTTTTACATCCTCTTCAATCGCCTCTCCTTTACTACCTATCTCCGCAAAGCCACCGCTTATAATTATACTGTTCTTTATTCCGAGCCCAATATGTTGTTCAAGGATTTCAAGAACATGACTCGATGAGATTGCTATGATCGATAGATCTATTTTCTCATTAACATCTAAAAGTGAAGGGTAGCATTTCAGCCCAAACACTTTTTCGTGATGTGGATTTACAGGAACAACACTCCCTTTGAAACCCATCTCAAAGAGGTTTTGTATAATTGTCGATGTAATATTTTGAGGATCTTCTGTAGCGCCTATTATGGCTACACTCTGAGGATTGAAGAACTTATCTATATACATTGGTAAGCGACTCCAGATAATGTGTAATGAGAATAAGGGTTATATCTGTGCATTTGACAAATCTGAAATAGCGAACGGGGTCAACTATACATATGTATTAACTG